>JAHLFF010000105.1 GCA_018883945.1 Candidatus Acinetobacter avistercoris
AAATAAAAGAGCACGTTGTAATATCGGATTAAAATCTTGCACTAATATCTCTAATCTATTTTTTGATATTCAATGAAATGAAAACTCTTTTCTAGAAAATCATTTTTGAATGGGTTTTCATCATATATGAATTTCTAAAAAAGTGCTTATCTTATGACATACAGTCACTTCGATGTTAAAACCAATCACTTGGATCTTCAATTAAAGCATCTAATAAAGGTTGCCATTGTTGTTGTATTGCTAAGTACATTTTTTGATTTTTATCAAAGACGCTTAAACCTTGCATTGCCAATGTGCCGTAAGCTGCACGCTCTGAAACCCAAGCGACCGGTTGTTGATCAATTTTGGCAAAAAATTGTTGAATATCTTTTGCACTGGCACCTGAGGGTTTAACGCGATTGGCCAATAAAAACACATCAACTTTTCCCTTACGAATTCTTTTAATATCCTGAATATGCTTTAGGAACCGTTTAGTGCTGTCAATATCAAAAAACGAAGGCTGTAAAGGCGTGACCACGGCATGACATTCACTGATTAACTGTTCAGCATGTTCATCCGTTAAGGCACCCGGCGCATCGATAATTAAATATTGAATATTTTTAGGCGCTTCGCCAATTGATTTTTCATGACGCCAATCCAAGCTTTGAATTTCGGTTGCATCTTTTGGCCGTTGTTTGAGCCATTGCAACGCCGACTTTTGATTGTCTGCATCCGCTAAAGCGACTTTATATCCTTTTTGGGCAAGTGCTGTTGCAAGTGTTATTGCTGTAACAGTCTTACCACAGCCACCTTTTTGGTTTGCAATCAATATGGTTTTCATGAGCCTACAATTTTATGAATATACAATGGAAGTCTATTTTGTAGCTTAGCATTTTTTCATTGTAAAACGCATATACATGACAAAAGACTAGATCTTGTTTAAATTGGGTGGAATTTATTTTAAGAGAAGTCTGAATGTCCATTTGGATGGCAATGCTCATTGGTGCATGTATTGGAATCGTAATAACGACTATTGTTTTATCAAGTACACGAAATGGCAGAATCAAAGCAGAATATGAGCAATATATTGCTGAACTTGAAATGGAACATCGCGAAAGTTTAATCCTGGCACAAAAGCGTAGCGTCAATACCAGTCGTGCCGTTCTTAAAGGTAAAATGGCTGAACAAATGGCACCGATCATGCCTGAGTTCCAATATTTGCCGAGTGATGCCAAGTTCTTAGGGGATCCTATCGATTACGTGGTTTTCGACGGTTATAGTGACTTTAGAGATGGTGATGGCTTAGCCGAAGATATCAATGTGGTACTGATCGACATTAAAAGTGGAGGAGCAAGACTCACCAAAGGGCAAATGGCAATTGCACAAGCGATTCGCGATGGACGCGTGCGTTTTGAAACCATTCGAATTGATTTAGATGCAGACTGAATTAAAAATTAATATTGAAATTTTGCTTAAAATATTCTTTTATTCGATTTCTTTTATAGGTCAAAAAAATTATTAAGCATGAATAGATTATTAATCAGGGATAATAAACAGGGATAAATTGTTAAACAGCGAATATCGATTACAAAATGCCTTCTTCATCTCGAAGAAGGAGAGGAAAGGGAAATATTGGTGCTAAGTTTGTTCTGTAAAATGAATGATGAAAGAAGTCTATTGATCCACGTCATGATCAAAATATTTATAAATAGATATTCTGTTTTTTTGTTACTGTAAATTGTGATTCAACCCCATTTTAAAAAAGCTAAAAAAGATTTAAAAACTATACTTTAAAAATGCTAAAGACAAAAAATGACGAATTAACGATATATTGTTACCTTTTCTTAATTTTCACTTAAGCATTTAGCTTTATATTATTCATAGTTTTAAATTAAGGGGCTTAACATTGAAAAAATTATTCTTTGCTGCATTTTTGGCAAGTAGTGCTTTATATACGCATGCTTCGGATGCCACGAATTTTAATATCGCCAAAGGTTTAGCTCCAGTTTCAGCAGAACAAAAAATTTCTGTGCTTGAATCTTTTAAAGGTGAGTTCCGTATATTAGGTTCAAAAGAATATACTAATGATGCTCAAGCACAATTTTCACCTATTGATTATGCTGTAACAAGAGGAATTTTTACCGAGCCTGAAATTGCTCGTCAAATTTCAATCAACCAATATGATCGTTATCTGAATTGGAAAATGGCAAAACCACCTATTCCACCAAAACTGGCGACTCAATTGGTGAGTAATATGCACATTATTCCTGCCAATCCTGAAATTGCGCAAAAAATTAAGCAAGTAAAACGCGGTGATTTGGTTCAAATCGAAGGGGATTTGGTACAAATTAATGCCAAAGACTTAGTCTGGAAATCTGCTTTAGATTGGAATGGCATTGGAGATGGTGCGTGTAAATTAATTCGTGTAGATTCAATTAAATGGGTTGAAAAACAAAATATTTAATCACTCATTTTGATTGCGATTATTTATACATTTAATAGTAGATACAAGAATTGAAACAGGAATAGTCCTTCGCTAATCTATCTGAATTTAAAATATTTTTATTAAATTTAGTGTGTTCAAATCTCATATTCATGAGTGGGATTTGAGCTGTGGCTTTTATGGTGATATGTTATAACTGCGCCGACATGGAAGAAAAACGACACAATGGCTCAATGATGTTGTGTGGTTGAAACGGTATTTAAAAAAACGACAGAGCAATCAAAATGAAAAATTTATTTTGCATGACAATCCTGTTTGGAGGGCTGATTTTGGTTGGATGTCAAAGTTCTACGCCTCAAACTGAAGGAAAAATACATCACTATACTTTGAACCAGAAATGTCCCGCTTTGATGGTTATGAAAGTCGGTGAAACATTGGTTTTTAATGCCAGTGAAAATCCGTCTACAGGCTTTCAATGGCAGCTATTACAACCGTTAAAATTATTTAAAGTTGAAGAAAGTTATCTGCAAACTGAAGCCGAAGAGGGCATGGTTGGCGTAGGTGGTGAGAAATCTTTCCGCTTTAAAGCTGAAAAACCAGGTCAAGAGCTGATTGAGTTGGTTTATGCGCGTTCATGGGAACCGAATAAGCAAGCTCAGCAACAGTGGCAGTGCCGTATTCGGATTTCGTGACACATAACCACATGACTCAATGATTCAGATTAAATGATTGAGATTAAACGATTGAGATTAAACGATTGAGAAAGAGTGACCGAGTTTGAGAATCAGTGATTGTACTAAAAGACACTCAAATCTCATCTTATGCTTATCGACGGTTTTTAGTGCAGTTAGAGTTTATGGAGTAACAGAGCTCCAGTGCTCTAGCTGTGCTTGTGCGGTGTAGTAATCACTCATATTTTTTAGCGTATCGGTTGGATTTTGCAACTCACCATCATTAGATTGAGTAAGCTCATCATACACCTGAGTCTGACTCTCCCAATATTGATAATACAGTCCTTGAATATATCGCCCTTGTTCGGTTTTCAAATCTAAGTCTTTGAGCATATTTAAAGAAGATTGGATCAAGTCACGCTTTCTTTGACTGTTCATTTCTTCGGTTAAATTACCGTCTTTTTTTAATTGAATAAGTTCATTCTCTAAATCAGTACTGAGTGAATTAAAGTTTAGTTCATACTCTTTCAAGAGCGCGATATCCTGAGCATCATGCACAGTACTGCTAAAGGTTTTGATCGGTTTAGCTTTGAGTTGTTCTTGCAACTCACTTGATGGATCGTTGGATTCTTTGGCTTGTTTTGAACTCTGATCTTTCGTGTCTGAGCATGCAATCAAAAGCAATGAACTGATCAGCGTGATACTTATTAATCGGGTAGGTATTTTTAAACTCGTCATCAGCTCTTCCTTATCTAGAATCATCAGTCTTGGGTTTTTTCAATTCTTTCGGCAATCTGAAAATTTAAACATTTTTTGGTAGTGATACGCATAGGTTTGGTAAGGAAATGAGATTTCATCTTGAGCTTTCTTTCCTGTAAATTGCTCAACAATGTCCTCAAATTTCAATTTTAATTCTAGCTGTTTCTGTTCAGGCATGGCAGCAATAAAACTGGTTGATAATAATCGCTTACTCACGACATTTTCAACCGAACCAGTTTGATGATGGCTAAACTTCTTTTCGTTTTCAAGTTTAAATAACTTTTGGTCAAGGAATACTTTTTGCCATTCTTGACTATGAAAACGAGGCGTATCTGTTTCGTATTCTGCAATAAAGTCTGCTAAAGCTTTAACCCAATCGACGCTTTCATCACGTTGATTCCAAACTAAACCTAAGTGACCATCTGGCTTAAGCAAACGATGAATTTCAGTGAGCGTTTCGTTATTGGCAAACCAATGGAAGGACTGAGCGCATAAAATAGCATCAATACTGTTGGAGTTGAGTAGAATTTGATGGCTAAAGGCTTGTTGTGTCTGTACATCAGGATGTACTATTTTCAATTGCTCTAGCATTTCTGCTATTGGTTCTACGGCCACGATATTGGCCGTTGCTTGTTTTAGGTAGTCTAAAAATTTACCTGTACCAGCGCCCAAGTCAATCACTTTAGATTGTTCGTTTAATTGTAAATCCTGAGTCAACCATACGATAATGTCTTGCGGATAATTAGGTCGAACATCTTGATAGAGTTTAGCAGCGGAACTAAATCCATGTTGTGCGGCAGGATGCAATGAATGTGTCATATTTTGCGCTTTTTTATCTGAAGAGTATCTATAAAATATGACACTTGCTGCAATCTATAGGCAAGTGAACAATTGATTCATTTTGCATACAAAGTTATGAGAACCTTTTTTCGGAATTGCAATGGACAAGCAGATAGTATTTGAAGATGAACACATTAGAGCAATTTATTTAAAAGGAACATCTGAAACTTTAGTTTTATCTTTTGGTGATTTAATTACACGTGCAAAAGGTAATTCCATTAATGCAGAAAAATCATTAAGTAAATATGAATATAGCGTTATTGGTATTATGCCTAAACAAAAGTCATGGTTCCCAGCAGTAAGCATGCTTGGTGTTTTAGCCGCGATTCAACCGATTTTGGCTCAGTTTAGAAACATTGTCTCTTATGGTGGTTCTATGGGGGGCTATGCAGCGATTAAGTATGCGAAAGCCTTTAATATGAATCGTGTTGTGGCTATGGTGCCGCAATACTCGATTGATCCAGAAGAAGTGACCGATCGTCGTTATACCGATTTCTATGATGAAGAGCTGAATGGCAATATGCGCATTCAAGCGGAAGACATCGTAGCGGATTGTGAATATATTATTGTCTACGATCCATACTTTGATCTAGACCGTGAACATTATGACAAGATTAAACCGCTGATCCCGCATTTACATACGCTACATTTGCCTTATACCGGTCATGATGCTATTGCGGTATTGGCAAATTCTGCGCTATTACATGATTTTATCGAGCGTCCGTTTGATCAGACTTATTTTTACAAACAGATTCGTGCCGTCAAAAAGAACAGTAAATTTTATTACCGCAGTGTGATTGCTCATTTGTTGGGTACGCATAATGAAGCTTTGGGTAAAATTCTGAAGACCATTGATTTGCAATTGGACAGTACTTTTTTTGATGCGAGTTTAAAGCAAACGATTACGCGCATTTTATTGACCAATAAGCGTGTTGATGAGCAAGATCTGCAAAAATTGGGTATTTCCATTCACTTGCCTTTTGAAAACAAAACACAGCTGCATGATAGTTTTGGAAAAGTGTTGGTTTTTAATGTGATCACTCAAAAGCTGGAAAGTTATGATCAGCATGTGATTGATGTGAATGGAAAATACATTATTCCATTGCATGTAGAAAATAGTGGCTTAGCTGAAATTGAGATTAAAAAACAAACTTATCTCATCTGCATGAATGATCGCCGTGTGACCAAGCTGATTAAACATGATGAAGCTTTAAGTTCTGATATGAGCCCTTTGGTGATTAAGAAAGGGACAGATTTCTTTAGCATTGCTTATAAAAACCAATATATACATTGCGATGAGTTAGGCAACTGTCTATTTGAAGCTGATAGTGTGGGTGAATTACAGAAGTTTGTGGTGAACTAATTGCTGTTGCACAGTGTTAAATAATGCGTAGGGAAAAGGGCTTTATATCTTATAAAGTCCTTTTTTACTTGGGTATCTTGAATATTTAAATGTGCTGAAGAATGTTGATAAACATGAGTTACATGCATTAAAGAGCCTTCATGGTCTTTTTCATACTGATAGCGAAATACTCTTTCAGTTGCAGATTTCAAGTTATTAATTTCATGGCATTATTCTGGAAGATGTATGAACTGAGTGTATTTTGATAAGATATATAAAATCTCGCTTCTATTTTACAACCCGTGTTGAGTTGAATTAATTTAAACTCATTTCCTTCATCAGTACGCAGTTCATCGTCATCTAAGTTTTCTATGGATTGTAAGGTTTTTTCTGCAGCATAAATGAGGTCACTGAAACTAATAAGAGTGGCTAGAATGCAAAGTTTCATAATTTTAAAAATGGAATAAACCATGTTCAATTTTCTTCTTCTTGGTTGTTTTGATTTCTTGAGTATAACGATAAAAATGTAGATGAATTTCCTCATTGAATTTTTAAAATTACTTAAATACTAATTTATATTTCAAAACTGATTGATTTTTAAAGGCTTATGAAGTGATGTTAAGATAAGATGATTTGAGAGTGATGATTTAAATCAGATCAAAAAACCTCATTATCAATCATGGATGAAGTGGATCTTTCGCTTTAAAAAAGTAAGTGTATTAGAAAAATTAGGCTCAAAAGCTCACAAGATAAAGGATGAATCAACAGATGAAAGCTGTATTTTTAGATCAAAGCTCTTTGGATTTAAACGATTTAGATTTAGAGCCGCTTATAGCTGTTTTTGATCATTTAACACTTTATCCAGTCACGCGGTCTGATCAGATTGTGGAACGTATTCAAGATGCTGACGTGGTGATTAGCAATAAAGTCGTGTTGGATGCGGAGACCATCAGACAATGTAAAAACTTAAAACTCATTTTGATTTCTGCGACAGGCACCAACAATATTGACTTGGTACAGGCCAAAGCTCAAGGCATTGTGGTGTGTAATTGTCAGGCCTATGGCACTTCTGCAGTAGCACAGCATACTTTAATGTTAATGCTGGCTTTATCCACCTCATTGATTCAGTACAACCATGCAGTACAGCAAGGACAATGGAATAAGGCTTCGCAATTTTGTTTGCTTGATTTTCCGATTGTAGAGCTTGCGGGTAAAACCTTGGGCATTATTGGTTATGGTGAGCTGGGGCAAAATGTGGCCAAATTGGCCAAGGCTTTTGATATGAATGTGATCGTCGGTGCTATACCGAATCGACCTCATGTAGATGGGCGAGTGCCAGTAAGAGCATTATTCAGTCAAGTGGATTATTTAAGCTTACATTGTCCATTAACCGATGACACCCGAGACTTGATTGATGCTGATGCGTTTGATTTGATGAAGCCTACAGCTTTTCTGATCAATTGTGCACGTGGCGGTATTGTCAATGAACAGGCGCTTGCTGATGCATTGCGTCAAGGAAAAATTGCAGGCGCAGCGACAGACGTATTAACCGTAGAACCTCCTAAAAATGGCAATGTTTTATTGGAAGATGATATTCCAAACTTAATTATTACGCCGCATAGCGCTTGGGGCAGTGTAGATGCTCGACAGAGAATTGTTCAGCAATTGGTTGAAAATACACAGGGTTTCCAAAGCGGACAGCCCATTCGACAAGTCAATTAATTATTGAGTAATTTCAGCAAGGACTATTTAAGTGACAAGTAAGATATTTCAAGTTATAGCCAAGGCATTTTCAAGTTCCAAATATGATTTTTGAAACATTCTAAGTTAAACAACCGCTTCTCAATTGAAGCGGTAGCTGGTTCATCTTCCAATCATCTAAATCACTTCATCAGTTAAATCACTGTATGTTTAGCGTGGAATATCAGTAGTAGTCTTTGGCTGTGGTTGACTCGTATTACTCTCTTGAGTGCTCATGTTCTGGATAGGAATAGATTGACGCTGAATTTCAGGTTCACCTTCATTGTTTAACTTTAAATCTAAGTTTGAGTCATTGCCCATAGCGGTACTTTGTGGCATGACTGCAGGTGTGTTTTCAGATTGTGGCGGTGCATTTTGAATGCGTGGGGGCATCATCGCTTGGGGTGAAGATTGAGAAGATGTCGTTTGACTCAGTGAACCACGTTCAATGGGAACACCCCCTTGACCAACTATATTTTCTTTGGTTTGTTTGACTTTTTTTACTGTGGTGTCGATACCTTGACGCGTGTTGTCACGTGCAATCACGGCTTGTTCTGTGGTGTACTCTTTGGTGTTATTCCATGTTTGGCTGACGCTAGGTTTGATCTTCGCAATGCCTTTTTCAGTTGCTTCACCGACTTTATCCGCTGTATTTTGCACTGCTGTTTGAGTTTTACCAGCCAGAACACGCAGTAAATTGGGATTATCACCATAGGTAGTCTGCTGCGCATTATTTTGAGTGTTTGAATCAGCTTGCGCGAATGATATTGGCACTAAAATCAAACTGGTGCTGAGGAGTAAAGCAGATTTCATTATTTTCATTGTCAATATATTCCTAATAACTGTTTTGATGTTACTCAACTTTGATGTTACTTAATTTAGATCTTACTCAATTTTTTCGTGACTCAACGTTGTTGGACGAGATTATTCGACTTTAAGATCAACGCTTTAATATAAGTGATCTGTCAGTTATTTCATTCAGCTTTCAAAAATAAAAAATCTTAAAGCCGAAAATTATAAAATCATAGATTCAACATTTTCGAGCTCATCACGAACAATCACCAAATGAATGATTAAGACTTAAACCACGAAACTCAATCCTTCTTACCCTACATCGAATGGTTTAGCTTGAGTTACTGTCTTCTTAGCAATGTTGTACATCAATGAAGATGGATTCAACGATGAGCGTATAAGCACAAATTCAGCACAGGAAAGTCCGCACAATTGAGCTACTGATTTGAATGATCATAATACGTCTTGGACATAGACACGCACAAAAGCTTAAAAAATCATACAGCAGTCCTGCACACAGAAACAATCTATGTAATTGATGCCACTTAATGATCGATGAATGATCTTTTATTTTACATAGATGATTTAAATAGTTTTTTTTATGGATTGTCTGAATCAGATGTATAGGTAAACTTTTAAAATGATAGAGAGCTACTTAAAGGATAGAGAGTGACTTAAATGATAGCGAACGACCAAAAAATAAAATCCTCAAACCTTTCAAGGTTTGAGGGTAGTCTCATGAATATTAAAAAAAGATGTTTAAAGTCTATTTAGACTCTAAACTTGAACCATCTTCCACAGGATGAGTTGGATCTGAGTGAGGAGTTGCCTGATGTTCATTACGGTGATTCATCCAACGATATAAGACTGGAAGTAAAATCAGCGTTAATAGCGTCGAGGAGATAATCCCACCAATCACTACGCTGGCTAGAGGTCGTTGTACTTCAGCACCTGTTCCTGTCGATAATGCCATCGGTACGAAACCTAATGAAGCTACACAAGCGGTCATGAGTACAGGTCTGAGTCGAAGAATTGCACCTGTCCATGTTGCTTGTGCCAAAGGCATGCTGCTGCGTAATTCTTTAATAAAGGTCAACATGACTAAGCCATTTAACACAGCGACTCCCGACAGCGCGATAAAACCGACACCAGCGGACATCGACAATGGAATATCACGCAGCCACAACATGACCAATCCACCCGATAACGCAAAAGGTACACCACTAAAGACCAAAAGGCTTTCTTTGATATTGTGGAACACGGCCATGAGCAAGACAAAAATCATGATCAGTGCCAAAGGGATAACCACCTGCATCCTTGCTTTAGCTGAAGCCAAGTTTTCAAACTGACCACCATACTCTAACCAATAACCAGCAGCTAAAGGTTCTTTACCAAGTTTGAGTTGCAGTTCACTGACAAATGACCCTAAGTCACGTCCTTCAACATTTGCCGTAATTACGATACGTCTTTTGCCATTTTCACGGCTCACTTGGTTAATACCCAAAATGTTTTCAACCCGAGCAACATCTTTAAGCTGGATTAAACCGCCGTTCGGAAGCTGAATGGGGAGTACAGCCAATTGTTCAGGTGTACGTTGCGATTCATCTAAGCGAATCACAAAATCAAAGCGGCGATCGCCTTGTAAAATTTGCCCAACACTTTGACCACCCACACCACTGGCTACTAAGTCTTGAATACTCTTCACAGAGAGACCGTATTGCGCTGCAAGTGCTTTATCGATTTCAATATTAAGCAAGGGCAAACCACTGGTTTGTTCAATTTTGACTGCACTTGCCCCAGGAATAGCCGAAATTTTTTGAGACAGTCGCTGTGCTTCCTGATTCAAAATATCCATATCATCCCCGAAAATTTTCACACCAACATCGCTACGAATACCTGAAATTAATTCATTAAAACGTAATTCGATCGGTTGAGAAAACTCACTATTATTGCCCGGAAAAGTCGCTAGAAATTCTTGCATACGAGTACGCAAAGCATCAATGCTTTCTTTGGGGTTTTTCCATTTCTCACGGGGATTCAATAAGATGACACCATCTGAAATGTTGGGTGGCATGACATCAGTTGCCACTTCGGCTGTTCCTGTACGTGCAAAGATGGCTTTAATTTCTGGGAACTCTTTGAGGAGTAACTTTTCCGTATTTTCTTGCATTCTAAGTGACTGTTCCAAACCTGTGCTAGGGGAACGCATTTGCTGAACAGCAAAATCACCTTCACTTAATTGAGGTGAAAACTCGCTCCCGATTTGTAAGGATAAAATACCGGTGAGTACTAGAATACATACGGCTAAGGTCAGTACAAAAGCTTTAAAGTTATAGACCCAGTTTAAAAGCATTTCGTATTTTCGCTTCAGCCATAACATCCAACGGCTTTCTTTTTCTTTTACTTCTCCAGTTACAAAGAGTGCAACAGCAGCAGGAACGAAAGTGATGGATAAAATAATGGCAGCGATTAGCGCGAGTACCACGGTCATTGCCATAGGATGAAACAACTTCGCCTCTACGCCTGATAATGCAAATATAGGCAGATACACCACGAGAATAATGAGTTGACCGAAAATTAATGGGCGTCGTGCTTGTTGAGCAGCGAGAAAAACCTCTTTGAAGCGTTCAGCACGGGTTAATATTCGACCTTTTAAATGCTGAGCTTCAGCGATTCGACGAATACAGTTTTCAACAATGACCACCGCACCATCGACAATGATCCCAAAATCGAGTGCACCTAAACTCATTAAATTCGCACTGATTTTTTGTTCAGCCATTCCTGTTAAGGTAAAGAGCATCGACAGCGGAATGACACAGGCTGTGATCAGGGCTGCACGAAAATTACCTAAGAATAAGAACAGAATAATAATGACTAAAATTGCGCCTTCAACCAAATTTTTCTGTACCGTTGTGATCGCACGTTCAACCAAATCGGTACGGTCATACACTGTTTCGACCATAATGCCTTTGGGTAAAGTCGGTTGAATACTCTTTATCTTTTCATCAATTGCTTTCGCAACTGTTCGGCTGTTTTCACCCATCATCATCATGGCGATACCGAGTACGGTTTCTTCGCCGTTTAATGTCGCTCCACCTGTTCTTAAATCATGACCAATAGAAACGGTTGCGACATCAGAGACTCGAATCGGGAAACCATTTTTATTGGAAATAGCCATGTTGCGAATATCTTCAAGACTATTCAAAGTGCCGGGCACGCGTACTGTCAGTTGTTCACCATTGTTTTCAATAAATCCTGCACCCCGATTTTCGTTATTTTCAGTCAAAGCTGTTTGTAAATCGGTGAGTGGAATTTGTAACTGTTGCAAACGGTTTAAGTCGGGTGCAACCACATAGGTTTTGTTAAATCCACCAATACTGTTGATTTCTGCTACACCTGCAACACGTTGAAGTTGCGGACGTATAATCCAATCTTGAATTTCACGTAAATCCATTGCGCTATAGGCAGTTCCATCCGGCTTTTTGGCATTCGGGTCAGCTTTAACCACCCATTGATAAATCTCTCCCAAGCCTGTGGAAACTGGAGACATGGTCGGTGAAATATCATCAGGTAATGCTTCTTTGGCTTCTTGCAAGCGTTGATTAATCAACTGTCGAGCCCAATAAATATCCGTCCCATCTTTAAAAATAATGGTGACTTGGGATAAGCCATAGCGTGAAATCGAACGCGTCTGTTCTAGCTTGGGTAAACCCGCCATTGAGGTTTCAATCGGGTAGGTAATTCGTTGCTCTACTTCTAATGCGGTAAAACCATTGGCAGGGGTATTGATTTGAACTTGAACATTGGTGATGTCAGGCACAGCATCGATCGGAAGTTTTTGATAACTCCATACTCCTACTGCAATCCAAGCACAGGCAAAGAGCATGACCCAAATGGCATTGCGAATAGAAAACTGAATAATTCGATCAAATAACCCTTCTGGTGCTGGCAAATGGTCATGGTTTTCTGGGGTTGGAGTTTTAGACTGATTAATGTCCATGACTCGCTTCTCCTTTTTCCATTTCAGATTTAAGTAAGAAGCTGCCTTGAGCCACGTAAGTTTGACCTTGCTTCAGGCCACTTTTAAGCGCAATCCATTGGCCGTCTGCTGAAACTTCTCCCAACTCTACATTTTGTGCTTTGAATTCAAATTGCTTACCTGTTTGCGTGGCAACAAAAATGACATTTTTCTGCTCAATTTGTTGAATCGCGGTTTTTAAAACTCTTAAACTTAGACCTGGCTTTGTTTTATTCAGCTCTACATTGACCATTAAATTTGGGCGCAGCTCGGTTGTATCTGAAATCACTTTGGCGCGCACTTGCAAACGTCCAGTTTGTTGATCGGCCTCTGTGTTGAGCGTTTGGATTTTGGCTTTATAGGTTTTATTGGTTTGCAGCGACTTAAATTTCACTTCTTGATTTAATAGCGTTGGGTCAAATTCTTCGCTGGGTAAAATAAATTCTAACCACAGTTGATCCAGTTGGTTAATGATAAAAAGCTGCGTCGCAGTTTGCACATTTTCTCCTACCACAATGTCTTTTTGACTAATCACACCTGAAATAGGCGCAATTAAGTTGTAGCGACCACGTGAGTTTGGACTTGCGCCATAAGCAGACAAACGTGAACGCGCCGTTTGAACCTGAATTCTTGCTTGTTCGACAGCGTTGGAAGCACGCTGAAAATCTTGCTTTGCGGAAACGCCTTGTGACCAAAGTTTTTGTTCACGCGCATAGTCTTGTTGCGCCAAATTTAAACTGGATTGTGCAATTTGTAGGTTAGATTGTTGATCAACCAGTTCTGGAACAAATAGGCTGGCTAAGACTTGTCCTTTTTTTACCGCTTGGCCTAATTCGACTTGGACTGCTTCAACACGACCACTAAAGTTTGGGGAGACGTGCGCTTGGCGGTCAGTATTTGCCATTAATTTCGCTGGATAAGAAACAACTTGAGACACTTGTCCAAGTTCTGTTGCTGCCAATTGAATTCCTTGTTCAGCTATTTGTTGTGCAGTTAAATGTAGAATGCCGTCTTCTTCAGTGTCTTCATGACTTTCAGCTGTTTCATTACCTTCAGCTTGAGCCTCTGACGTTATTTTACTTTTTTCTGCATTTTCAGTTTCATCTCCGTGTCCATTTGGTGCAGCATTTTTAGATTTGCCTGAAAAGAACAGAAAAAAAGCCAATATAGTGGTGATGATCAGTGCTAAAAAAATCAACACTTTTTGTGACGTTTTACCGTTCGGGATGTGATTATTATTTTTCATGTTAGTTTCCTCCACCAATCACAGGCAATGCTTGTAATTCAGCCCAAGTACTTTGATTGATTGTAAAAATGGCATCCTTCGCTGTGATTTCACTACTGTCGATACCGATACTTAAACTTTCGACATCAATGGCGCGTTGCCAACCATCTTTAAGCAATTGGATTTTGCGCATGCGAATGTCTTGAATTTGCTGAGTGGCTTGTTGTACATCTGAGATATTGAATTTACCGGCGCGAAAACCTGCCAACATGCGTTGCTGTACTTGCGCGGCAAGCGGAATCTGACTTTGTTCCAGTTGTTGGAATTGTTGTTCCAGTCCTAAAATTTCGTCCACTAAACTTTGAATAGACAGCTGATTTTGTTGTGCATAAAGCTGTTGCTGGCTGGATAACGCATTTTGCTGCGCTTGCGCAATTTGAATTCTGTATTGATTGCGATTAAAAATATTTAACGGAATTTCAATCCCCAACATTGTCTGATTGTCAGTTTTTGCTTCAGGCGATTTGATTCGATTGAGGCCTAAACTCAGGGTTGGATTCGGACGAGCTTTCGCCTTTAAGTAGTCAAGATTCGCTTGGTTGATTTGGACATCCATTTGCAAAGACTGCTGGAAAACATTTTGGGATAGGTTTTCAGTAATCTGATTTTGAACATTTTTAGGCCATAAATTTTGAGCACTCAATTCAATATTAATCGGGCGATTAGACTCACCCCACAGGTGACTGAGTTGTTGTTGCGCCAAGTTCAGTTGGAGTTGGCTTTGCGTTGCTAATCGTTGATTTTCAAGATGCAGCATTCGAACGCGATCGACATCCACTTGCGCAATACTGCCTGCTAAATATCGATTTTGAGCAGCATTTAGACTTTCTTGACTCAGCTGTAATTGTTCTTGAAGTAGGGCTTTTTCCAAGGTCAAAATGGCCACTTGCGACCATGCGTGCTTGACCACCAGTTTTAATTTGGTTGCATAGATTTGTTGTTTTAAAGACACCTGTTGTTGCGATATTTTCGCTACACTTTTTTGGGCTTTACGTTCTCCAAAAATATCTAAACGTTGCGAAATCGTCATCGCTAATTCTTGATCTTTCTTTGAATCAAAACCCGTTTGTTCGATAGAAAGACTTGGGTTGTCCCATAAGCCAGCATTTTTGACATTCAGATTGGCAATCTGCTCTTGCGTTTGCCAAACATTTTGACGGTTTTGAAAGTCTTCAACTTGACCAATAATGGCATTTAAACTCGTTGCTTTACTGGTGTTGGTTTCAGCCCAACTCATCTGGGATATACCCAAAAAAAGGGAGAGCATCGCCGCACTTAAATATGAGTGTTTAAGTTGAAAACTCGATTTACGGTTCACTTGCGCCTGAGCAAGCATGATTATTTTTGACATGATCTTATTCCACTAAATTGAAAAAATTAGTGGTGAGAAAATTTTAGGCTACCCCACCTATAGCGGGGTGAAGTTCGGTGGGGGATTCAGAAAAGCGAGATGTGGGGATTGGTAAAAATTGTGCCAATCAAAATTAGGTTTGTTATTCGAAAAAACAGAATGATGGGGCTTTACAGCACTTCGATCTTCTAAAAGCAACAGATGAGCAAAAGAGGGTAAATGATCGCTATGATCATCATTTTGGTTTTGTTCAATTGAAATTGCATGCGCACTTTTAGTTTCAGACGTCGATTCATTAAAATGGACATGAGACGAAATATGATGACCAAAATGAAAGGTTTTTTGAGTGGTCTGGCTATTTTCATGGGTACAGAAAGCCGCAGCTACATTCCACATACTTTGGAACATAAACAAGCTGAATAAGACTGTAATGAAAATGCGAGAACGTTTCACACATTTGCCCCTTTAGAATATGTGAACTATATCAAGTAAATACGCTGTAATAACATTACATGGCTTTGTATATAAATCATAAAAATCATTTACTTAAAATTTATTAATATTTCGTTACAAAAATTAGAATCGTATTGTATATAAAAACTTAGAGCGATCTTAAGCATGAATAGGATCTTTTTAAGAGTTCAAATGTAAGGTTTTTAAGATTTGCGTAGTGTTAGAGGGAGAGCTTATTCTCTTCAGTTTATATAGATGGGTCTATCAATCGACGGCCTCAATGTTCAATAAATATCTGTCAGCACTGCTTTTGGATTATCTTGAATCCTTTAAAGATTAAAAAGCAGTGCATTTCTAAGTCTTAAATACATTTTTCCAAATTGGATGACTTAAAGTTTTTCTTGAGCATATTGAAGTTAGCTAGTTTTTCAGCATCTTGTGGGTCAAATACGGTTTGTTTATTTTCAACGTCCGCATCAACGTTGGAAAAGGCTGAGATGAGTTGATCGCCTTTAAAGATCCAGTGTTCTGTGGCCTTACCCGTTTCAAAGTTGCCTGTGAACTCAATGACGCAGTTGTCTGATTGTTTGATGAGTCGGGCAATATTATGTTTGGTTTCTGGTTGAGCCGAGATGTTTTTGTGTTGTTCTAGAACAACAGGGGCGGTTGGATTGGTTGGAGTAGTCGAGCAAGCGGTGAGAGTGAGAGCTATTAAAAAAGTTGTTAAAAGTATTTTAAAATGCATTACATATTCTCTGAAAATTAATTTAATAAATTGATTTTATACAATCTATTGAGAAGATATGGATTTTTTAATTGTAGATTGTTAATTACTTTTGTTAAAAATAATCGATATTTTGATTGTGATTGAAATCATTTATAAAATACATACTGAGCTAGATAAGCGATCACTACTTAAATAATACTCACCTTTATAATTTAGAATATTTAGTAAATATTCTCGTAATAAATTATTAACGCTGTGAAAATCTTTAATGGCTTGAACCATATAGTTTTTATCTCCAAAGGGTAAAAGAAGGCCTTCATGAATCATTTGATTTCTTTTCTCTATAATATTTTTAGTTTCTTCTCGCGAAATATTGACATGCTCAAATACTCGTTTAATCATTTCGTTTGAACCACACTTCCCAAATTGCTTATGTCGATAAATAAAATTATTTCTAGACTGAAAAGGTTTGTAATTTTCTATATCTTCAGGACGAGCCTCTAGATCAGGATATTCTGGATGTTCAAATCGGTTGCCATTATTGATATATCCAAGCATTTCAGCATATGTTCTTTTTAGCTGTTCTATGAGCACATAAGAAATAATAAGTTTTGTTTCAACTGCTAGTTTAGGCTGATTGATTTCTAGAAGGTATCCAAATACAACGGTTAACTCTCTAGATGATTTTAGTTTTTTAAATGTTGGATAAACTTGTTCTATAAATTGTCGAATGTATTGACCTCTATTTTCAATAATATAATTAGGAGGATTGATCGTATACTCTGAACAGTTAATTGAGTTTTTAGCCCTAGAGTTGATTTTGTAACTTTGACGATGAATAGGTGATTGTAGAGCAAATGAAAGTAACCAACATAGATCATCAACAATACTTAAAATAGCCTTGAGTTGACTATCTTTAATATTATGAACCGTCACGGTTGTAGTAATTCTGGTTTCATTAATAAATTTTTTTTGTTTCAGATTTATATCATGTTGTTTGAATTCAAAAATAAAATTATCACATTCAATTTTAGTAGTATCTTTGATAAAACCACCATGTGGAGAATCCGAAAAAATCTCTCCAATCATGAATAAATTAATAAGATATATTTCTAAATTTTGCATAATAAATTTTAATAAAAATCATTCAATTATTTAAGCAGGATTTTATTTTTATTTTTATTTCAATGATTTAGCTTAAGTCTGCAATATTGAAATATCCGCAATACGGATTATCTAATTGAACCGATAGATCGATATTTTAGATTTATGTAAAATTACATTGTTTAAGTTCAGCATCTGAAAAAAATTGTTTAGTAGCAATAAAGCTTTCAATGGTTTGAGAATATTCAGGATCATTCCAAGTGCTTGTCATCTTTAGGTTGTCACGCTCATCAGGCATGATTGTTGAGGCTGAAATGAGCTTATTATTCTTAAAAGTGTAGCGATAAATAACATTTAATTGATCTGGATATAAAAACACTTTATCGAGCTGGCAGTGATTTTCGTGCTTAGTAAGAACTAATTCTCCATCAATATTTTTAGATTGAATATCGTCACTCATTATAAAGTTGGTTTTTTTTATCACCGAATGAGGCTGAGGATTGCTCTTAGAAGCGTTATTTGATTCCTGATGTGAATGAATGGGTTGTGTTCCGCATCCAGCCATGATTAAGAGTGGTATACATAAATAGATTATTTTCATAATTAAAAAATTAAATTGATATTATTACGTATCACTATACTGAGTTATTTAAAATAGAAAACCCGCTTTAAAGCGGGTTTTTTTCAAACTTATAACTTAATGCTGCAACACCGAAATATCCGCAACTTTCGTGAACAAGTCACGAAGCTGTGCAAGCATACGTAAACGATTGGCTTTTAACTCAGCATCATCCGCCATAACCATCACACCTTCAAAGAATGCATCGACAGGTGCACGAAGTGCTGCAAGCATAGACAATGCAGCGGTGTAATCTTTAGCAGCAAATAATGGCGCAACGATTGGCGTGATTCTCGCAAGTTCAGCGAATAATGCTTTTTCAACATCTTCAACCAAGTTTGCTTCAACCACAGCACCTGTAGGCGCAGCTTCTTTCGCCAAAATATTCGCAACACGTTTATTTGCAGCAGCAAGCGCAGCAGCTTCAGGCAAGGCACGGAAGTGATTGACTGCATTCACACGCTTATCAAAATCAAGAGGTGATTTTGGTGACAAGGCTTGAACGGCTTGAATCACATCAACCGCAACGCCTTGATCTTCATACTTCGCACGGTAGCGACCTTCAAGGAAGTTCACAGCATCAGCTAAAGTTTTGTCGTGATCTTTTACAACATCGCTATAAGCGGCTAAAGCAAGTTTGATCAGTTCTTCAATAGACACGTCTAATTCATTTTCAGTCACTAAACGTAAGATACCAATCGCAGAACGACGTAGCGCAAACGGATCTTTCGAACCTGTCGGTGCTTGACCAATACCAAAAATACCTGTGAGCGTATCTAAACGGTCTGCAAGTGCGATCGTTGTACCCGTTTTAGTTTTAGGTAAAACATCACCAGCAAATTTAGGTAGATATTGCTCACCCAATGCTTCTGCAACTTCGTTATTTTCGCCTTCAAGACGTGCGTAATACGTTCCAGCGATCCCTTGAAGCTCAGGGAATTCACCCACAAGTTCAGAGGTTAAATCACATTTTGCAAGTAGCGCCGCTTTTTCAGCATCAGCAGGGTTTGCACCTGTAATGTTCGATAACGCCACAGCCAGTTTCGCAATACGTTCAGATTTATTCCAAAGTGTACCCAATTGTGCTTGGAAAACCATATTGGCTAATTTTTCTTTACGCGATGCAAGCGGTTGCTTTTGATCTTGTAAGAAGAAGAATTCCGCATCAGACAAACGTGGACGAACCACTTTCTCATTGCCTTCAATAATTTGAGCAGGATCTTTAGACTCAATATTTGAAACGGTAATGAAGTAAGGCTGAAGTTTATTGTCGCTATTCACTAAGCAGAAATACTTTTGATTGTCCTGCATCGTCGTAATTAACGCTTCTTGCGGTACAGCAAGGAAACGTTCTTCAAAGCTAGCACGAAGCGCAACAGGCCATTCGACCAATGCGGTCACTTCATCACGAAGATCGCTTGGCACAATCGCAATCGCATTGACTTCATCTGCCAAAGCTTTCACTTGTTGATCAATCATCGCTTGGCGTTCTTCAAAGTTTGCCACGACATAAGCCGCTTTTAACTTCGTCAGATATTCATGCGCGTGACCTAAAACGATTGCTTCAGGTGCATGGAAACGGTGACCGTAGCTGATATTGCCAGACGCTGTATCTTGAATCGTTGCTTCAAGCACCGCATTGTCCTTTAACAACACAACCCATTTTACAGGACGTACGAATTCAGTACGGCTTGCCGCTGAACGCATACGTTTTGCAATCGGTAGATTATCCAAAGCAGTTTGTAAAATTTGTGGCAATAAAACATCAAGGCTTTGACCTTTAACGTCTTTCAAGTAGCACACTTTTTCAACTTTACCCGCTTGGAAAGTGCTGACCTGATCTGCAGTAATGCCTTGACCACGCATAAAGCCTTCCAAAGCTTTGGAAGGGTTACCTTCGGCATCATACGCAGCTTGTTTTGCAGGGCCGTCAAAACGTTTTTGAGTATCAGGTTGTGCCGCATCAATATTGGTGATTTTTAGTGCAAGACGACGCGGAGCTGCATAGGCTTCGATAGAATCAAACGCTAAGCCTGCATCTTTTAAGCCTTTTACCGTTTCTGCTTGTAATGCATCACGTAATTTTTTAAGGCTTTTTGGCGGTAATTCTTCACAGCCCAATTCGAACAATACTGAATGTTTAGACATTATTTGCTCTCCTGAGATGCTTCTTTTGCGTCCGCTTCAACTTGTGCTTTTAACTGCGCTAAAACTTCATCACGTAGTTCAGGCTCTGCCATAGGGAAGCCCAGCTTCGCACGTGCAGCCACATAGCTTTGTGCAATTGAACGCGCCAAAGTACGTACACGTAAAATATAACGCTGACGTTCAGTCACCGAAATCGCACCACGTGCATCTAACAAGTTAAAGCAATGAGATGCTTTAATGACTTGCTCATACGCAGGAAGTGGTAATTCAGCTTCAATTAAACGTGTTGCTTCTGCTTCATAGAAATCAAATAGTTCAAACATTTTTTCAACGTTGGCATATTCGAAGTTATAGGTGGATTGTTCCACTTCATTTTGATGGAACACATCACCATAAGTTACTGTGCCAAATTGACCTTTGGTCCATACCAAGTCGTAAACTGAGTCTACGCCTTGTAGGTACATGGCTAAACGCTCAAGACCGTAAGTGATTTCGCCAGTCACAGGGTAGCATTCGATGCCGCCGACTTGTTGGAAGTAAGTGAACTGAGTTACTTCCATACCGTTTAGCCAAACTTCCCAACCTAAGCCCCAAGCACCGAGTGTTGGAGATTCCCAGTTGTCTTCTACAAAACGAATGTCATGAACTAAAGTATCAATCCCAATCGCTTTTAAAGAATCTAAATACAATTGTTGGATATTTGCAGGGTTTGGCTTAAGTACCACTTGAAATTGATAGTAGTGTTGTAGGCGGTTCGGGTTCTCACCATAACGACCGTCTTTCGGACGACGTGAAGGTTGAACATAAGCTGCGTTCCAAGTTTCTGGTCCAAGCGCACGAAGGAAAGTCGCGGTGTGGAAGGTTCCTGCGCCCATTTCCATATCGTAAGGTTGTAAAATCACACAACCTTGTTCAGCCCAGTAATTTTGTAAGGCAAGAATTAAGCCTTGAAATGTATCAATATGCGATATGGCGCGACTCATGGTCATCCACTTAAAATGAGATAAAAATTGGCTCTAAGTATAAGGATTTTGCATGACAGTGGCAAAGGGTTAATACATTCAGAAGAATTGAAAAAAATGAACCTTATTCTGAAATCGTAGACGCCGTTGTTCTCATCTCAATTGTAAATGAAACGGGGGATGCGCAAGCGATACAGATCTTAAAAACCAAGAGACAAATAGCTTTAAAAAGTACAAATATCTCGGTTATAAAATTTCGAGATTATAAAAATATTAAATTACAATCACGATTGAGAATTAGTTTAATCTTCAAGCAATAGCACTCAAACTGTGTGGCGAGAAGAATATGAATACCTATAAAATTGAGTGCAACTTACATTACCAAATCATCCAGCCCACAGATTTTATTTTCATGATTCAGGTTGCATATCACCCTCAACAGGTGATTGTCACTGAACAACTTGATTTTAACACTGTCGTCAAATGGCATTCCTATCAAGATGCTGCACATCAAAATCGTCATCTACGTTTGCATGCGCCCGTCAGTGATTCATTTCAATTGACTTATCATGCAACAGTCGAATTAGCTCCTGCTGCATCTGTGGCTCGTCTGGAATCCTTACAAGAAGTCTCAATTGCCGATTTGCCGCATGAGGTGTTGCCTTATTTGCTGAGTAGTCGTTATTGCGATGCTGAACGTATTGCAGAGATGGCGAATCGCTCTTTTGGATGGATGACGCCTGGTTATACTCGGGTTCAGGCTATTGAGCAGTGGATCTACAATAATATTTTTTATGTTTCAGGCAGTTCTAATGCGCAAACAACATCAACTGATGTTTTGGTTGAGCGCGCTGGCGTATGTCGTGATTTTGCGCATTTAGGGATCGCTTTATGTCGCGCGTTGGGTATTCCTGCGCGTATGGTGGTGGGCTATGTTTCAATTAAGAAATTTCTTCCCGATTTTCATGCCATTTTTGAAGTATATTTAGATGGGGGATGGGTCTTGTTCGATCCAACGCGTTTAGCTTCTGTAGATAAATTAGTACGGATTGCGACAGGGATTGATGCTGGAGATGTTGCCTTTGCGACATATTATGGCGAAGTAGCGCTATTAAATATCACACCATTGATTACTGAATATACAGCGACATGATTAGAGAAAACATAAACAGGAAATTAAGTCTCTTTTCTGTTTAACAGAATATTGAGGATGAATAAGCGCTAGAACCGTAATTTTTTTCATTTTTCATTTTTAATGAGTCATACATTACCAATAAATAACTGAATCAAATGGCAGGTTTGATATTAGACTTCTTTCAAAAGTCATTATTCACTCAACACACTCATTATTCGTATTCCCTCATCCTAACCTTCTCCCAAAGGGAGAAGGGATAATTACGTATCAATTATTGTCATTCAATGATCATTTTTTGACTTATGAAAGAGATCTATTGATTAAACAATAAAAAAGCACGCTTGCGCGTGCTTTTTTATATTGAGTTCTAAAGGTAGAACCAATAGATGAACAGTGAAACGATAAAAATACACATGATATTGAGTAGGAAACCAACTTTCATCATTTCAGACTGCTGAATATGTCCTGTACCAAACACAATTGCATTTGGAGGTGTTGCGACAGGTAACATAAAGGCACATGAAGCACCGATCCCGATCACGATCACCAAGATTTCTTTTGGCATACCCATTTGGTCTGCGATTGCAGCAAAGACAGGAACCAAAAGTGCAGCAGAGGCTGTATTACTGGTAAATTCAGTCAAGAAAATAATGAACGTTGCCACCACAAAGATGATGACCAGAGGTGAAGCATCACCAAAAGCATTCGCCAAGGTTTGACCCAGTACCAAAGAGCTACCTGAGTCTTTCAAAATGGCACTGAGGGTCAGACCACCACCAAACAAGAACAATACGCCCCAGTCCGTATTTTCTGCGACCTGTTTCCATTTTGCAGTACCCATCATCACCACTAAACAGGCTGCTAAAATTGCAATCCAGGTATCGGGTTGAGTGATCCCAAAATTTTCAGTCAATTTTTTACTTAAAATCCAAGCCATCGCAGTACAGACAAACAAAATCATGGTGGCAATACGAGTGCCTGTCCATGGAATATCTTCAGTGACGAATTGAACTTTTTGATTCAGCTTAGGACGTAAGACCAAATACAAACTGAGTAGCATGGCAGGTAGAATGATTAGCATCATCGGTAAGCCAATCTTCATCCAGTCGGCAAAATCATAGCCCAATGCTTTGGCTGCAATTGCGTTCGGTGGAGAACCGACCAATGTCCCTAAACCACCAATACTTGCAGAGTAAGCAATACCAAGCAAAATAAACACAAAGGTTTTGCGGTCACGAGAAGCATCTAAATGTGAAAGCAATCCAAGAGCAAGAGGCAGCATCATGGCTGCGGTGGCTGTATTGGAAATCCACATTGACAAAACAGCGGTCACCACAAAAATAGCCACTACTGAAATACCCAGATGACCACCAGACATGGAAATAATCCACATCGCAATTTTTTTATCGAGCTTTTGAATATGTAGCGCCGTTGCTAAAGCAAAGCCACCAAAAAATAAGAAAATAATGGGGTCAGCAAAGGTGGCTAAAGCCGCTTGCGTGGTGACGGGAATCAACTCATCGCCTTTCGCCATCGGCATGGCAAACAAAACTGCAAGCACAGGCACCAAAAGTGCGGTAATGGTGATGTGAATCGCTTCGGTTAACCACAAGATGGCAATAAAAGTCAGTAAAGCCAACCCTTTATTGGCATTCTGATCATAAGGCAGAACATTGTAGAGCCCATAGGAAATAATCGCGGCAATAATAAGGATGACCCAACCTTTGAGTATGCCTTTCGGCATGACATTGGTAGGTGTGGCTAAATTTTCAGTCATAGATCATCGCCCTCCGTGAGCTGTTTATTTAATCGTTGTTTTGAGATTTATGAATTTGTGATGAATTAAAAATATACTATTTAAACAGTAGATGCGAGTGTTCTAACAACCCAATGCTCTGCCATAGGGCTTGAATGCCTAAGCCGAAAAGGGCAATCAAGACCAAAATTTTAAAATGTCGTTGCGACAAGTGGTGACGAATTTTGCTGCCGATCCATACCCCAACCAAAGCAAATAAGGTAATCCAGATTACCAAATATTTCTGCTCGATACTGATGCTGATCAAAACAGGAAAGAGCAAAAATAACTGAATTATTTTACTGGCAACAAAACTTAAGTTACTGATGATGACAATATCGACTTTAGAGAGTTGTCGACTGAGTAAATACATCATTAAAAAAGGTGCCATCGCATTGGTTGCGCCACCAATAATGCCTGCAAGCAATCCAAAACATAGCATACTCAAAACACCTTGTCCCGTTTGAAATGGCTGTGTTCTAAATTGGTCAAAAACATAAAAAATGATAACAGCGCCCAGGAGCAGTTTTAAATAACCCTCGTTAAGCCAAAGAAGGAGTTGAACGCCGATTAAGCTTCCCAACAGACTGCTTAAAATCAAAGGCCAATATGCTTTTAAATAATATTGAATACTGCTCAAAAAACGATGCTGAGGGTCGGCATTCAGCATTAATAAATTGAGCGCCAGACAGGGAATAATCACAATCGTGACTGCGACGCTGAGCGGATATTGATTTGACAGCACCGCTGTACTCATCATAGGGAAACCAAAACCGCTTAAACCGTGAAGCAGAGCAGCAAGAATACAAATGCCCAATGTGGTCCATTCTGATGTCTGCATGCTGATTTTTCCTCGACGGTTTTCATCTGAGCTTAAAACAATTTAACGTGAGAGATAAAGCGATAAAACCAATACTTTATTCTAAATCATCTTAAATCAAATCATCCCATCGCTCTGAACGTGTAAGAACAACGACTCAAGCAGACATTGTGTTTTATGTTTAAATGCTGATTGACCTCATGAAATGCTGTCTTCGTTATTCAGTCGCCTTTTATTGTGTTGCCGTGTATTTTTAGTGGTTGCCGAATGTCTTGTAGAGAAAGTGCTTCGTTCTTATTAAGTGATGAGATTTGACTAGATTCGACTTCAAGGCATTCAACAGTGGATCCGTCAGTATTTTTTTACGTATTTATCCTATTTTAATATTTCATTAATCTTCTATTTTTATACAGTTCAAAGATGTAAATCACATCATTTTTAGTTTGTTTCGATCTTGCTGCTGAGAGCTATAATTTTATAGATTCTAAAAACGATTCATCCAATAGAGAAGATTTTTCTTTCTCATTGTATTTTTAAAATTCTTAGATTTTCTGAGTTTGAAAACAAATAATTAATCAGACTTTTTCAATAGCACTTGCTAAAAAGATTAAAATCGTAAATCATATGTAATGTTATAACATTACATATATTGCATTTATATAATCATAAAATCACAACTGGACTTTTATATGAAAACCACACATTCTATTTTGGGAATTCTAAGCATAAGTTTGCTGCTCACAGCATGCGGTGGATCATCCAATTCAAATAACGCGGCTCAACAGAATCCTGAGCCTGTCAAACCTACACCAGAACCGAAACCATTGAATGATCAGGGGCGACTTTTAATCATCAATGATGATGCCACACGACCAGAACTCAGTTTGTATGATTTAACTCAGAAGCAAACCATTCAGACGACATTACTGACACATTTACCTTCAGAAATCTATAGTAGTCCAAATTATCGTTATGGCGTATTGCTTGCACGCCAGCAGGGGCAAGTGAATTTTTATGATTCAGGCTTAAGCTTAAATAATGGAGCGCTGGTAGAACAAACACCAAGCTTACTTAATCATCAACTCTTTGGTGCTGCACCTACGCATTATCGACAGTTTAATGGTCAGGCTGCGATTTTCTATGATGGTAGTGAAACACAAAACTCTAAGTTTGATGTCTTTACTGATGCTGATATTGCCAAGAAATTTGTGGCTAGCCAAAAAATTCCGATGAAACATCATGGTGTTGCAGAGCCGCTAGGTGAATTGGTGCTGAGTAGTTATGTGGCTGAAGGGGCAACAAGCCCAAGTTTGGTGAAAAGCTATTTGTTACATGGCGATCATTATCATGAAGAGCAAAAACTGGTTAATCCTTGTCCTGGACTGCACGGAGCCGCATCCATTCAAAAATTTACAGGATTTGGTTGCCAGGATGGTGTGCTTTTAGTTGAACAACAAGGTCAGAAATTTATAGATTTTAAATTACCATTGGACGTTCGTATAGGAACGCTTGTGGGCCATCCAAATGCGTTGAATTTGGTCGGGATTTCTTCGGCTTCACCTGATTTATTTGTAATTGATGCCGCCAAAAAATCAATTAATCAAATAAAGTGGATAAATCAACCTGAAACCAAACGCTTAAAGCAAAGCTATAGTGCGACAGGAAAGTATTTCGTGGTTTTGGACAGCACGGGGACTTTGAATATCTTTGATGCTCAAACTTGGGATATCACATTCCGTACTCCGGTTTTAAGTATTCAACCTGAAAACTTGAACAAAACGCAATTGGTGATGCATGGCCAATTGGATGAGGTTTTCTTAAATGATACTCAAAATAATTCAGTGATCCATGTCGATCTGAAAACAGGTAGCATTAAACAGCGTATTCAATTGCAAGCAATTCCTCATAAAATGGCGTGGGTAGGTGTCAAATCTTAATAAGTCGATTGATAAAACTGAGGACCGTTAAGGATCGTTATAGATTTCTATATTTTAATCGTCCATTTTGATCATTGGTTTTCGTCTTTTATTTTCAATACAAACAACTCAAATCACGCTGATTTGAGTTGTTTCTTTCAAATGCATAATAAATACATCTTAAAAATTAAATCGTTTTATAATCCCCCAAAGTTTTTAAGTAATGAATAGGAAAGTTGTGTTTCACTCAAAAATTGAATGGTTAAATGTCCTAAAACCAAACTTTAAATTATTGCCTTTAAGCGAGCGAATTATTTGTAGTGTGGGGGCGTTTATTGGCTTGCTTATATCATCATGTATCAGTTGGTGGGTCTTAGGCGAGATTAACCCATGGTATATTGCGCCGATGGGAGCCTCAGCAATTTTGCTATTTGCTGTGCCTGCAAGTCCTTTATCACAGCCATGGAATATTGTGGTTGGAAATAGTATTGCAGCCCTCGTTGGCGTGCTTTGCTATCATCTTATTCCGAATCTGAGTTTAGCTTTTAGTACTGCTGTAGCGATCTCGATTGTGATAATGATGAGCACAGACTCACTGCATCCGCCCAGTGGTGCAGTTGCCATTACCGCCGTTTTAGGTGGAAGTGCTGTACATGACTTGGGATATTATTTTTTATTCTATCCAGTCTTACTCAATTCGATTTTACTGTTGGTTGTTGCCATCGTATTTAATCGATTGTGTGATCGGCAATATCCACACGTTGCACAAATTAATCAGCGTACAACAGATCCAACGCCTACTCAGAAAGTCAGTATCCAACCCAAAGATATTCAAGAGGTATTGGATCAGCAAACTGAGCTGTTAGATATCAGTGAATATGATTTACAAAAAATAATTTTAGAAGCACAAGCCAAAGCAAATTTAAGACAGAATTCTGTCTATATGTGCCGCGACATTATGAGCAGTCACGTGGTGAGTTTGAATCAGGAAGACGATATTCAGCTTGCACTCAATAAATTTAAAGACATGAATCTGATGAGCCTACCTGTGATTAATGATGAAAATCAATTGGTAGGAACGCTAGCACTTTATGAAGTGGTTGAGTGGTTTAAACAATCCGCTGACTTAAGAAGCACATGGAAATATAAAGTTGAACACATCATGGTTCGACAGGTTGTAACGGTTAAGTCAGAGCAACGTATTGAGGATTTGATCCCGTACTTCGTAGAGCGATCTTTTAATTATATTCCAGTTGTTGATCATCAGAAAATGGTCGGTATTATCAGTCGTGCAGATATGATCGCGGCATTAAATCAACAATTAATTCAACAAGTAAAAGACGAATGAACCATTAAAAGACAACTTAACTATTACAAGAAGAATTAATAATTAAAAGACGAATTAAGATTGAAGACAAAAAAGCTACGACATCTTGGAGGGAGATGAAGTAGCTAATACTTAACATAAAGAGGCGAACAACAGGAAAAGAAAACTAAAAAATTAATCCTGATTTACAGTTCTTATCGGTGCTGAATGATTAGACAGTGGATCATGTCGAATCGTTTGTTTAGGCATGATCAACCACAATATTAAATACACGAGAATACCGGGGAATGCGGCGCTCATAAGGGAAACAATCACAAAAATAATGCGCAGTAAATTGGCATTCCAACCAAAACGTTCAGCAATACCACCCATAACCCCTGCAATCATGTTGTGGCGATTAGAGCGATATAAACCAACATTGGCCATTAAGGTCTCCTTAAAACCTGAAATTTAAATAGATGCTTGAAACAACAAAATATCATCAAGCTATGAATAATTAATGGAGATGTTAATGGGATATTAAAAGGTAAATCTGCTCAAAAAATGTAAAATTGTGTAAGTTACAAAATTGATTATGATTTTCAGTGATATTCATAAGCCTATTGAAATATTCTGTCAGACCTATCGCATATTCGAATTGGTAACAATATAAGCCATTGATATATAATTTAATTGAAGAAAAAGTTAGTGATTTAATCTGTTGATATCCGATGGTTTTTTTAATGATGCCTTTATGAAAATATCTCCTTGGGTGTGTTTGTTAACCAGTCTCATGTTATGTGCTTGTCATAACTCAGACGTCTCATCTGCAGTCGAGTCTGTAGAAAATTCAGGCTATCCCTTACAACACAATCCAGAAATCAAAAATAAACTGACGGATTTGGCGGGTAAGGCAACCTTGCCAAAAGCTCAAGAAGCACAGGTCAAACCCTTATTGATCGATGAAGCACAACCTTATATTGGCCGTTACCAAGTTGAAATAGATTGTCATGATCCATTTGTTGATTGTCAGCAGGGCAGAGCGAATTTCATTATCACTTTACTGCCTGATGGCACAGCGCATCGTAGTATTGTGTATATGGGAAAAATAATGTTTGCCTCCAACCAGCGTTATCAAGAAGATCAATGGTTCTATGATCAAGCAGATCATCAAATTATTTTGAGACGCAATAATGGTGTTGAATTTTTTTATGATATAGATGAGCAGCATAATTTGATTATGAATCTTGATAAAATCGCTCATGCAAATAAAATTAATCAGCAGTTTTTCAGTAATGAAAATCCATTACCAGAACTGTCCTATGTGTTAAAAAAGACGGCTGCAAACTCTTAAATTCTTAAACTCTTTTAAAATTCTTTGTCTTCATTCTTTATTTATGGACCCTGTTGAAAATCCAACTTAAATTATGATCTTTGTAATGTATTAAAGATTTCTATATTTAAAATTTATGCAATAAAAAAGCCTATCAAATATGATAGGCTTTTTTACGAATTTGGTGGGTCGTCCGCGATTCGAACGCGGGACCAACGGATTAAAAGTCCGCTGCTCTACCAGCTGAGCTAACGACCCATCTCGTTTTGATGTTGCGTATTTTAGCAAGTTATCAGCAGAGCGCAAGCTAAAATTTTAAAACTTTGTTACGTTTGGCTAGAAATAACACAATTTGCTGTTATTGAGCTAAAAAATAAACAAAATTCACTTAAAATCGGTATTTATACTGCTGAATATTACTCAAAATCTCATCATTCACATCGCAATATGCATCTGAATTGGGCAATAAAATCAAAATTCGATCTGAAGTCTTCTCTGGATCATAGGCTTCATCTTTCAATTTGCTTTTCTGATATTTAAAAGTACCTGTAGTTTCGAGTATTTGTTGAACACGTAAAAATACAGGGACTGCATATGGCGGTAATTCTTTTTTAAATGACTGAGCCATGTCAGTTAAATCTTGATCATTTAGCTCAGCACCATCTCTTAAAGTAATCGCAGCCATGCCTGCACGACCATTGGTGTTTGGAATTTCAACCCCATACACAACGGCTTCAGTAATTTTTTCGTATTCGCTACAGATATTCTCGACTTCTGTTGTCGATACATTTTCACCTTTCCAGCGGAAAGTATCACCTAAGCGGTCAATAAATTGCGCATGGCGACAGCCGATATCACGAACCAAATCTCCAGTGATGAAATACGAATCGCCTTTGCTGAATACATTATGCATGATTGACGATTTATTTTTTTCAGGGTCGGTATAACCATCAAATGGAGAGCGATTGGTTATTTTACCAATCAGTAAACCAACCTCACCTTTTTTGACTTTTATACAATGACCTTTTTTGTCGAGGATCGGTTGCTCTTTTTCTTTGTCATATTGAATAATGGCATAAGGAATAGGGGAGAAACCAACGGTATTATCAAAGTTAAATAAATTTGAAAAACCAACATTTCCTTCACTTGACGCATAGAGTTCAAGTACTTCTTCAACACCAAAGCGTTGTTTAAACTTATCCCAAATATTCGGACGCATACCATTACCAATCATTTTGGTTACACGATGGTTGCGATCCTGCTCACTTTCTGGCGCATCCATAAGATAACGGCAGAGTTCACCGACATATCCAATCGCAGATGCATTGTATTTTTGCACATCTGACCAAAATGATGAGGTAGAGAATTTACGACGCACCGCTAAAGCAGAGCTGCCTGCAATCACACCACACCAGCATACGACCATACCTGTTGCATGATAAAGCGGCAGTGTTACATACATAACATCATCTTTATTTAAGTTTAAGACGTGTCCATAGGTACCATATGCCAGCATCCAACGGCTATTGGTAAAGATCACAGCTTTAGGTAGGCCTGTTGTCCCCGAGGTGTAAATATAAAATAAGCCATCTACGCCTGTAACCTTATTGGTTTCAGCGAGATTGTCAGTTGAAAACTTTTGAATCTGTTGGGCGAGGTTGTGAAAGCCTTCAGGTGCTTCACCTGCGTCTTGACGGGTATTCTGATCCGCAAACCAATACAAAGCATCTGAAGGAACTGTGAGTGCATCACGAATATCTTGTACAGCCTGTCTGCATTCTTCACCCACAACCACAGCGATTGGTTTAACAAGGTTAATGCTGTGTGTAAGAACTTTACCTGTTTGTGAGGTGTTGACCAGAGCACTGATCACTCCAATTTTAGCCAATGCAAGAACAGTGGCAACCAGCTCAGAACGGTTTTCGATAATTACGGCGATAACATCGCCTTTTTGTGCACCTTTGCTTAGATAAAGCTGTGCAATTTGATTCGCCCACTGATTGAGTGCGTGATAGCTATAGCGTTGATCTTCAAATATGAGTGCAGTGCCGGTGGGATTGCGTTTAACTGCGCGTTCAAAAGCCAAAGCTAAGCCAGCGGGTGTAGACGCCGTTCGCACATAAGCTTGAGAAAGTCCCTTTGCAATATGTGGGAGTTTTTTTAAGAATTTAGGTAAACGTACCGCAACATCCGAGATTCCTATCAGATCACTTTGATTGGTTTGGCTCATATTTCTTCCATTTATTTTAGTATCTAATCAATCTGTCTTTTTGAGTAAGCGAACAACATGCTTTATTTTCAGGTTTAATTTTCTACATCATGTTCGACATAATTACAATCATGATTTCTGACTATAAAGCTTAATCGAACATAACAAAAAAACCTAGCCACCGTAATGACTAGGTTGATCGAACATTACTATCTTTTATGCAACTTACTCAGCTGGATTCACTTTTTTAGGTGGACGTCCACGAGGGCGACGAGGGCGAATAGGTTTATCCTCTTCATCTGTCTCGGCATCATTTTGCGCTGTAGCCGCAGCTTCTTCAGCATCTACGATTTTTTGCTGTGCTGCTGCAGCTTTCGCTTTAGCAGCAGTAGTTTGCGGTTTAGTCGGCGTTGCTTTGCTGACCTCAGGCTCTTCTGGTTTAGCCACAACAGGTGCGTCAATCGCTTCAATCATCACCGAAGGTGTTGTCTCTGTTGATTCAGCCACTGTGTTTTCCACTGGAGCGACTTCTTCTGCAACCGCTTCAACTGTAGTGACCTCTGCAGGTGCTGCTTCTGCAAGAGACACTTCTTTAAGACGCGCTTGCTTTGCTTGTTCAGCCGCTAATTTTGCTAAACGACGACGTTCGCGAGGGTCATTGGCAACACGGTTGTCAGACACTGGCTTTGGTGGTGTCAAATCTAACACTGGCGCAGGCTCAGCTTCGACTTTAGCACTTGAAACGACCGCATCACGTGTGACTGGTTTTTTCTCAGCTTCAGGCTCAGATACATTGCTGCTGAGCGTTGCTGCATACTCATCTGCAAATTTTTGCAAAGCACGGTTGAATGTTGGAATTAAACCGAATTGTTCAATTAAGACTGAACAATCTGTGCCATAGACATGACGAATCAAGCTGATCACTGTGTGCTGTGCTAAAGCAGGAATCTGTGAAGGATTCACTTTAGGTGCTACCGGTTTAGATTTGGCGGCATCTTTATGCTTATTACGACGACGCTGGCGCGGATCGTTAGCTGCACGAATGGCAGGTTGTTGCACATCAGCTTGCTCTTGAACCGCTGGTTGCTCGACAACGATTTCAGTCGGTGTGCTTTCAACCACTGGGTTAACAAGCACTTCTGTCTGAGCAGTCAACGTTTCAGTTTGAGTCGCTGTTTCAGGCGCATTGTTTAACGCAACAATTTCACTTTTCGCTTGGTCAATATTGACCATCAGCGCTGTAGTCATGTTTTCGTTGCGTGGTACTTCAACGACATCCACTTTAATTTGTGGCGCTTGCTCAGTGTTTGTTACGACCGGAGTTTGCTCGTTGAGTACAGTTTGATCACGTTGACGATTTGGTCGCTGTGGGCGTTGTGCATTACGATCGCGACGTGGAAGCGCCTGAGCATCTTGCTGAGGTGCATCCAGTTGTTGATCATTTTGATGCGGACGTTTTGGATGACGAGGTTTTTGATCACGCTGTTCATGACGTAAGTCATTACCACGGTTATCTAAACGATCTGAACGTTGCTCTTGACGTGTATCATTGCGGTTGTCTAAGCGACTATCTGTACGATTATCAACACGATTGTCTGAACGACTGTCATTACGATCATGTCGTTGGTCGTGACGTGTATCGTTGCGATTGTCTACACGACTGTCTGTACGGACATCTGCACGATTGTCAACACGATTGTCAGCACGATCGTGACGTTGTTCATGGCGAGGAGCTTGAACAATTTCTTCAGTTACATGATGGTCATTTGATAATTCACGTTGTTCACGTGGCTTGTTACGAGGCTTCTTATGATTATTGTTACGCTGTGGACGATCTTCTTTTTCAAGTTGACGTTCATTGGCTTCACGAGGCTCTTGTTTCGCAACAGGTGTATGCGAAATATAGGCATTTGTTTCTGCTACGACAGGTGTTGCAACAGCAATCGGCGCAGCTTGTGAGATTTGGCCGAATTGACCACGGCTCACAGCACCACCATTCACCATTTGTTCAATTGCTGCGGCTGCATTGTTTGCAGTGCGTGAACGATCAGTAGTGGTTGCTTGTTTTTGAACAAACAGATTTTCTAACCAAGCACATGGGCTTGAAGCAGGTGCAGCGACTTGAGCTTGAACCTGATTTTGCTGTCCAGCAGATGCGACAGGCGTAGTGTTATTTTTACGCTTTGGATTCTTATCTTGCTGTTGAGCAGAAGCAGCAGGCGCAGGAGCAGCAGCGCGCTGAACCGTTTGTTCTTCTTCTAAATGCCACTCAGAAGATTCGTAACCTAACTCTTTTTCACTATTGCGCGTTGCTTCAGTGCGTTCATAGCTGGTCGGTGCAAAACCTTCTGGATTAAACGTGATTTCGTAGTGTGGTGTTTCTAAATGTGGATGTGGTAATACCGTCACACGTACATTTGATGTTTGTTCAAGGTAAACCAGGCTATGACGCTTTTCGTTCAATAGGAAGGCAGCGATTTCTACTGGCACTTCTACTTGTACTTCACCTTGACGTTCACGCAATGCGATTTCTTCTACTTTACGCATGATCGAAAGTGAAAGAGAGCGTAAGTCACGAACCATCCCTGTGCCATGACAGCGCGGGCAAACATAACCGGTTGCTTCTTCAAGAGATGGACGTAAGCGTTGACGGCTCATTTCCATTAAACCGAAGCGAGACAACTGACCGAATTGAATACGAGCGCGGTCACTTTGTGTTGACTCACGAAGTTTCGCTTCAACCATACGTTGGTTGCGTTCTTTGGTCATATCGATGAAGTCGATTACAACCAGACCACCAATATCACGCAAGCGTAGTTGACGTGCAATTTCTTCAGCAGCTTCTAAGTTGGTGCTGAGCGCAGTTTCTTCTACGTCATGACCGCGTGTTGATTTTGCAGAGTTAATATCAATCGATACCAATGCTTCAGTTTGATCGATTACGATCGAACCGCCAGCGGGTAGTTTTACTTCACGTTCATAAGCCGTTTGAATTTGGCTTTCAATCGCAAAATGAGCGAATAAAGGTTCATTCAATGTATACGTTTTTAACTTATCTAACTGATTCGGCATAACCGCTTTTACGAAGTTATACGCTTCGTTATACGCTTGCTCAGAGTCAATTAAGATTTCAGCCACGTCATCACGTAAATAATCACGAATGGCACGTGTAACCACGCCAGCTTCTTGATGAACGAGCATTGGTGAAGGACCAGAGGTTGACGTGGTTTGAATACGTGCCCAAAGATCTAACAAATGTTGAAGATCAAGCTGTAATTCTTCTTGCGAACGGCCAATACCTGCTGTACGTACAATCACACTCATGCCACGTGGGACATTCAGTGATGACAGCATTTCTTTGAGCTCTTCACGAACTGCACCAGAAATTTGACGGCTAATACCACCACCTTTCGGGTTGTTTGGCATCAAGACTAAATAACGACCCGCAAGTGAAATGAAGGTAGAAAGAGCAGCACCTTTATTACCGCGCTCTTCTTTTTCAACTTGAACAAGAAGCTCAGTGCCTTCGGTGATCAATTCACGGATATTCGATGTTTGACGAGGATCAGCTTTGTAATAAGAGTTGGCAATTTCGCGCATCGACAAGAAACCTTGACGACCTGCACCATACTCTACAAATACAGCTTCTAGAGAAGGTTCAACGCGAGTCACGTGACCTTTATAAATATTGGCTTTCTTTTGTTCACGGGTACGATTTTCTAAATCAAAATCGTAAAGACGGTGACCAGTGATGAGTGCAACGCGAACTTCTTCGGCATGTGTTGCATTGATCAGCATACGTTTCATGGGTGTAGCACCTAATAGTAATACACAACTCATAGTCGCTATTCACGTAGCGAACATCAACGCTCATGGATCAAGCTTAGATCTAAAAACAGGTGGATCTAAGTGTTTACCGGCCTTTTTTGATGGGCTTCGGTTTTTGATTCACGTATTGGTGATGGCAATACGGCTTTAATCATAAAGTGATTAAAGAGACCTGAATATTCACTGGCGGACAAACGGTGCATTGGATGTGAGTAACTTTCACTGTCACATTGCTCTAAGATCACCTCTTCATACTTGATAGAGTGACTTGATACGGAATTATCATCGTATCTTTGCAATCTGTGCAGATCCAATGCATCTAACGTTGTAGCCTGAATATTGAATCAGGTTGCGACTATTCTGATGTGTATCAGTTTACGTTTAAAACCAACTTAACATTGGCGACATATTTTTTTAAACAAACTGATTTATGTGCAAAAGCACAATTAAACGCAACAGTTTGTCTTTTTGCCGATATAATAAGCCATCGGCGTTGGCATATTCTTTTGGGACCATTCCGAGTTTATGCTAAACATTAAAACTTAGTTTTGATTTCAAAGTTTTTGAAATCTCTAAATTAATGTTCACTTACGGCGGTATCCGTGCGCTGACTATAGCAAACCTTCGATCATCTGCCTATGGGCTATACATGCATTTCTTATGATATGTGTAGTTCAAGTGATCAGTTTTTAATCAAATTTAGTATTTTTTTAGGTCAACGTAACTGTATGAATTCTACACAAGAATGGCAAGATGTCACTTGGTTTGAAGTGAATGAGCACCAATTGGGGCAGCGCATCGACAATTTTTTGTTTTCACGTCTAAAAGGTGTACCTAAAAGCCGTATTTATCGTTTAATTCGTGAAGGCCAGGTACGTGTCAATAAAAAACGTGTAAAAGCAGAAACTAAACTCGCTATTGGCGATCAAATTCGTGTCGCACCGATTCGTTTTGAACCTAAAGATGAAACACCTGTACCTGTTTCAGACAAAGTGGCACAAAGTCTATTAAGCCGTGTTGTTTATGAAGATGAAGGTCTGATGGTGGTTAATAAGCCATCTGGAATTGCAGTACATGGTGGCAGTGGCGTCGCTTATGGTTTGATTGAAGGTTTACGAGCCGCTTCTGGTAAAAAATATTTAGAGCTGATTCATCGTATTGACCGTGATACATCTGGTTTAGTGATGATCAGTAAAAAGCGTAGTACGTTAAAGGCGTTACAAGATTTACTTCGTGAACACAAGATCAAAAAAACTTATGCAGCGATTGTGAAAGGCCAAGTGGCTTTAGATAAGCAGCTGATTGATGCGCCTTTGCATCGCTATGAACTTGCTAATGGTGAGCGTAGAGTCTGTGTGTCTAAAGAAGGTAAGCCAAGTAAAACACAGTGGAATGTGGCTGAACGTTTTATGCATGCAACCTTGGTTTATGCATCGCCATTGTCGGGACGTACACATCAGATTCGTGTTCATGGTCTCAGTATTGGTCATCCTTTAATTGGGGATGATAAATATGGACATGAAACTGACTATCGAGGACCGAAAGCACGTCGTTTGAGTCTACATGCATTACGCTTAGATATCCCAGGTTATCCAACGATTGAAGCGCCATTGCCTGAAGATATGCAGAGCTTAGTGGCACAGTTAAGAGCACAGAAGAAAGATAAACAACAGATCACTCCAATGGGAGATGAAGACGATTAATTTTTATTCTTTTTCTTGAAGAAAACGATGTCATGAAGAAAGCAATGTTAAAAGTCATGAAGTAAACTGAATCAAATATTGGGTAATTTTATGAAAAATGCGGTAAAGCTGGTTATTTTTGATTGGGATGGCACTTTATTTGACTCAGTTGGTCAAATTGTTAAAAGTTTACAATTTGCTGCACAACAGTTCCAACAACCGCTCACTGATGATGCTGCAAAAAGTATTATTGGTTTGGGTTTGCCAGAAGTGATGCAAATCTTATTTCCACAAGTTCCTCATTTACATCAGGAGTTATTACAAAGCTATTCGGATCATTATGTTGCTCACTCTAAAAGTGATGTGTGGTTTGATGGTGTGGCTGAAATGCTGGCGGATCTTACAGCTCAAGGTATTATTTTAGCTGTAGCAACAGGCAAGAGTCGTAAAGGTTTAGACCGCGTGTTGGATCAAACCAATAGTCGTAATATTTTTAGAATTACGCGTGCAGCGAGTGAAACTCAATCTAAGCCTAATCCACAGATGCTAGCTGAAATTCTAGCGTACACTGGGGTGGATGCAGATCATGCAATCATGGTGGGTGATAGTTCTTATGATCTGGAGATGGCACAAAATATTGCCATGCCACGTGTAGGAGTGAGTTATGGAGTACATAGTGTTGAAACTTTACAACGTTATCAACCGCTCACTATTGCAGATAATGTGCAAGAATTGCATGGTTATTTACAAGGTATTATACAGTCGACTGCAATGACTGAGAGTGAAGTGATTTAAGAACAACAACATGATGGAGGAGGATGCTCTTCCATCAAAAATAATAAAAACAGGAATGCCATGAGTCGTTCAATTCGTTTGCTAAATCTTTTGCAGCTATTAAGAGAATATCGATATCCTGTGACTGCAAAAGTATTGGCTGAACGGTTAACGATTAGTCAACGGAGTGTTTATCGTGATATTGAGAGTTTACGAGAACAAGGTGTCAATATCGATGCTGCTGCTGGTTTAGAATTTCAACTCTAAGGGAATTTTTTACTCCCACCGATGACTTTAAATGAAACGAAAATAGAGGCCATTTTTTTGGCTTTAAATTGGTTAAATGATATTCCAGATCAAGCTTTAAAATCTGCATCAACCTCTGTGCTGGCGAAATTAAATGCGGTGTTACCAGAGCATTGTCAGCATTTATTGCAACAAACAACCTTAAGATCAATCCAAACATGGTTGCCTGTTAATGAGCAATTGGTAGAGCAAGTCCGAGTCGCCATTCGTCAGCAAGTTAAAATTATGGTTGATTATAAAGATGAGCAGCAGAGAGTGAGTTCAAGAGTGTTGTGGCCATTTGCAATAGGTTATTTTAATGACCGTATCGTTTTAGCGGCATGGTGTGAACTGCGTAATGGGTTTCGACATTTCAGAATTGATCGAATACAACAACTGCGTTTAAGTCAGGAATTATATCCACATTTTAAACAACAACTTTTCCAACAATGGTGGGTACAAGAAGTTTGTCGTTCGACTACTGACAAGAACTGACAATTAAAACAAGTAAATTTAAATAAGACCAATAAACAAGGAAATATAAAAATGGCTCTAAAACTATATACAAATTCTTTTTCACGTGGTGTTGTTGTCGATTGGTTGCTCATCGAGCTCGGTATTCAATGTGAACGCATCGAAGTTGCATTTGAGACGGATATGAAAACACCACAATATTTAAAAATTAATCCTTTTGGGAAAGTGCCTGTTTTAGTTGATGATGGAATCGCGGTTTATGAGTTGGGTGCAATTTTTGCCTATTTAGCCGATAAATTTATTGAAAAAGGTTTAGCGCCTGCATTGAATGACACTCAGCGTGGCATTTACTATCGATGGTTATTCTTTATCTCTGGACCGTGGGCAGCTGCAGCAACTGACCGTAAGTTGGGTGTACGGGTTAATCCTGAACTAAAGTCTTCTGTTGGCTATGGTGATTATAATGATGCGTATAATAGCTTTGTCGTAGGGTTGAGTGAAGCAGCTCCCTATTTGTGTGGAGAGCAATTCACTGCTGCCGATGTGTTGGTGGCAGCAATGTTATTTTGGCAGCTAAAAATGGGTGAGATAGAATCTCATCCTGTTATTGAACGTTATTTAGAAAGTATCAGTAAACGCTCGAGTTATGAACAGGTTGCTGCATTTTTTAGTAATGTATAAGTAATAAGATAAAAAAACAGCCGTACTATTTGGCTGTTTTTTTTCATCAATTTTCCGAACCATTCACATCTAGATGAAATATTTGGGTGAGTAATTCAATAAATTTTTGAACCGCTAAGGAATTAGAGTTTTTTTGATAACTTACGAAAAGATCAAGGTGGGGAAGCTCTACATCTAGAGGACGAATGACCGTGTTATTCATGGTGAGAGGAGCGACGTAAGTTGGGAGAATGGTGCAACCTAGTCCCATACCAATTGAATTGATATTAAATAAGATGTTATCTGCTTTTTGAACGATATTGAGTTGAATATCATTGGCTTTAGCAAAATCTAAAATAATATGATGCAAGGTATTTGATTTTTCTTCATCTGGAATAATAAAATCAACGTTATTTAAAGCCTTAACAGGAATTTTTTCGTATTTTGCGAGTGGATGATCTTTAGGTAAAATAAAAATTAAGGGCTCTCTGAGTACAAATTTACTTTCAATTTCATCATTGTTCATATTCTCGCGTGTAAAGGTAATATCCAGTTCACCTTTCTTAATTCCACGTATTTGTTCTGTATTATTTAAACTGTGGAGTTCAATTTTAAAATCTGAATTTTGGACGCGTAGATGAGGAAGCACTAGAGGGAATACTTTCATTTCAGCGACAGGAACAAAACCAATACGCAGCAGTTGCTGCTTAGCTTTAGAGACTTGGCGTGCCATTGCAATGGCTTTTTCAGCTTGTGCCAAAGTTAAACGTGCTTGTTCTAGAAAAACACTGCCTTCTTCCGTCAGTTCAACCTTACGTTTAGTACGATTAAGTAAACGGACACCGACATCTTCTTCTAAGTCTTTTATTTGCTGACTTAAGGAAGGCTGAGCAGTGTAAAGCTTCAATGCTGCTTTGCTAAAATTTAGCTCTTCAGCAACAGTCACAAAGTATCTAAGGTGGCGTAATTCCATATAAACCGTCCAAGCAGTAATCTAAAATATGTCTTACTTTGTTTTCGCTGATTATAATCTAAAAAAATTGTATGGTGAATTTAATTGCAATATTTATTAAATAGATACCCTAACTTGGTTTTAAACCATTTTAATCAAAATGGAAATTTATTTAATAATCGTTAAAACATCTTAATTGAAAAATAAATATTTTTTTATCGTTTATCTTTGAACAGTCATTAACTTAAAAAATGGGATCAAATTTTTCTGCTCCCTTGTTTGTGTACACGATTATCATAGGAAAGCTTGAGTGAATTGAAAATTGAGATTGGTATCCACTTCAAAAGTCACAATACTTTTTATTAGACAACATTTACTTATTCAAGAGCATAGCACATCAGTGCATATGGCTTCGTTTTAGCATGATCATGTCTTTCAGTTGTGGCAATCTAGCTATTTTTGAATTATACGCCGTTTAGCGAATTTGAATGTATCTTTAAGGGATGTGATGACACTCGTGGTTGTATTCATTTTAGCGACAATATTAGTTTTGAAGACGACACTCAATTATGAATAGATGAGTTTAAGGGGCACTCTACGAAATGTTGTCATTATGTTGGAGCTTTGGATGTGCTTTTACAATAAATGGAAAGCTAAATGTTTAACAGTTTCTTCTTATGAATTCACTCGCGTTGATAGAGATGCAGCATCTCGTGAGGGTTTAAGATTAAAGTTTGAATGATCGGGTAGATTCACTTGATGATTAAAGCAAAAATAAATCAATGCAAAGCTCATTTTTGAATACATTCATTGACTTAAAGTTCGCTAAAAGCAACAAAATAATAAAGATATAGTGATGATTAGTTCGCTAATATGAAGTAAAAGAGCTACCTTAATCAAATATAAGTATTTGATTCTTTATACTGGTCAATCGTTGTAAAATTTTAATATCACATTATTTTTATCTTAAATGCGTAAGAAAAACTGCAAATGAAAGGATGTTAAAAGTCGTAATGTCTAAATTGGCTGAAGTTAAACGCGCAGGAGAAGTTGCTTTAGTGAACAGCAATAAACCAAATACTAAAGCGGCAATAATCGCTCCATTACACTATCAATTATTGACTGAAGACTGCATGCGTCATATGTGGTTAAAGCCAAAATTTAACTACGTCTCTTCAAACTATAAAGCTGACCACGGCTTTGTAAATCAATCGCCACATCCAGAGGGTGGACGCCGTTGGGATTTGTTTAAATGGCTGATGCGCCGCAAATCTGCGACTTGGGTCGGAGACTTTAAAAAAGAACGTGCAGATTTTTATGCAACTAAAAAATTAAAGCCTGAAGAACGCCCATCGGCGGATATGAATGACTGGCAGGTGTGGTTTGTGGGGCATGCCACTGTTTTGATTCAAATCGGTCCTTATAACTTTTTGACCGATCCAGTGTGGGCAGAGTATGTGAGTCCGAAACAAGGTAAAGGACCAAAACGCGTGATCCCAGCGGGTATTGCTTTGGAAGATTTACCGCGTATTCATGCCGTGTTACTGAGCCATAATCATTATGATCATATGGATTTAGCAAGTTTAAAATGGTTGCATAAAAAATTTGCGATGCCGATTTATACAGGCTTAGGCAATGCTTATTATTTGCCTAAATCATTCCATGTGATTGAAATGGATTGGTGGCAATCAGCTTTGTTGCACGATATCAAAATTACATATACACCTGCACAGCATGGTTCAGGTCGAGGGTTGCGAGACCAAAATGCTGCTTTATGGGGTGGTTTTTCGGTGGTTTCAGCGCATGGTCATTGTTTCTTTGCTGGGGATACTGGGTATGCGTCGCACTTTAAAGAAATTTATAAACGCTTCGGCGCACCACGTATTGCACTGTTACCTATAGGTGCTTATGAGCCTCGTGAATTGATGCGATATATGCATATGAATCCGCAAGATGCATTTCAAGCGCATACAGATTTGCAATCTAAACGCAGTTTAGCCATTCACTATCGCAGTTTTCAATTAACGGATGAATCACGTGAGCAACCTGAGTTAGATTTGCACCAAGCAATGAAACATACCTCTAAGCTGATGAGTCCTTTTTATTGTATTAAAGAAGGCCGAAAACTGATTGTTTAGCATTTTTTTTGATTAGATAAACGCTTGATGATAAAAATGCTTGATCATAAAAAAACCACCTCAAAAGGTGGTTTTTTTATTTAAGACAAGAATTTAAACTTAAAGTAGTCCAGGATTGCCCTGAGCTGGATCTGTTGCACGTGCAGCTTGTGCATCCGCAACAGTCATACCTAATGCTTGAGCTACACCTTCACCATAAGCTGGGTCGCAAGAATAACAATTACGAATATGACGATACTTAATAAAGTCTAAAGCATCTCCCATTGCGCCAGCAGTGTTATTAAACAGCGCTTGTTTCTGCTCATGATTCATCAGATTAAACAATGCACGTGGTTGACTGAAGTAATCTGAATCATCCTGACGATAATCCCAGAAATCTGCATCGCCATTAATTTTCAATGGTGGTTCACGGTACTGAGGTTGTTCTTGCCATTGGCTGAAGCTGTTTGGTTCGTAGTGTGGTAAACCACCGTAGTTACCATCCATACGACCTAAACCATCACGACGGTTTGAGTTTACAGGGCAGCGTGGCGCATTCACAGGAATTTGTGCATGGTTAACACCGACACGATAGCGAGCAGCATCCGCATAGTTGAATAAACGTGCTTGAAGCATACGGTCAGGTGAATAGCTAATCCCTGGAACCAAGTTGCTTGGTGCAAATGCCGCTTGTTCAACATCTTGGAAGTAGTTTTCAGGATTTTTATTGAGTTCAAATTCTCCCACTTCGATCAGTGGATAATCGCCCTTAGGCCAAACTTTAGTTAAGTCGAATGGGTGATAAGGAACTTTTTCTGCATCCGTTTCTGGCATGATCTGAACGAACATTTTCCATTTCGGGAAGTCACCTTTTTCAATCGCACCGAACAAATCAGATTGAGAGCTTTCACGATCTTTAGCAACAATCGCTTCTGCTTCAGCATCGGTCAGATTCTCAATGCCTTGTTGGGTACGCATGTGGAATTTAACCCAGAAACGTTCGTTATTGTCATTGATGAAGCTGTATGTGTGGCTACCAAAACCATGCATATGACGGTAACCACGTGGAATACCACGGTCTGACATCACAATCGTTACTTGATGTAATGACTCTGGTAATAATGTCCAGAAATCCCAATTGTTGGTTGCGCTACGCATATTTGTTTTAGGATCACGTTTTGCTGCTTTGTTTAAGTCAGGGAATTGACGTGGATCACGGAAAAAGAATACAGGTGTGTTGTTACCAACAAGATCCCAGTTACCTTCTTCAGTATAGAATTTAAGGGCAAAACCACGAATATCGCGTTCAGCATCTGCTGCACCACGTTCGCCAGCTACAGTGGAAAAACGGGCAAACATTTCAGTTTTCTTACCCACTGAGGAGAAAATTTTTGCACGTGTATATTTTGAAACATCATTGGTCACTGTAAACGTGCCAAATGCACCAGAACCTTTTGCATGCATACGGCGCTCTGGAATCACTTCACGAGAGAAGTTTCCTAATTTTTCATTTAACCATAAATCTTGAGAAAGCAGCGGTCCGCGAGCACCTGCCGTCATACTGTTTTGGTTGTCCACAACGGGAGCACCAGCGTCAGTGGTCAGGTGGGTAACAGGACATTTTTTAGCGTCATCGCTCATTATGTATCTCCATTCATATCATCATGATTTGTGTTTTTAAAATATCAATTCAATTTAGAAATAGCATGTTCCATACATCATGACATTAATCGTTTTGTTAAATTATTCTGAAGCAAAAATATGACAAAAATTTGAATCAAATTATTTCTTCTAAACGATATTCTTTTTGATATAAGGTGAGTTCACATTACATTAATTTAAAGATATTTATTAATTTAATTTCAATTATCAGTTATTTCAAGCTAAAAACTTCCAAATATTGATTGTTTAATATTGGTGAATATTTCTGTTATTCATCATCCTTTTAAGTAGATAGCATTATCTTGCTAAAACCTTTTGAGATAAACAAGTCTAATTGTTTCATGGCAATGAATATCTAAATATTAAAGGGTACTGATGACACTTTCGAGAAGAATTTATAATGAAATGGTTTTGAAATAACGCAATGGTTTTGAAAAAATGCATAAATGTGCACCGATATGAAAAAGTACTCTCTTTTATTACTTTCTTTATAAAGTCTCTTTCTATAAACAAATCATTGAGCAGCAATCAATTGATAAGCAATGATAAGCAAAAAGCCTCCTCGTTCAGTGAGAAGGATAGACTGAGAAAATATAGATTGTGTATCTGCTGAGTAAAAAGTGACGGATGAAAGACGTCTAATTTTATGGATTCAATAAAGTTATGGGTTAAGTTGAAAAATCAGCTAGACCTAAATTTCCTTTATTTAAAATTTAAAATTCAAAATTTCATAGTGTGGAGTCTTCATGATGGCTATAGGAGAGTGACCTCGGTTAAAGGTTGAGCGAGACCTCAACCCATAGCCATTCAAACAGACTTTATTCAGTATTAAAATTCATAATTCATACGTAATAAATAATTTCTAGGCATCCCTGGCATCGAATTTGAACGCCAGTATTCTTTATCCATCAAATTGCTCACCGCAAAACTCAGCCCCCAACGATCATCTTTATAGCCTATCGCTGTGTCATAGCGTGTCCAACCATCGATTTCTGTTGTATTGGCATCTGATGTATAGAAAGGCCCCACATAGGTGGCTCCGACTTCACCGTATAACTTTTCAGTCGGTAAATAGCGTAGAAATAGACTTCCAGAATGCTTAGAGATATTTGCTAGGGACTTGCCATTCAGATTCGCTGCAGTTGTAATATTTGAGCGAGCATCTTTGGACCACGTCGTATCAGTATAGCCATATCCGCCACGAATAAAGACATTATCCAATAAACGGCCAATAAAACTAAACTCTACACCTTCGGATTTTTGCTCTTGTCCAACGGCCCAAATATTTGGCCGATTCGTGGCATCAGGTCTATAGCGAATGTTGTCTTTTTTAATTTGGAAAATTGAGAGTTGCGTGTTTAAGCGCTCATCTAGCCAATCACTTTTTACACCGACTTCATATTGAACATTATATTGCGGTTCAGCATCGTAAACGGATGTATCCTGAACAGCGGGATCAATACTGATATTCCCTCGACCACCGTAGGGAGAATAACTTTTACTATAAGAGGTGTAGAAACTCTGTGATTCAATGGGTTGCCATACAAAGCCCATGTTTGGACTTACGCTTTCTCCTTGATAGCTTTTAGCCAGATCGACAGGTTTGCTATTTGCAACCGATGCTTTTGTTTTAAAATCATAGCGGTCATAACGTAGTCCCAACATCATTTTTAGTGTTGGCGTCAGGCTAACCAAATCTTGAATGAATATACCTATGTTTTCTGCACGATGTTGATTAACGGTCGTTGTTTTTTTACTTGCTCCTTGAGGAAGTTTGTCAAAATAATCTGATGGATTAAATGGATTAATATAACCATAGTAGCTGGTGTTGCCACTCGAATAATTGCCTAATTTTGGGTCGCGGTTTTCTTGCGTCCAATCACCTCCGAACATGAGTTGATGTTCAAAGATCCCTGTTTTAAATTTCCCTGTAATATCAAAAGTATTACTTATAGTTTTATTAATCGTCTTTTGCCATGCATAATTTTGTCTTAAATAACCTCTTTCCCAACTCTCATCTGTACAGCTAGCGCCTGTAATTTGTTGACCATTTAAGTCACACCACGTACCACCAAAGAAGTTATCAAAGTTTTGTTCGGCTTCACGGTAACTGGCTGCCCAATGAAACTTCCAATCAGGCGAAAACTCATAACTTAAATCAGTGCGCAGTGTGTGAGATACGTCTTGAATATAGTCTGTTGGACGCGCAAAAGCAGTTCTGATTGAAATACCAGCAGGAAGGTTTTCATAACTTGGGCCACGGTCAGGGATTCGATCTACATTGTCATAGGTATACTGAGTGGTCCAAAGTATGCTTTGATCGTCATTTTGATAGCTGACACTTGGTGAAAACATTTCAATTTGAGTGCCAATCCCTTTACGGAAGCTATTACTATCAGATTTTTCCCCTGTTAAACGAACAGCCCAGTTGTCATTTAAGATTTGATTTAAATCAACAGTTGCACCGACATAATCATAGGAGCCAGCAAACAGTCCAACTGAGCTTTTTGAATTAAAATTGGCATACTTAGTGACCATGTTGATGACACCGCCACCTTGGCTACGTCCATAAAGTACGGACGCTGGACCTTTTAAAATTTCAATACGTTCCACGTTGGCTGTACTTCGTCGAATCTGTCCACTCTCACGAATCCCATCACGATAAATATCACCAGCATCAGCGCTGAAACCACGGATTGAAATTCCGTCACCACGGGTATCGTAATTGGTAGAGACACCCGGTGTTCCTTGTAACATGATGCTCAGATCATTCGTTCCATATAACTTATACTTTTGTACATCAATGGTGTTGATGGTCTGTGGTATGTCTTTCTGTTTGAGGCCATTACGCGTCACATTGGCTTCATCATAGTCAATATAACTCCGAGTAGGATCTAGATCATTTAAAGCGGAAATACTGATTGTGGGCAATACTGCCTTATTGGTATTTGTCGGCGCTAAATTGGCTTGATCATCATCGGCGAAGGCGAACTGACTCACACTCACCATCATCATGGTCGTTAAAAGATTTAATTTAAAAGCTTTAGCGCTCAGTAAATTTGAATTTGATGCTGACATTTTATCTTTCATTTTGTTGGTATTTTAAGTGCAGCATATTATTACAAACGATTCTCATTTGCATCTAATTTTGGATTAAATTTTTTTGATCTTTAATGATGCTGCTATATATATTTGATCTGCATTTTAAATTCAGAATAAGATATTGATTTAAATGTGAATTTTTATTTGAAAGCTCGGTGAGTATTAACTAAATAATTTTTCTTAAACTTATATACTGAGTTAATATGCTCAAAATACAGTCGTAAAAATTAAAAAGCCGCTAAAACGAAATGAGATAGGGTTTAAAAATGAATTCATGGATGACACACCAAATCAGTAATCAATTTGATGAGCTACAAGATTATAATCTTTTTGAGTCTGACTCAATTTTACAAGAAATATTAGCGAATTATGGAAGTAGGAATCAGGCTCAACTGGCTGAATTTGGGCATGTCGTTGGTTCAAGTCAATACTATGAATATGCTGAACTCGCGAATACACATACGCCTATTTTGCATCAATTTGATCCAAGAGGGCGTCGAAAAGATGTTGTTGAATTTCATCCTGCTTGGCACGAATGGATGGCCTTAAATCGTAAATATGCTGTTCACTCTCATCCATTTTCAATCTTTACCAAACAAGCCGGTTGGATAGATTGGGCCGCAAAGTTTTATTTAGCAGGACAAGTTGAGTGTGGAAACTTGTGTCCAAATTCAATGACCTTGGGCAGTATTCCACTCATTCAAAAAGAGCCAGAGTTGTGGAAGAAAATAGGTGAAAAGCTGTTATCTACAGAATATGATCAACGCGATATACCCATTTCCAAGAAAAAATCGATTTGGTTAGGTATGGGCATGACTGAAAAGCAGGGCGGTTCAGATGTACGTGCCAATGAAACGACTGCTGTACCTGTCGCTGAATCAGGACGTGGCAAAGCATATTTACTTACAGGGCATAAGTGGTTTTTCTCTGCACCAATGTGCGATGCGCATTTAGTGGTTGCTAAAACTGAATTGGATGGCTTGGCTTGTTTCTTTGTTCCAAGATGGCTAGAAGACGGTCAAAAAAATGCAATTCATATTCAGCGTTTAAAAGATAAAGTCGGAAATAGCAGTAATTCCAGTAGTGAAGTGGAGTTTCAAAATGCATGGGGCCTAATGATAGGTGAGGCTGGACGTGGTATTCCGACCATCATCGAGATGGCAAACTATACCCGTCTCACCTGTTCAGTCGGATCAAGTGCCATGCTGCGGCAGGCCTTGGTGCAATGTATTTCTTATACCCGTCAGCGAAAAGCTTTTGGTCAACATTTGGCAGATCAGCCACTCATGCAATCTGTTTTGGTCGATATGGCTTTAGAGACTGAAGCGGCAATGCAACTGAGTTTTTATCTGGCACATTGTTATGAATCTGATGATGCATTATCCACTGCTTGGAAGCGTATTATGACGCCTGCTTCAAAATTCTGGATTTGTAAACGTGCAGTTGAGATGACAGGTGAAGCCATGGAGGTTTTTGGCGGAAATGGTTATGTCAATACAGGCATCATGGCACGAATATTTAAAGAAGCGCCGGTCAATACGATTTGGGAGGGTTCAGGTAATGTCATGTGCTTAGATGTACTGCGTGCGATGAGTCGAGAACCTGAATCAATTGAGCTTTTGTTGCAAGATTTAGCAACGACTGCTTTGCATCATGAAACGCTTAAACATGAGTTGCAAAGTTTAACGCAAGTGTTTGCGCAAAGAGCTGAAGATTTACAGTTCATGGGACGTAGCGTCATCAGTCGATTAGTGATATTGGCACAGTCTGTTTTATTGTTGCGACATGCTCCAGACTACATTGCCCAAGCTTTTATAAACTCACGGTACAGTACTTTTCACGGCAGAGTCGTGGGAATGCTCAATCCTGTGGATATTGACGTTGATGCGATTCTTGAGCGGGCTCTGACTAGTTGAAATCATTAAGGACTAGAGTGATTTAATCGCCGTCTTTCATAAGTTATGATTCACACAAAATATTCATCATGAGTATTCCCTCATCCTAACCTTCTCCTCAAGGGAGAAGGAATTTTTACAGATGAATTGATTGCCACTCAATGATCATTTTTTAATTGCTAAAATAGGTTTAATAAAATCATGACATAAAAATGTGATTCATTTTACTTTTTATAATATATAAACAAAATAAATCACATAATAATATATAATGCTGCTGAATTTGAGTCTCTCATATCGTAATCATATGTCTTTTTGATGAGCCGCTTTCTATCCATCTCCTTTAATTGAATCAATATATAATTTATAAATCTTATGAAACCAAAGAAAACTAGAAAATATTCCAAAATCATTTTCCTCTTATTTTTAAGTATTGTTGTGCTTTTTATTGTTCTTTATTTTTTTGTTTTTGCAAAAAACTCAAAAATTGAACCGAGTACTTTTGAGGTTAAAACTGGCGATATCACTGAATTGGTCAAAGCCACGGGGGAAGTTTATGCCTCTGAAATTGTATCAGTCGGCGCGCAAGTTTCTGGTCAAGTACAAAAGCTTTATATTCGCTTAGGCCAACCTGTTAAAAAAGGTGAATTGATTGCAGAAATCGACTCAACCACACAATTAGACAAGCTTAATACCAGTAAAGCTCAATTAGAGTCAGCCAAAGCAGAGTTGGCAGCACAAAAAATTGCGCTGCAAACAGCACAACAAGATTATCAGCGAAAATTGACGCTTTATCAGGCTGAGGCAGGTTCTAAAGAGGAGATGGAACAGTCAAAAAATGCATTAAAGCAAGCTCAAGCAAATGTAGAAACCAAGCAATTTCAGATTAAGCAATTACAAATTAATGTGAATACTGTGCAGACTGAGTTGGGCTATACACAAATCCGTGCACCTTTGTCAGGTACAGTAGTTTCCTTACCTGTTGAAGCTGGTCAAACTATTAACTTCGCGCAGACCACACCCTTGATCGCCACGATTGCCAATTTGGATAAAATGGAAATCAGAATGCAGGTTGCAGAAGGTGACTACACCAAGTTGAAAGTGGATATGCCTGTTCGATTTAGCACTTTGGCAGATCCTAAAATAAAATTGAATGGCAAAATTCAAAAAATAGATCCTGCATTAATTAGTCTGACCAAAGGCACTTATGATAATAAAAGCGAGAATGCCAATTCAGCGGTATTCTACTATGCACGGATGACCGTGGATAATATGGAACGTAAGCTCAGTATTGGGATGACCACGCAAAATGACATTATTATTCATCAAAAAAACAAGGTCATCATGATCCCCAAAACGACGGTGATGTCAGAAAATGAAATATCTTCTGTATTTGTATATACCCCAGATAAAAAGACAGAAAAACGTCAAGTTAAGACAGGTGTTTCTGATTTCAATCATATTGAAATAACCTCAGGCCTTAAAGTGGGTGAAAAAATATTGATGGAATTCCCTGATGATTCTGAGAAAGAAGCTCAGGAGATTTCAAAGTGAGCTTAATTGAGCTAAAACAACTCAATAAATATGTTGGACCAGAAAACAATCAACAGCACATTCTCAAAGATGTCAGCTTAACGATTGAAAAAGGCGAATTTATTTCGATCATTGGACAATCTGGCTCAGGTAAGTCAACGCTCATGAATTTGCTAGGATGCTTAGATCAAGCGTCTTCTGGTGAATATTTATTTGAAGGCGAAGATGTTTATTCTCTTGATCCTGATGAACTTTCTGCGTTGCGACTAAGTCGTTTTGGATTTGTATTTCAGCGCTATAACTTATTGAATGCTTTAACAGCACTTGAGAATGTCGCTTTACCTGCAATTTACTCCAGTTTAAGTGCCAAGCAACGTCAAAGCAGAGCAATGGAACTATTGACTCAATTGGGAATTGAGGAGAAAAGTGAAAATAAACCCAATGAAATGTCAGGCGGGCAGCAGCAAAGGGTAAGTATCGCTCGGGCTTTGATGAATGGTGGTGAGGTTATTCTTGCAGACGAACCCACAGGTGCACTCGATTCACAAAGTGGCGAAATGGTACTGCAAATTTTAGAAGACCTTCATCGGCAAGGGCATACGATTATTTTGGTCACACATGATCAAAATATCGCGCAACGAGCAAATCGTATAATCGAGATCAAAGATGGCAGTATTCTGTCAGATCGTCGCCAGAAAGAATCCACACAAATCAATAATCAAAAAATTTATCATTCGCAAACCAAATTTAGTTTGTTTTCTCAAGTTTATGAAGCTTCCAAAATGTCATGGCATTCGATCTTAGCCAATAAGCTTCGCTCTTTTCTGACCATGTTGGGCATTATCATTGGAATATGCTCGGTCACCATCATTATTGCGATAGGTCAGGGTGCGACGCAAAAGTTTTTGAGCGATTGGGAAGGTTTAAAAGAAGCGACCTTGTTTGTTTATCCTAGATCGGATGGGCTGAGTTCAACGGCAAGTCGCTTAAACGTCGATGATGCAGATGCCTTAAAGAGTTTGTCAGAGGTCAAGCATGTTTCGCCGAATGTCAGTATGAGTGGCGAAATTATTTTTGAAAATAAGAATATTACGGCCAGTGCTAAAGGGGCGGATGCATTTGAGCAAAAATTTAATAATATCAAAGTTGAAAGTGGGCGGTTCTTAACTGATAGCGATATTGAACAAAGTAATCAAATTATTGTTTTGGATCAGCAAGCTTCAAAAAAACTCTTTGGACATAGCAAAAATGCTCTAGGTAAAACAGTTTTATTTAATAAACGTTCATATGAAGTGGTAGGCGTTGCTAAATCACAATATAGCTCTAGTAGTTCAGAAGTTTGGGTTCCAAATACAGTGCTACTTTCGCAAATGTCTAGAAGTACGAGTTTAAGCTCTTTAACGGTTGTGATTGCTGCGGGTCATGATCCGAATAAAGTTGAAAAGAAAGTGAAACAACAGCTCATTTCAAGGCATGGTGTTGAAGATTTTTCAATTTTTAATAGTGATGAAGCCGTCAAATCATTAACGAAATATATGGGAACGATGACTTTCTTTGTTTCTGCTGTGGCCTTTATTTCGCTTTTAGTCGGTGGTGTGGGAGTGATGAATATCATGTTGGTCTCCGTCACTGAGCGAATTAAAGAAATTGGTTTACGTATGGCTGTCGGTGCAAAACAGAGTGATGTTCGTGCTCAATTTTTGATTGAGTCGGCTGTACTTTGTTTGATTGGTGGTGTGATAGGTGTTGCTTTGGCATTTATGAGTAGTCTTATATTTAATATGATTAGTCCTGAATTTAAAATGGTTTTTTCATGGACAGTGGCATTTGCTGCACTCATCTTTTCTTCAATCATAGGTTTGTTATTTGGTTATATACCGGCAAAAAGAGCATCAAATTTGAAGCCAATAGAAGCGCTTGCTCAGGAGTGAAAGATTACTTTTCGTTTCTTTGATGGATATCTCTGTGCTCAAGGATTAAGAAGGCTTTGAAAATTTATATATATTTAAGACGCTATTAAATAATCTGAATCGCAAATAAGGATTTTTAAAAAATTAGGTAATAAGAGTAATTTTATGCTTACTTTGTAGAGTTCTTAGATCAGAATACGAGCTTTATTTTGCTTAAAATGATGTGTAATTTTCAAGATAGAGATTGTATTTTCTTAAGCAGGATTCGGATTAATTAGTTTCTGCTTTTTTATTTCCATTAAAGAAAATTTTAGATTACGTACAAACATAAATTTTGCTTTCATCGTAAATAAGGCAATAGACCTTCTTTGATTTTGCATAATATTATAACAGTCTTGTTTCTATAACTTATTGCACTTCTACTTACAGCACTAAGTATATCTTTAAATTTTTCATCTAATTGAAAAATAAATAGCTAAATAATTTCTTCATTTTCAATTAAGCATGCCTGAAGCTGCATTATATTATCCAATTAAGCTAGAGGAATTCACCATTCTGTGAATGATTAAATGTTAGTCAAGTATGAGAAATCTCCAATGCGTAAAATATTTTAATAAGAGCATCAATTGTCATAGTTTATCTTCTACTTGAATGTATAAAACCGCCATTTAGACGGTTAGATAAAACTCAGCTATTAAATTGTGTTACCACAGATATCTTTAGTCCCTGTTGGATATAATTGAGATATTTTTGTTGCATCGGTCTTTGTCTCAACAGAAAATTCCTTATCAATATCAAAAGTGTTAATATTTTGATACATCGCATTTATCATAAATCCGATGTTCTTTGCTTTACTTGGAAGAGTATAAACATATCCATGATTTACACCATTTACAATCAAGCCGATTTGATTTGAAACTTGATTAATATAGAAACCAATTTTTTGTAATTGAGTAGAATTTGATACATATGAACCTTGTAAGTTATTAAGTTCTGTCTGTTTCCCCTCCTCTGTGATAAACATGAAAAAGAAATTATTTTTATAATCTCCACCAGTGGAATCGGTGTTGTTTCCATACAACGTATGAAGCATAAATGTTTTACCATTTTCCATGTTTCCACTCGCACTAATAGGGAAAGTAACTAATTGGCCTGTTTTGCTAAGCTTATCAGGAACGTTAAAACTTAATTCGAAAGCAATAATACCGTCAGAAGGTAAGGATTTATCACCTAGAATAGTGCCATTATTTGTAAGTTTTTCTATTGTATTATTAGCAAACTCTCTACTCGTTGCGATATTTATCCTGTAATCTCCTAATGATCCTGTTGGCATCCCTTCTTGTAAAGTTAGTCCAATTTTTTGATTTGAATTTTGAGGAAAAAGTGTGATATTAGGTGCTTTATATCCTGACATTGTTTGTATTTGGCTTAAGGTAGCATCAAAGTTATAAGTGCAGGCACTCCACCCAGTCATACTTACTAAACTAGTTGTTATAGCGATCATTAAATTTTTCATTATTCTCTCCTTGTTATTTTAAAAATAAATATAGAGTAGTGAGATTAGTTATGCTAAACAATCCCGATGAAAATTTTTAATATTCTATTAAAAGCCTTACTTAAGGAAGTAGGGGTAAGTCTGTTGGTTATTCAAACAAGTATGGCTTAGTCTGATGAGCTAAATTTGTGATTATTTTTGTTAAAAAAGCTTCGTTGCTTAATAAGCGATTGAAGGTCTTACAGGTTTAATATTTAGATCAATAGATCTCTTTCATAAGTCGGAAAATGATCATTAAATGGCAATACATTAGACCTCTTTCATAAGTCACTTTTTGCTCAATTCCATGTTGTAAATTCCAGCAATTAAATTGAATCTTAAGCCGAGTCTTTTTCCTCTATTTCTGTAACGTTCAGCAAGTATTTTAAAATGCTTCAGCGCACCAAAAACATGTTCAACAAGGATTCTTCTTTTATTGATTTCTCGATTGTACTTTTTAAGTTCAGGATCTAATGTACAGCCTTTTTTTGCTTTCAACGGAAGCAAACTGTTTGCGTAAATATTATGAATACCCTGATAACCTTTATCCGCTAATAGAAATGAATTCTTAGGAATTAAATTTAAGTTTCTTTTGAATAATTCAAAATCATGCACTGCACCTTTACACATACAAAAACTGAGTATTTTCCGTGTTTTAGCATGAATAATCGCTTGTACTTTAAAGGTATGTGTCTTTTTCTTACCGCTATAGCTTTTTTTCTGTTTTTTTGGGCCGTTGAATGGGTATTTCTGTTGCATCGATGATGACAACATTCCAATCAATGCCTTCACCTTGAGGCAAATCCTTCGGTAAATTAAAAAGATTAGACTGGATTAAGCAGTCTTCAACATGCCGAACAATTCTTGAAGCCGTAGGCTCTGAAACACCATAACTGGTCGCAACATGAAATAAGGTTCGATATTCACGCCAATAGCTTAGACTCAAAAGAACTTGATCTTCTAAGCTTAATTTAGCGGGTCTACCCGTAGTTGGTAAATGCT
>JAHLFF010000106.1 GCA_018883945.1 Candidatus Acinetobacter avistercoris
TAGTATGAGTGCTTGGTCAGCCGTTTTCCGTTTTTTTGCTTCTGCAATCAATTGCTGATGTATGTAGGCAATGGCAATTTGGCTATTTGCCGTTTGTTCATTGATTCCTGTAATTTCAGCAGGGCGTAAAAAAGGCAGTGCTAAACACCATGCGACAATGTTTTGGTTTTCATCATAAATCGGTAATAACAAACGATCTAAATCGATCTGGCCATCTAAGTTTTTATGGACGACACCGACTGTTTTGGCATTATATTTTTCTAATAAAGGCTCAACTTGTTCAATGCGATAACCAGAGTCATGATTTCCTGCAATCATCAGCGTTTGCATATGTGGAGCAAGCTCATGTGCATCTGCTAAGAATTGATAGAGTTGTTTTTGTGCACTTGATGCAGGATTAATCACATCAAAAATATCCCCAGCGATTAATAATGCATGCGGTTGTTTTTCTTTAATTTGAAGAAGTAACCAAGCTAAAAACTGTTCATGTTCATAGTGGCGTGAGTGGTTATAAAAGAATTGTCCCAAATGCCAATCTGAAGTATGAAAAAAACGAACAGTCATTATGAATTACCTTATTATCCTGCACACATAGTAGCGAATCTTGACTTAAAAATACCAGTTATAGTTCAAACAAAGCTGTTGATTTTATTGCTTGATTCATGAGCGATATCTAATTTTTGAATGGTGGTTTTAAAATCTAATCATTATTTTCGACACACTTCAAAATATGACTATTTTCGTTTTTTTCTTTTCTTATTTCTATTTGAATTGATCTTGGATTTCTTGATTACAGGCAATTCATATGCTTCAGCTTTATCGAAATACTGAACAATCATCGGACAAATGAAAATGACCAACCAAATGATTGTATTTGGGTGAAGCACTTTTAAAAAAATATTAAGCGTGTATGCCATGATTGAAATCCCAAAACAAATAAAAGCTTGAATGAGGCTGATATGACTTTCTGAAAATCGATCAATGTGGTTCTGAGCCGTATCTTTTAAATCTTGAATATAGGATGAACTATATTTGTTTGGCAAAAATGCCAGTAAAAGCATCATGTTTTGAAAAAGATAAATGGCTGATGTACCAAGTAAAAAGTGCTGAATACAGAGTATAAGATTTTGAGAAAGAGTTCTTTCTAAACTGAGATCACCTTGGGCGTAAAGCTGAAAAATATGATTAAGACAAAGCGTAAAGATAACAATACTTGTAGCAACACTTAAGACGAAACGACTCATTGCACGATGCGGAATCGTACTAAATGCATGAATCATCGCAAAAAAACTATAAACAAGTATGAGTGCAGTTAGTATTTGTATAAGTAAATGATCAACATTTAATAGATGATGTTCATACAACCAATAGACGAAAGCCATATAAAATAAAAAACTGGTGCCTTCGCCAATTGTCGCTGTGGTTTTTTTATCGTGTTGAAAGATGAAAATTAATAGATAAGTAAATAAATAGAAAAAGATCCAAATTTTGAAATGTGTATCAAATGAATATGAAATTTCATTCTTATCAGGCAGAAATGCTAGAAGACTAATGACATAACTGATCAAACTATAAATTAAAATTTGCTCATAACTTTTCGTGATACGGTAACTTTCATAGATTAAGCCAGCGATTAAAGCGAACATCGAAAAAGGAATAAATTGCTGATCGCTTCGAATTGCATAATAAATGAGATATACAGAAAATAAGAAGGGAAGGCTAAGTAAAGCTAAAACTCCAGAGGAAGAAATAAATGACCAAAAAGATGATTTAAAAAAACGCTGAGAAGGAGCCTTATGTTTTATATTCTTTTTTGACATGAAGCTTTATGGCTAAATTTTTCAATGAGTATAAAAGGAAAGTGTAGAATAATATAGAAATACAATTCTTTAGTAAGTTACATATTATTAAATACAGAACTAAAATTCATAACAGTCAATGAGACAATTAGAAAAAAATAAAGCCGACGATTCGAGTGATAGAAAATCGTCGGCCAAAATACTTCGATCATTAAAATTTAGGCTGCTATTCCAAATTTCGATGCAAGAAGCATGATTTATATTCTCATTGGAGATAAAGGTCACCGAGTCTCATTGCGGATGCCGTTGCAAATACAACACGGTTGCTACTGACCTTCTACCCTATATAACGCACAAAATTTAGATTGGTTGACAAGAAAATAAAATAAATTCAATTTTTTTTCCTATACTGTGACATTACGAATCAACTTGGATATTGTTCATGGCTTTTTTAGGCAAATATTTTCTAAGATTTTTTATTTATTGTGTTGTTTTAACAATGATCTTTGGAGTGCTTGCTGCCTTATTACCAAATGCGATCGCCCCAATTTTGACAGCATTTCCATTTTTGATTGCGATGATTTTAGTGTTGTATCATTTTTTAAAAACAGAAAAAAGAGCGCCAACACGACCGGAACGCAATAAAATTGCAATCGGCTTTGTTGCCATCTTCTTTATCTATAACATCATTTTTGCTTTGCTCGGACCTTTAATTTTTAATTGGAAAGTCGAGAATGTGGTTAGTATTTGGCTAAACTTTATTACTCACAAACAGTTCTTACTACAACTCATTACGCAGTTGATGATGTATATGATTCCACTTTATATTATTACATTTTGGTTTTATGGACTGCAGTCGCAAAGAATGGCGAAAAAAATGTTTAGTTCAGAATAAATTTCAGATTGTATTTGTGCTGTCGCAATGAACTTTGTATGCTGAATTGAACGATAAAATAACAGCACGAAGAGGCATAAAAATGTTGCGATCATGGGTATTGGTGACAGGTGCAACAGGATTCATTGGACAGCATTTAATTAATGACTTATTGACGCAAGGCTTTGCGGTGATTGGTTTAACTCGTCAAGTGTCCAAGCAGTCTGAGCATGAACACTTGCTTTGGGTGCAAGATTTCAATCAAATTCAGCAAAAAGAGATTGATTATGTGATTAATCTTGCGGGTGAAAATATTGGCGCATCACGTTGGACCAATAAACGCAAAGAACAATTGATCCAAAGTCGGGTCGGTACGACGCGAGATTTATTTCACTGGTTAATTAAAAATCAGATTCAACCTAAGCGCATTATTTCAGGGTCAGCCGTAGGTTTTTACGGTATCGATGAAACTGAGCAATGGCAAATGAGCTGTACAGAAGACTCTGCATCACAAGCTATTTTCATGTCTGAGCTATGTCAGAAATGGGAAGCTGAAGCTTTGGCTTATCCGCAGTTTGATGTTCGAATTATACGTTTAGGTGTGGTATTGGCTAAAGACGGAGGGATTCTTCCGCAAATGCTCAAACCGATTCAATTGAATCTGGTGGGGAAAATTGGCTCAGGTCAACAACCTTTTGCCTGGATACATATTCGTGATGTTTTGGCTGTATTCAAGTTTTTATTTGAAACTGAAAATACCACTAAAATTTTTAATGTGGTTGCGCCTGAACAGACTTCACAACAACAGTTTGTAGCAAGCAGCAAGGCAATTTTAAAGAAACATCCATTTTTGCCATTGCCTGCTTGTGTATTAAAATTGGGATTGGGAGAGCAGTCACAATTGGTTTTAAATGGACAGTATGTTCGACCACAAGCATTAAGCGACGCAGGCTTTCAGTTCCAATTTCCAGATATAGACACAGCCCTAAGCGATATCTTGGTTAAATCATAAAACGTTTAAGCGATCTAACTGATACGGTTGCGGGTCGATAAAAGAGGGCTGTTCAAGCATCAACTGTCTCAGCAATTGTGCTGATGCTGGGCCCATACATAAACCATTCCTAAAATGTCCAAAGTTTCCCCATAGATTATCGATTTTAGGCATTTTGCCAATATAGGGAATACCCGTAGGGGAACTTGGACGCAAACCTGCCCACTGTTTGACGATAGGGAAGTCAGCCAATTGGGGCACCAGTGTAGTACATGCTTTATAGATATTTTTTTGTGTCTGTAGATTTGGACGATGCTCAAAGCCCAAATGTTCCATGCTTGAACCACAAACGATATGGCCATCTGCACGAGGAATGAGATACATCACCTCATTCATACACATCGTAGGAAGCCAGTCTTTGGGCGTTTTAAACAGCATCATTTGTCCCTGAACGGGATGAACAGGAATTTGAAGATTGAGCTGCTTCGACCAATGTTCTGACCATGCACCTGTGGCGATCACATAGTGATCCGCCTGAAAACGTTCACCATTTTGAGCTTCAATATAATTCAACTTTTCATGATCTATGCCAAAGTGATCAATCCATGTATTTTCGTAAAACTGAACTTTAGGATGCTGTTTTAAATAAGCAATAATGGATTTTAATAGGCGTGGATTGCGGATATTGCTCAAATGCGGAAAGTAAATGGCTTCATCAAAGTGGCTTGAAATACGCTTATTAATGGAGTTGAGTTGATCATTTTTAAGATGTACGCAATGCTGCATGGGGTCATCAAATTGATTTTTATAATTGAGACCTTGTTCAAAATCATCCTGATCAAAAATAAGCATGCCTGTTTCATGGATTTCAAAATCAATGCCAGTAATTGGCGCTATTTTTTCATGAAGTGATTGGTAGAGATGTTTACTGTTTTTGGCTAAGTTATTCACCGCTTGCGGATAACGCCAAGGATACATGGGGGAGAGGATGCCACCACCCGCCCATGAAGCACCTTTACCTGCATGTTGTTGATCAAATAATGTAATATCACAATCGTGTTCTAATAGTTCGAGTGCCGTGAGTAATCCACTAATTCCACAGCCTATGATCCCAATACGCATCATATATTTCCGTTATTTTAACGGACGTTATTAGACCATAATCTCACCCTACAGCGCGAATGATTCTGAATCAGAAACAGGGAAGAGTTTTAGCATTTTATGAGATATAAACATCCAATTAAATTTGATTACATGATTCGTTAATAAAAATATTATTCACTTAATCTTGATCATGAAACGACACAATGAAAAAAAATTTGATAACAATATTTTTGACGATCACTGGATTCGCAGCTGTTACTTCGACACATGCAACAACTGGATATTTTATGCATGCTTATGGAGTGAAAGCACAAGGTGTGGCTGGAACATCAACAGCTTTTTTTCAAGATAGCCTGACCATAGCAACAAATCCAGCTGGTTTGAGTTGGGTTAATCAAGGTATTGATATTGGTGCTACTGTATTTGCGCCAGATCGTTCAAGTGAAATCGTCGGTTCTCCCATTGCGAATGGTCAATATGACGCAAATGGCAGAGAGTATTTTCTTTTACCTGAGCTGGGTATAAATCATCAAGTCAATGATCGGGTTAATTTAGGTTTTGCCATTTATGGAAATGGTGGAATGAATACAAAATATGACCAAAATCCATATGCTGGATTCGGAAATCAAGGCGTTGCAGGAGTTGATTTAACACAAGTCTTTATCTCACCTTCAGTTGCTTGGAGATATGCGGAAAATCAATCAATCGGAATTGCAACAAATTTTCTTTATCAACGTTTTGAGGCAAAAGGGATTTCTGGTTTTGCTGGTCTATCACAACGTCCGAATCAATTGTCAAATCGTGGTAAGGACTCATCGACAGGTATTGGGGTGAAAGTCGGTTGGGCAGGACAGTTTTTGAATGATCGACTCACATTGGGTGCCAAATATAGTTCAAAAATTGAAGCGGATAAATTCGATCAATATAGTGGATTATTTGCAGAACAAGGTGGTTTTGATGTGCCAGAAAGTTATGGGATTGGTGCAGCTTTAAAATTAACACCAAAGTTAACAGTTGCAGCAGATTTAGAGCGAATTAATTATTCTGATGTTGCTTCTGTTGGAAATAATTTAACCTTAAATCAGCCTTTTGGTAACGATCAAGGCGCTGGTTTTGGTTGGCAAGATATTAACGTTTATCGTTTAGGATTAAGTTATCAAGCATTACCAAAACTCATCTTAAGAGCAGGCTATAGCCGTAACGACCAACCTGTGAAAAACGATCAAACTTTTTTGAATATTCTTGCGCCCGGTGTTGTACAAGATCATTTAAGCTTAGGAGCAACGTGGAACGTTGATGAACGTCAAGCAGTGACTGTGGCATATACACATGCATTGGAAAAAGAGGTCAAGGGCAATCAATCGATTCCCGTTGCTTTTGGCGGAGGAGAAGCGAACCTTAAAATGAGTCAAAATATTTTAGGGGTGGCTTATCACTATGCTTACTAAGAGCTATATTTAAAAAGATAATCTAAGAAAATAAAAAAAGCGCTTTATACAAAGCGCTTTTTACTTAAAGATTTATATTTTTGCTTAATTATTTCATCGCTTTTAACATCTTAGCTGCATCTTCTGCGAAGTATGTCCAAATCCCATCTGCACCTGCGCGGCGACAACTCATTAAAGATTCAATAATGACATTTTCAGACAACCAGCCATTTTGGATTGCACCTGCCAACATGGCATATTCACCGCTGACTTGATACACAAAGGTCGGAACCCCAAAAGTATCTTTGACTTCACGTACGATATCTAAATATGGCATACCCGGTTTTACAATAACCATATCTGCACCCTCTTGAATATCGAGTGCAATTTCATGCAAGGCTTCAGCACGGTTGCCGAAGTCCATTTGGTAATTGTATTTGTTACCACCTTTTAGGTTGCTTGCAGAACCGACAGCATCGCGGAATGGGCCATAGAAGCTCGAAGCGTATTTCGCAGAATAGGCCATAATATTGGTATAGATATGACCATTGGATTCGAAAGCTTGACGAATAGCAGCAATACGGCCATCCATCATATCGCTTGGTGCAAAAACATCAGCTCCTGCTTCGGCATGACTCAGACCTTGTTTAATCAAACACTCAACGGTTTCATCATTGAGTACATAGCCTGTTTCGTCGATAATACCGTCTTGACCATGAGTGGTATAAGGATCAAGTGCACCATCTGTAATGAGCACCATTTCAGGCAATTCTTTTTTTAAGAGTCTGACGGTGGTTTGCACCAAACCATCATCACGCCAAGCCGCTTCAGCAGTTAAGCTTTTATCTTCTTGTGGCGTGACTGGAAATAATGCCAGTTTAGATACGCCTAATTCCAAAAGTTTTTCAGCTTTGTTTAACAACAAATCTGCCGAAAGACGTTGGATTTTTGGCATACTATCGATTTCTTGGGTTTGATTTTGACCTGGTAGTACAAATACTGGATAAATGAGATGTTCAGCAGATAAATGTGTTTCTCTCACCATCGATCTAAGTTGTTCATTTTTTCGAATACGGCGCATACGTGTAGCAGGAAAAGCAGGACGGTTAAACGTATAAGTCATTAAAGTCTCGATATTCGGTATTTAAACTTAGGTTCATTGTAGCCCCCTTAATATGGTTTTTGGGGAAATCCTAATGGTTTTTTCTCATTATGTTGATTTGAGTTTGTTATGAATGATTCCACAAAAAAATGGGCAGGTAATCTCCATTTAGGCGCGAAGCCTGAAATCAGTGTGGTTCTAAATCAATTGAGTCAAGTGTTTAATGCTTCACCTTATTTTGCGCATAATGAAATGCAAATGCGTGTAGTTGAAGATCAAATAGAAGGCTATATTGAAATGAAGCCCAATTTGATTGGCAATATTTCTTTTCAAATTTTGCATGGTGGTGTGGCTGCAACTCTATTGGACAGTATTGGTGGAATTGTAGCGATGGGCGAACTCTATAGACGCGCAGAACCTGATCAGCTTCCTGAAACATTAAAGAAAGTATCTCGTCTTGCAACAGTCGATATGCGAATTGATTATCTTGCACCAGGTCGTGGAAAGTACTTTATTGCCAAAGCAGAAGTCCTGCGTATGGGACGTAAAGGCTGTACTATGCGTATGAGTATGGAAAATGATGAAGGTAAAGCCATTGCTGTGGGTATCGCTTCATATGCTTATTGATTTACGTACTAAATGGCTAAATGGCTAAAAGTTTGATTAAACGATTTAATCATCAGTTGATTCAATCATTATTCAATAAAGCTAAAATTGAAAAAGCCATGCTTAAAGGGCATGGCTTTTTTGATATTTTGAAGAATCAATAAAAAATTGAAGATGGATGATGAGTCGTTATTTTGATTCATGATGAGACTGATGTTTTACCATCAAATTTTAAATAACCAATTACAAAATCTAACCCACTGATTAAACGACATTTTTTCGCTTTTAGATCATTTGACTTCTTTCAAAAGTCATTATTCATCCAATACACTCATCATGAGTATTCCCTCATCCTAAGCTTCTCCCAAAGGGAGAAGGGATTTTTACATATCAACTTATTGCCATTTAATGATCATTTTTGACTTATGAAAGAGATCTATTCATTTAGATCTTTGCTTTTAATGTGATCATTGAATGAAATTAAGATTTAGCTCTGTTTAATGCGTTATTCCACAAAGCCAAATGTGTTTGTCGTTGAGCTTCATCCATTTGGGGTTCAAATGCTCGATCTAATTTCCATGATGCAGAAATATCAGATAAATCTGTAAAGACACCCGCTTTCAGACCAGCCATAGCCGCAGCGCCCCACGCCGTTGACTCCAACATTTTAGGGCGTAGCACAGGTACATTTAAAAGATCCGCTTGGAATTGCATCAGCATATCGTTTTGACTGGCACCACCATCTACGCGGAGTTCTTTTAAAGGTTGACCAATATCGGATTGCATGGCTGTTAATACATCGGATACTTGAAAAGCGATGGATTCTAACGCTGCTCGTGCGATATGGGCTTTATTGGTGCCCCGTGACATTCCACAGAGTAAAGCGCGGGCGTCAGTATCCCAATGCGGTGCACCTAAACCAGTGAATGCTGGAACCAACACCACACCATCAGTATTTTTGACTTGGCAAGCGAGAGGTTCAACATCGTCAGTATGTTGGATAATGCCTAAGCCATCTCGCAGCCATTGAACAATCGCACCTGCCATGAACACACTGCCTTCTAAGGCATAAGTGGTTTGGTTTTGACATTTCCATGCCAAAGTAGTGAGCAGTTGATTTTGGCTGGTTTTAATCTCTGCGCCTGTATTAAACAGCATGAAACAGCCTGTACCATAAGTGTTTTTAGCGGTTCCAACCTCGAAACATGATTGACCAAAGAGGGCAGACTGTTGATCACCCAATACACCCGTAATGGGGATTTCTGCACCTAAAAGACCTGTTGCCGTATTGGTAATATATTGATCTGAAGCGATGATTTTGGGCAACATTGAATGCGGAATATTGAACAAAGCCAAGAGCTCTTCATCCCATTCTTGGGTTGTTAAATTCATCAGCATGGTGCGTGACGCATTACTGACTTCAATTACATGTTCAGCACCTTGCGTGAGGTTCCATATCAGCCAACTGTCAATCGTGCCAAAGGCTACTTGGCCTTGTTCAGCACGCTGTCTAAGTCCTTCAATATTTTCAAGTAACCACACCAATTTCCCAGCACTAAAATAAGGGTCTATACGTAAACCTGTTTTAGCATTAATGGTGTTCTGATAATTTTTTTGAATGAGTGTATTGCACCATTCACTGGCTCTACGGTCCTGCCATACAATCGCAGGTGCGAGAGGCTCACCTGTTGTTTTGTCCCAAATGACAGTTGTTTCACGTTGATTGGTGAGTCCAATCGCTTTGATATCTTTGGCTAGGAGACGAGCATTGGCGATTGCCTGTTGAACAACGGCGATTTGAGTACTCCAGATTTCCTGCGCATTTTGTTCGACCCAGCCAGAGTGTGGGGTATGTATCTGAATCTCTCTTTGAGCGCTGGCATGCACGGTTCCATTTTCATCAAAAATGATCGCACGACTAGACGTCGTTCCTTGATCGAGTGCAAGTAGATAGCTCATATTGGATCGGTTTTAAATTTGATGAAGATAATATTACCGCAATATGAAACTAAATCAGAGATCGTTATATAAATGTTTGGATTTTATCTCCTCAAATTTGAAATGTGTGCTATCATTCCTTTGTAACTTTGGGGATGTTCTTGGCTTCGACGCTGGTGATGAAACTCATAGATGCATGCCGAGAGCGCATTTTCTCTCGTAAATCAAATTTGCATTTTTTAGTCGCAAACGACGAATCATACGCTCTAGCTGCCTAAGGGCAGCTTGTCCGC
>JAHLFF010000107.1 GCA_018883945.1 Candidatus Acinetobacter avistercoris
AAGTGAAACCTCTTCGCGCTGATGGTAGTGTGGGGTTACCCATGTGAGAGTAAGTCATCGCCAGCTCATTAATTCTAAAACACCCCCTGAAAAATCAGGGGGTGTTTTTTTATGCGTGGATTAAAGAAAAAGAATATTAGAAAAGATCAATAAAAACTGACATTAATGATTAATGAAATATAGCGTGAAAACTAAAATAAAAAAATTAATAATTTTAATCAAAATCATAATTTTTAAGTCCGATATTGATTAGAATAAATTAATAAGACGATTGGTTTGTTGAATCAAAACTAGTCAATTAGTCGTATATCATGATAATGAATAGCAATAAATTAGTCATTTTTATATTAAATTAGACCTTTCAATCCATTGATATACAATACATTTCACTTAGAAATGCTTGTATTCTTTAGTCTTATTTTGCATCAAATACTTTTTGTATATATTAAGTCTTAATGAATTTTACTTAACAACGAATGTTAAGTCTGGACAAGTACTCATGGGAGATGAGAACGATGAAAACGGAACAAATTGATGTAAATTCTATCGTAGATCATGCGAAATTGACCCCATTTCACTTTAATGTAGTCGCTTGGTGTTTACTGATTATTTTATTTGATGGTTATGATTTAGCCATCAATGGTGTAACTTTACCATTGCTTATGAACGATTGGGGTCTATCAGCTGTTCAAGCAGGAATGCTCGCCAGTACTGCGCTTGCAGGTATGATGTTTGGTGCAATGATTTTTGGCTCTCTTGCAGACAAAATAGGTCGTAAGAAAGTGATTATGATCTGTATTGTATTATTTAGTGGTTTAACTTTTGCGGGTGGCTTCGCTTCAAATCCGACTGAATTTGGTATATTACGTTTCTTGGCAGGCTTAGGTATTGGCGGTGTAATGCCCAATCTTGTGGCTTTAACCTCTGAATATGCACCTAAAAAATTGCGCAGCACATTGGTGACAACAATGTTCAGTGGTTACGCAGTAGGTGGTGTTATGGCAGCGCTGCTAGGTTCTTGGTTTACGCCTAATTTCGGTTGGGAAATCATGTTCTTTATTGCTGGTATTCCATTGTTTTTATTACCTTTGATTTGGAAATTTTTACCTGAATCTTTATCATTTCTAGTGAAGCAAAATAAACAAGCTGAAGCGCGCAAAATTGTATCTCGTATGGCACCCGATTTAAAAGTGACGGAGATGACAACCTTCACTTTACCTCAAGAAAATGTGCCTGAAGCTGCTAACGTGGTGAGCTTGTTCCGTCGTGGTCGTGCTGTAAACACAATTTTATTTTGGATTGCATTCTTTAGTTGTCTATTGACGATGTATGCATTAAGCAGTTGGTTGCCTAAATTGATGATGGCTGCAGGCTACTCTATGGATAATAGCTTAATGTTTATGATGGTGATGAATATTGGTGCTGTTGTCGGAATTATCGGCGGAGGTATTTTGGCTGACCGTTTCCATCTGAAACCTGTCCTGATGTTCCTCGGTATCATGGGCGCGATTGTGATGAGTTTGATGGGCTTCCAGTCGAATCAATTCTTGCTTTATATCTTGGTCTTCTTAGCTGGTGCAGCGTCAATTGGATCACAAATGCTTTTATATAGCTATGTGGCTCAGTTCTATCCGCTTGCAGTCCGTTCTACAGGGATTGGTTGGTCATCTGCAATTGGTCGTATGGGCGCAATTGTTGGTCCAATTTTAATTGGTGGTTTACTCGGTATGAATCTACCGTCTTACTTTAATTTCATGGCGGTGGGTCTACCTGTACTTATTACAGCGATTGCGGTTGCACTTATTATGCATGAAGACAGTGAGCAAAAATTAAAATCTGCTCAGGCTGTTGCTGTAAAAATATAGCCAACTCTATTTTTATATTTTAAAACATCAAAAGGTCTCCTGAAAAAGGGGACCTTTTATTTTCCAAGAATCAAATTCGAAGCTAAAATCAAAATAATTAAAAAAAATGATTTAAAAGTTACTTAAATATAGTCAATCTTAATACAAAGTCAGCGCATGATAAGTGCATCAGTATTTAGTTTTATGGAATGGATTGAAAATGACGATACAGACTCAAACAATAGATTATCCTTTATATCTAGCTTCAAAAGCGTCCAAAACAGGGGAATGGTTAGAGGTTAAACATAAATTTACCCAAGAAATCTATGCCCGTGTTGCTTTAGCTGATGCCAAAACCTTAGAAAAAGCCATTCAAGCAGCCGTTAAAGCTGAAAAAGAAATGGCGGCAATGAAGCCCTATCAAAAACAAAAAATACTGTTGCACTGCGTCAAACGTTTTAATGAGATGCGTGAGGAGTTGACTGAGATTCTGATTGCAGAAGGCGGGAAGCCGCTTAAAGCTGCGGCGGCTGAAGTCGAACGCTTAATTGATACATTTCAAATCGCAGCGGATGCAGTTACCCAAGTGGATGATGGTCGATTAATGCCGTTGGCGGTTACTCAAGCAGCTGCAGGTTATCGAGGGATGGTCAAACATGTACCGATAGGTGCGGTGTCTTTAATTAGTCCATTTAATTTTCCATTAAATTTAACTGCACATAAAATAGCGCCTGCAATCGCTGCGGGATGTCCATTTGTTTTGAAACCTGCGAGTTTAACGCCTATTTCTGCTTTGAAAATCGCTGAAGTATTGGCTGAAACAGAATTACCTCGTGGTGCATTTTCAGTACTGCCATGTACGCGAGAGCAGGCTGATGTTTTGGTGACAGATGATCGTTTTAAACTACTCAGCTTTACAGGTTCGGATCTCGTCGGATGGGATATGAAAGCGCGTGTGGGTCGCAAGAAAGTCACACTAGAATTAGGCGGGAATGCGGCTGTATTAATCGAATCCGATACTGAGCTTACAGATGCTTTTTTTGATCGTTTGATTGGTGGTGCATATGGGCATGCAGGACAAGTATGTATTAGCGTTCAACGTATTTTAGTGCATTCAGATATTTATACTGAATTTAAGAAAAAACTGGTCACTAAACTCAAAAAAATTCAAGCTGCTGATCCAAGTTTAGAGAGTACTTTGGTCGGACCAATGATCAAAGAAGATGAAGCAAAACGATTGAAAAAATGGCTCGATAAAGCTGTTAAGAAAGGCTCTAAAATTCTTTCAGGTGGTAATTTAAAAGGTGTTTTATTTGATGCAACCTTACTTGAAAATGTCGACGAAACTTTAGAAATCTACAAAGATGAAGTATTTGGACCTGTAGCAATCCTAGAAAAGTACAAAGATTTCGAAAAAGCGATCGCAAAAATTAACGACAGTCGCTTTGGTTTACAAGCTGGCGTTTACACTCAAAACTTAAATAAAATGCTCTATGCATGGGATCATTTACAGGTTGGTGGTGTAATTATTAATGATATTCCATCATTTAGAGTCGATAATATGCCTTATGGTGGCGTTAAAGATTCTGGTTTGGGACGAGAAGGGATTCAATCTGCTATACGCGATATGCAGGAAGAACGTTTATTGGTGATAAAACAGTAAGAAATACTGCTTAGATAAAAAGGAGCGTAAGCTCCTTTTTATTAGATCTCTTTCATAAGTGGAAAAATGATCATTAAATGGCAATAAATTGATCTGTAAGAATTCCTTTTTCCTTTGGGATAAGGTTAGGATGAAGGAATACTCATGATGAGTGTGCTATATGAATAATGACTTTTGAAACAAATCTATTTATGTGGTTAAACGAGTGATCATAAAAAACTAAAAATAGAGCCATTTAAAAATGAAAAAATTAATTCAAACATTGATTAAAAACATAGGCACAATTGGGATCATTTTAATTTTAGGCCAAAATGTTTGGGCCTTACAGCCACAAAAACTTGTGCAGGATGCGCGGCAACAAATCGGTAAAACAATATATTATGATCCTGCTTATAGCGCTTTAAAATATCCGATGGGGGATGTTCCATTAGTCAAAGGTGTCTGTACAGATGTGATTATTCGGGCTTTGCGATTACAAGGTATCGATCTACAAGAACTTATTCATAAGGATATGAAAAA
>JAHLFF010000108.1 GCA_018883945.1 Candidatus Acinetobacter avistercoris
AAGATCGGCATTTGTTTTTGAACCTGCCGATACACTTTTTCACCGATCATTTTTTCATTTTGTTGATCGATAAATCCAACTCCACTGGCAATATCAGGGATATCGAACTGAGCTAAATTCATCTCATGAAACTCATCCGCAGCACTATATAGAGAACTTAAACACAGGCTCAAGGCTAAGATGATTTTCTTCAAAAGTATAGGCTCAAAAATATGCTTAAACTGACTATAACATTGAAAATAAGATCAATTGACAATGAAGTGTTATCAATTATTATCATAGTTTAAAGTTTTGAAATTTTCACGAGAGTTGAGCAAAACTCAGCTCAGAATCTATCGCATCCATGATGAATCAAAACCAATATGAACTTTAAAGTGCATGAATTCAAAATCACATGATAGTCATTCAGCTTTAACATAGTTTTTCTTTAGAAAAACGAGCTAAATTAAACAGACTAAATTAAGCAAAATCATATTGATCTAACCCATGAAAATTTGAATCATGGGTGTTCAAAACTAAGCATGTTTGAAATTAAGCATCTTTAAAACGAAGTATGTTTAAAACCAGAATGTTTAGAACGAATTAAACTTAGGATTGACTAGATATTTTGGCGTATTCCCCTCTAAAGCATTCACTAAATTTTGATAAGCTAAATCTGCCATCTTAAAACGTGTTTCTTCAGTTGCTGAACCCACATGCGGTAGAGTAACGACATTGTCCAGATTAAAAAGTTCAGATGTTTGTAAGGGTTCTTTTGCGTAAACATCCAAGCCTGCCGCAAAAATTTGCTGAAATTTAAGCGCGTCTATAAGTGCTTGCTCATCTACAACTGATCCGCGTGCAATATTGACAAAAACGGCATGCTTTTGCATGAAACCAAACTCTTCCGCACCAATGAGTGCTTGTGATTCAGCATTCAAATTAACAGCAACCACAATATAATCTGACCGAGACAGTAAATCTTTAAGACTGCAATACTCAGCATTAAAAGCCTGTGCCAGTTCAATTTTTTCTTGACGATTATGATAAAGAATATTCATATTAAAGCCATGAAATCCACGTCTAGCGATTGCCGCACCAATATTACCTAAACCAATAATGCCTAAAGTTTTACCAAATACATCCTGTCCAAATTGAGCAGAACCTACTGTTCGCTTCCAATTTCCTTGTTTCGTCCATGCATCTAAACTGGTCACTTTGCGTCCAGCAGCCATCATTAAACTAAAGGCTAAATCTGCTGTCGTTTCTGTTAAGACATGTGGTGTATTGGCTAACCAAATTTTTTGCTCATTAAGATATGCGAGATCATAATTATCAAAACCGACACTGACCGTTGAAATAATTTTAAGTTGCTTTGCTGTATTTAAATTCTCTTTATTGAGTAAGCGCCCAGATCCGATCATGCCATCTGCATCTTGAACCTCATGACGAATTTGCTCATTCACATCACCCAATTTAGGATTTATAGAGACCACATGATATTTTGCTTTCAATTTCTCTAATATATTTGCATCGATTTGACTAAAAACGACAACTTTCTGACTCATTCTATAATCCCTTTATTAAAGCTCATTTTATTTCTGCATCATTTCCCATAACTTTCGCTTGGAAATAGGTTGCTCTAACATTTCTTGCAGACTTGCTAATTCAATAGATGATTGTTCCAAAATATGTGGCAATGTGCCCAAAAATATCATGCGTTTATCGCTGGAAATCGCGTCTAAGAACCCTTTGACATATATGGATGCCCCACGACCATCTTGCAAAGGCAACAAGGCAAATGGCCATTTAAGCTCGATGAGCTGTCCATTCACTGCGGATTGAATATTGCGCCATAACATGGCTTGTTCTTGAGTCAGCGTTGTTGCGTTCGTGACGATAACGCAGTGCTCGAAACTTAAAGCCTGTAACTCAAATGCTTCAATTTGTAGCGCAGATTTGGCGTCTAAACTTATTTCACTGTGGTTAGACGCAGCTGTTATTGGTGTTTGTATAGACTTTTCAAGCGCATGCTGTGTTTTTTCAAGTGGCTTAACGCGCAAACTCAAATCATGATTTTGAATCTGGCTTTGATCATGTTTTAAATGTAGGTCTTCAGAATTTTGTAATGTCTTAGATTCTAGGTCTAAGGATGCAAAGCTCAAATCGCTTGAAATTTCAGGCTCAGCTTGATCACGATATAATGATGTACTATTGTAGACACGCGTTTCTACACCACTTTTCGGGATCCATAAATCGATGCCCATAAGTGCCATAATACTACGCTGATGCTCTACCATATTCACATTCATTACATACGTCTAGCATTAATCGGGTCGGATATTCTAACGATTTTTTTTAGTCTTTGCTGAGCTTTATAGCTTCAGATCAATCATATGATTAATGGACAAATCCATCATATACAGTAATCAGTATAATATTCAATTCTATCCAAAAATATTATACATCAAACAATAATCACACTGTTTTTCTTATGCATTTGCTCGACAATTTCACTGCTCTCAAAGCCTAAACGCCAGTAGAGTAGTTCAAGTACATCAAGTTCATCTTGAGTAATTATACGGTCATGCCATAAACAAATTTCTGCAATTCCTAAAATACTTAAACGATCACGCAACAACAGCCCTGCGATATCATTCATGATTTCGCCTAAATCGATCGGCTCATCTGAAATCTCTTCATATAGCTCCAATTCATCATGACTTAATACACGCTCTAAAATACGATAACGTACCTCAAGTTGATTCGCACCATTAAGTTGCTGAACGTGTAGAAGTGCATCGATTAATCTTACAATTTGTGGTTTTACCTCTTCTAATGAAGTCGGTCTGTGCGCGGGAAGTAAATTTAATTCTGATTTTACTTTCTCGATCAAAAGCGCATCAAGCAAACCAATTTCACCATCTTCTTGAATAATTTTTGCCAACTTGGTGATGAATTGTCGTGCACTAGTTGCTGGAATATTTCCAAGATTATTACAAGCTTCATGAAATATCTGGATATGAACACGTCCATCGATATTTAATAAAGAGTCAACAATGGCACGGCTCACCTGAGCCTCAGATGGAATAAATTCTCGATATTGACGAATCATCAAAATCGCGATCATGACTTCTCGCGAGCCTGTTGAAGTTTGCATCGCACGCTTAATTAATTCAGGACGCGCCATTTGCTGACGTACCTCAGAATTGAGCGGCTTGATCGCATCTTTAATTGCAAAACTTATTGGAGACAAGCGTAATAATGGTAAGGGCTGTGGAGACATCCAAGGGTTATATTCTTCTGCGACGGACTCTTCTAAAGAACGCATTAAACTAAATAAAGGCTGGCTGCGTAATTTTTGTAAATTTTCAAGTTGCAATTCTTCGAGCAGACTCGGATTGAGATCATAAATTCGATCTTGAACACTAGGATGTATGTTCAACCAACTTTGTGGGCTTAAAGAGTTTGCAAAACACATGTGTGAAATAGATTCCGAATACTCACTATGTATTTGAGATCCTGCATGATGCACATAAATTCTTAATAAAGTTTGTACGTTGGCATTGTTTGCAAGTAGTCGTTTTGTTTTTTGATCATTATATAAAGTACGACCGCTTAAGCTGAAATATTTAATAAGCCGTGTAATCAAAACACCCAAGCAGCCAATCAGCCAAATCACTCCACCGATTGCCACATAACTCGTTTCCAACTTGTGACGAACCTGATCACCGTGGCGTTTAAATCCACGCTTGGCAATCTTACTGCCCCACTGACTCATGGCAATTAAGCCACTATATAAAATTTTTAATCGTGTATTTTCAGTCGCCTCACCAGAGAGTATTTGGTTAAACTCATGCCCCAACAGTCCATAGAGTTCAAGTTCATCTAAATTCTGCAAAGCTCCCCAAGTTAATATAATGACTGTATTTCTAGGGTGAAAACCTGCTGTTAGTGCATTTACGCCAATTTCATCTGGCAATACATATAAGGTCGGTTTTTCAATCGCAAAAGTGTGTGCTAATTTTTCAGTAAGTTTAAGTGCTGTATATTCTTCTGGTGTGTTATCAACTGGGCTCAATCGTCTTGCTTTGAGTTGCTTTGCCAATGTATGCCCGCCCAAGCGGAATACATAAAACTCATGTAGCGTTGACCCCCAAATAATTAAAAGCAGTAAGGTGACTAAGTATGGACTAAGCGCGTGCCACCAAATCGATTTTGCAGGATCAATATAAGAGACCAATAAGCCTAAAATTGTATTTAAAATTACGATTGCCAAAACGACCGCAAGCACACATAGACTTGCAGACCAAACCATATTCTTATTTTTAATTAAGTAAAAACTCATATCCTTCAATGTAAACCATCCTCATTACATTGTTTTCAAATCATAAATTAAAAAAGCGGGAAATACCCGCTTTTTTAAATAGATTCTACTGGTATTTACATTTCTCTAATGCCAGTCAAATCTACAGACGATGCATCGACATTGACATCAATATAACCGCCTTTCTCTTTTTTTGCAGAATCATTTCGTTTTTGCTCTAAGTCGTCCAGATACTGTGCATCAATACCGCCTGCAACATATATTCCATCAAATACAGAACAATCAAATTCACGCAAATCAGGTACTTTTTTGGTCCGAACCGCATCTTTTAAATCTTCCAAATTTTGGAAAATCAAACGATCTGCGCCGATCATTTCACGAATCTCTTCTACATCTCGATTCGAAGCAATCAATTCATCCTTCACAGGCATATCAATACCATAGACATTCGGGTATTTCACCATTGGCGCTGCTGAAGCAAAAAATACTTTTTTTGCACCAGCATCACGTGCCATCTGGATGATTTCATTACAGGTCGTTCCACGTACAATCGAGTCATCGACTAAAAGTACATTTTTACCTTTAAATTCAAGTTCAACTGGGTTTAGCTTTTGACGTACAGATTTTTTACGTAATTGTTGACCTGGCATGATGAAGGTACGGCCAATATAGCGGTTCTTCATAAAGCCTTCACGGAACTTCACACCTAAGGTGTTTGCAAGTTCTAATGCCGAAGTTCTTGAAGTATCTGGAATTGGAATGACCACATCAATATCATGGAACTCACCCCACTCGCACAAGATTTTATGTGCAAGTTTTTCACCCATTTTTAAACGTGCTTTATAAACTGAAATACCATCTATGATTGCATCTGGACGTGCAAAATAAACATATTCAAATATGCATGGACGGTATTCTGGATTTTTACTGCATTGATGACTAAAAAGTTGCCCTTCAGTATCAATAAAGATTGCTTCACCAGGAACCACATCACGCTCAACTTTAAAGCCTAAAGCGGTTAGTGCTACAGACTCTGAAGCCAAAATATATTCAGTACCCAGTTCAGTATCACGCGAACCCAGAATTAATGGTCGTATTCCATTCGGATCACGAAAACCAACGATGCCATGCCCTGTAATCATCGCAACCACAGCATAACCGCCTTTACAACGCTCATGTACACGCGTAACCACGTGGAAAAAATCATCTGCAGTTGGATTCAATTTGCCGCGTTTTTGCAGTTCATGTGCAAACACATTCAGCAAGACTTCTGAGTCTGAATCCGTATTCATATGACGTAAGTCAGTTTTGAATAAATCATCATGAATTTCTGCCGCATTGGTTAAGTTACCATTATGCGCCAAAGTAATACCGTAGGGAGAGTTTACATAAAACGGTTGTGCTTCTGCACTGCTTGAAGAACCTGCAGTTGGATAACGCACATGACCAATACCATAGTTACCCAATAAGGCACGCATATGTCGTGTATGGAATACATCTCTAACCATGCCATTGTCTTTCCTTAAGAAAAGACGACCATCATGGGACGTGACGATTCCAGCAGCATCTTGCCCACGATGTTGTAACATCGTTAATGCATCAAACAACATTTGGTTAACAGGTGATTTACCAGCTATACCAACTACTCCACACATAGCAACCTCGCAAAAAAGCTAGGATTAAAAAAAAGGGTTTTTCGTTGAGTGAGTTGAAGAGTCATCATCATCCACTGAATTTGCTTTGTTTGATTCTAAGCTTTTATTTGATTCAACAGATGGATCAGACTTAAATTGACTCATTGCCTTATTGGCAGTCTCTTTGGTTAATGCTGTGGCCATGGGGGCATAAGGCAATAAGCTTTGAATAAACTTAGATTGTTTCCAGTGCGGTGAACTGTCAACAAATGAACCTAAACCTTGCATCGTGATTAACACCACCAGTAAACCTTTTAATGTACCGAATGCGCCACCGGCTAAACGATTTAATGGGCCTAATTTCAAGGTTTTCAATAGACGATTTAAAAACGCAGTTACAATCCATGTCATCACCACGATTAACATAACAATAAATGCGAAGCCTGCAATTTTTTGAACCACTGGATCTTGACTTAGTATCGACATTGATGGGGCCACTAATGCGGCATATTTCGCGCCTACAATGAGCGCAAAAACCCAGCCGACCAAGTTCGCAAAGGCTTTGACAAATCCTTGACGCAAACCGTTGAACCCTCCAATGAGCAAAACAATCAATATAAAGATATCAATGGTATTCATAGAAATTAATTCAGGCTATCAACACAGTCTTTAATCAGCTTAGGACCTGTATATATTAAGCCGCTATAAAGCTGAATCAATTGAGCACCTGCTTGTTGTTTCGTTGCCGCTTGCTCACCTTGTAGAATACCACCAACACCGATCAATGGTATTTGATCTTTCAATAATTTTGAAAATGCAGCCAAGCATTGCGTACTCTTTTCAAATACTGGCGCGCCAGATAAACCGCCAGCCTCATCTCCAAAAGGTAATTCTTCTACACCTTCGCGAGATAAAGTCGTATTGGTCACAATCAGACCGTCAATTTTGAATTCCAACAATTGAGAAGCAATAAAATCAATGTCTGTTTCTGTTAAATCTGGAGCAACTTTTAAAACCAAAGGTACATAGTGTTGAAACTCTTCAGCCAGTTCTAACTGACGTTTTTTGACTGTTTCAAGTAATTCAGTGAGTGCATGACCACTTTGTAGACTACGTAAATTTTTGGTATTGGGTGATGAGATATTTAGGGTAATGTATGACGCATAATTATAGACTTTTTCAAGACAAATCAAATAGTCTGAAACCGCATCTTCCACAGCAGTATCTGCATTTTTACCAATATTAATCCCCAGAATACCTTTATATTGCGAAGCTTTAACATTCTCGATGAGTTTATCTACACCGTCATTATTAAAACCCATTCGGTTAATAATCGCATTTGCTTTAGGTAGGCGGAATAATCTCGGTTGCGGGTTTCCAGCTTGAGGACGAGGCGTAATCGTCCCAATTTCGATAAAACCAAAACCTAAACTGGCCAAGGCATCGATATATGCGCCATTTTTATCTAGACCAGCAGCCAAACCCACTGGATTCGGGAATTGAATGCCCATACATGTTACAGGTTTTGGCTCAATATTTTGACGCATCAATCTCAATTTATAGGAAGATTTGAGTAATGATAATGTTAGATCATGAGCACGCTCTGGCGCCAAGGAGAAAAGGAATGGACGAGCAAGAGAATATAACATATTCAAAAAGTCTACTGCTTTTTAAGTTGGCACATTATAGGCACAGAAGCTTGAAAAGACCATGCCTGTCATAGGTTTATTTTCACCGTTTAAAGTATAGTCGCGGTTAATTTAATCTGCGTACCGACTTTATTTAACTCAAGTTTTTCAATACTTAAACCCATTTGTGTCATTTGTGTGAGTAGATTCGCCAGTACAGCATAATTCTCATGTTCAGCAACAATTTGTATTTTACCATCGACTTGTTGCGAAGCAATAGTAAGACCTTGCTGCTGAGCCACACGTTGAACTTTATCAGAGGCAGATAAACCTAAATCTGAGGCAGGCTTCATGGTCACTACATTAGTTTGCATCCAATTCAGCGTTTCTTTAAGTTCAATGAGACGTTTCTGTTGTAAGTTAGCCGCATTATTCATTTTCCACAAGCCTGCGCCTACAACGGCAACCACGACAATAATGCTCGCAACAATCACCAATACACGTTCACGTAGCGACAAACGCATTAATGAATCACGTATTTTTTCTACAAATTCGTCAATTTGATTTTGTGCTTTATCCATGATTTTCATTATTGTATTTTCACCAAACCAAGCACCGCTGTTCCTTCAGTTTTCACATTCCCCAGCTCAGCTTTAAATCCTTGTTTATTTAATTGAGCAACCAAAGCTTGAAGAGCTTCCGCAGATTTTGCTAACAAATCCATATTTAAACCTGCACCTTCATAAATCACTCGATTTGCGACTATTTGGTGCTGTGAAAGAATGGGACCTACACGGCTGATTAACTGAAGTGCTTGAAGATCTGCAGTTTGACTCATACGTAAATTGCTTTCAAACATGCTACTTAAGTTTTGCTCAGTCACACGACTATTCGCACCAAACCAAGTTTTATATTGCTCGACAGCGACGATCGCTGTTTGATCTGCAACTTTTTTAAATTTTACCCATCGCATTAAGTCATAACTAAATTGAACCACCAATAAAGCAACGATCAATAAAGCACATACTTGCCAGTAACCAGACATCCAACTTTTTTGAGATTTAGCTTTGGGCAACACGTTAAAAGGATGTGTTTTAGATTGAACAGGTGGCTGAAAACTATAATTAAAATGCTGACATTGCGCTACATCTGCCACGCTCACCAATGATTCAACTTGATCAGAGCTAAGATCAAAGTGTCTATAATGATCAGCCTTAGGCAATACATTTAAATACAGCCCCAAGTCATCTACTGATGCACCATTAAATTCTGCATGGCGAACCAAAAGTCGATTTTCAATATTTGCAATAACAACTTCGTTTTGCTTTGGATTTGGCAGGATCAGAAAATCAGGTAACAGCGCTACCACTTTTACAGGAATCAACGTTAAAGCATGCTGCATGGTCAAAACACTATTATGAGATATACCCAAAAGTGTGACTTGATTGGGTGCTTGAAAATGCGATAACACTTTCATTTGATCAATTGGCTGTATCACGTATTCTTCCAACAAATACTTCAAACCGTCTGCACCCAGCTGTTTATAGTGTGCTTTCGTCAAGGTTTGTTGAATAATTTGCACATTCCGACTTGGGAAAAAAACAACGGCTTCCTCACCGTGATAAGGCTTAATTTCTTGAATCAACACTTCTAGCGTTGATGCCTGCATCCAGCTTTCACCACGAGACCATTGCCAAACCCCATTGGCTTCAGGCATCCATAAATACAACATTTATTTTATTCTGCCATGTTAATTGTTGAGTTATAAAGTTTTATTATACATTCGGTATAAATGAATGTTTTTGTGTAGATAAACCATTTGCAATCACGTCTTGCTCATAAATACGTGCTTCAGCCAACGCAAAAGAATTAAAATATTCTGAAGTCAAAATTTCTTCAATATGGGCAACAACATTCATATGACAGACGACTACAATATTTTCAAAGGGTAATTGTGATAACCAATCTACAGCAAGTTTAGCATCATCTTCTGGTTTTATTTTATCGCAAACCAACATTTCGATAGTCGGAAAATGCTCTCGAATATATGCAATCGTCTCTTGTGCGCGTAACAAAGTACTCACCACAAAAATATCGGGTTTTACTTTATCCGCCAAATAGAGTGCTGTTTGTTTCGCTTGCTGATGACCTCGCGGTGTTAACGGTCGTTTAGTATCATTACCATCAAGTGCGGGTGAAGCTTCACCATGACGAACCAACGTTAATTGCATCTGCTTTCCCTAAAAACTAAAAATCGCATTTTATTGAAAATATATGACAAATCATCAATGTGTTTCAAAAATATCATACTTTATTATGTGGTAAAACAAATTCCACATCACTACGATGACCATTTTTCATCAATGACACAGCGATATTTAATGGTGGTGCATTCTCATAAATTACTTCATATAATGCAGTGGTTATCGGCATATATACATCTAATTCCTGTGCGCGTGCATGCACCTGAACAATGGTGTTAATACCTTCGGCTGTTTGACCTAATTCTTGTGTTGCTTGCTCTAATGTTTTACCCGATCCCAATGCAAAACCCACTTGATAGTTTCGACTCAGTGGACTATTACAGGTTGCAAACAAATCACCTACCCCAGACAATCCCAAAAAGGTCAGTGGATTCGCGCCTAATTTCACGGCAAATCGACTCATTTCGGCTAAGGCACGAGTCAGAATCATACTTTTAGTATTTTCACCAACTTTATAAGCTGCTGCCATGCCCATTGCGACTGCATATATATTTTTTAAAGCACCACCTAATTCAACACCATGCACATCGTCACTGCCAAACACACGAAACAAAGCACTATGCAATGCTTGTTGTACAGCATAACGTACCAACTCTGAATCACTGGCAATAACAGTACCAGCAGGCATACCCGCCATAATTTCTTTGGCTAGGTTTGGTCCTGAAAGCACACCATAAGGAACTTCTGGTAACTCTGAACGAATAATATCACTCATAAAACTAAAGGTCTTTGCTTCAATTCCCTTTGTTAACGATATGACCGCTTGTGAACTGATAAATGGCTTAATTTGCTGTAGGACATTTCTGAATGAGTGGCTTGGAATCGCCACCAAAATAATATCGCGATCACGAACTGCTTTTTCTAAATTTGTTTCCGCTTTTAAACTCGCTTCGAGGGTGTAATCTGGCAAATAACGTTGATTAATATGCGTATTATTCATTTCTGTAGCAATATTTTCATCACGAATCCAAATCATCGTATCGCAACCGTTTCTCGCCGCGGTATTGGCCATCGCAGTACCGAAACTCCCCCCACCGAGAACAGTCACACGTAAAGCTGTTTTTTTATCTAAAACGACAGGTTGTACCAAATCTGAAAAATTTAATTCCGACATTCTTTTTATCCTAATGAACTCAATATATCTAATTTGATCTTTAACTCAATATGCGAAATTAAATTAACAACCCCAATGACTCACATAGGGCTGAGTATCTATTTCCAATCGTGGTGGAATTGCTTTAAATGCTGTACCAATATAGATAATACCTGAAATCAAGTCATGCTCTTGTAGACCTAATTTAAGCTTTAATAATTTAGATTCAACCAATGCCCCACTCCGCCACATTGTCGAAAAGCCTTGAGCTTGTAAAGACAATAAAAAGTTTTGGATAGCAGCACCCGAACTTAAGGTTTGTTCAAAATACGGTACTTTAGGATGATCGACAAAGCGAGTTACCGCCAAAACCAATAAAGGCGCTCGTAAAGGATGATTACGCACACGTTCAATTTGCGCCTGTTCTTGCTCACCTAAATCTCGAGTAGCATCCATCAATAACTCACCAAATACTTCCCGCTGCTCACCCTTAACCACAATAAAATGGGTCGGCTTTAAACGATGATGGTCTGGTGCAGTTAAAGCAGCTTGGAATGCGAGCTCGAGTTGTTCTGAATTGGGAGAGGGTTCTACCAAATGTCCAATCGATTGACGTTGATGAATATTGTCATGCACGATGTGTAGAGAAGAATCTGACATTGACGATTAATCTATTAAAAACTCAGTAAAGCTTAGCTTAGCACAAACATGAAAAATTACTCTAGCCGCGTGAAAAAGCTTTTATGCCCCTTCATGAATTGAGCAATAATTCAGCATAAGCTTCAATTTTAATACATTAGCTTCAAAATTAATCCAAACTAAACTCATAATCTACACATATCAATCCAGTTAAATGATCCATAATTCGAATCAAATAAGGAAACTGAAAACAGATGAATATGAAAAAAACAGTGATTACCGCAGCAACGCTTTTATGTGTTTTACTTTTTACAGCATGTGCTTCAAACCCAACTCAAACACTAGCGATTCAAAAACCCAATAATCAGTACGAAATTACAGGCTTGGGTAAAACGGCAATTATTGCCAAAAACAATGCCATTGCAGCAGCAAATAAAACTTGCGGTAGAAACGCTGCACCTGTGTTAATTGATGAAAAAGTTGAATACAGTGGCGTTTTAAAAGGTGTGGTTAATGAAAAAACAGGCCAAATGGTGACAGCTGCTGCCACTATTCTTGGTTCAGTGATTGGAACAAATTCAAGTATTGAGAAAGACACAGACTACCAATCTGTGATTACTTTCAGCTGTAATAGCACAAAGTAATTGACGAAATATTTTACGAATGAGCGAAAGTACTTTTCCAATAGTGGAATAGCCAAAGTAATTTGTAATAAGCGAACGACTTAAAATAAATCAAATCTAATGCAAATAAAAAGTCCCGATTGGGACTTTTTATTTAAATCTTAAAACAGAATAGAAATAGATCAGTCTATTCGATAAACAGAATTAGCAATAACCATCTAAGCGTGTCAATGGAATTTTTTGACCAATGGCTTTTTCAATTTCAGGAAGATAATACGCATCATCTTCAGATAAGAAGCTAATGCTCACACCCCGACTACCCGCACGTCCTGTACGACCAATACGATGTACATAATCATCAGACTGTTCAGGTAAAGTGAAATTAATGACATGTGAAACATTGTCCACATGGATACCGCGTCCTGCAACATCAGTTGCAATCATAATGTTATGTTGGCCATTTTTGAATTGATCGAGCATTTTGATTCGTTTGTCTTGTGCAATTTCACCCGACAACATTACCACTTTATAGTTATCACGCTTTAAATGATCATAAAGTTTACGCACCTGATCACGTCGATTTGCAAATATCATAACTTTTTCGATCGGCTCATCACGTAAAATTTCTTCAAGCAAACGATATTTATCTGCTTTTCCAACCACATATACACGTTGTTCAACATCTGCATTGGTTTTCTTTTCAGGCTCAATTTCTACAGTAACAGGTTCATGTAGCCACTGTTGAGCAAGATTCAGCACGTCATAACTAAATGTTGCAGAAAACATCAACGTTTGACGCTGTTCTTTACGCGGTGAAAAACGCACAATTCGTTTTACTGAGGGGATAAAGCCCATATCAAGTAATCGATCAGCTTCATCAATAACCAAGAATTCTATTTGATCGAGCCAAATTTCTTTTTGTTCAGTAAAGTCGATTAATCGCCCTGGTGTCGCCACGATAATGTCAGCATGACCTTGATCAAGTAATTTTTTTTGTTTATCAAAATCAACCCCACCCACCAAAGTGACCACATTCAAATCAGAAAATTTAGTTAAATCTTTGGCATCATTTTCGATTTGAATCGCAAGTTCACGTGTCGGCGCCAAAATAAGTGCGCGAGGCTCTCCACGGAAACGCTTCGTTTCAATAGGGTTATGCAATAAATCATTAATAATACTGACAAGAAAAGCGGCTGTTTTTCCAGTACCAGTTTGTGCACGTCCAATTGCATCGTGCCCCGCCAAAGTATATTTCAATACTTTTTCTTGAATCGGGGTCATTTCTTTAAACCCTAAAGCATCTAACGCTTGCTTAAGTTGTGGATGTAAATTAAGGGTTTCGAAACCAGATGACATATATACGCGCTCTACGGTCAGATATTTAAAAATTATACCATTATAAACAAAAAAACGCCCCAATTCGTCTAAATTGGAGCGCCACCTAGTTTATTTAAAAACTTAGGATTAGTCTAAAGGCTGAACTTCTTCAGCCTGAAAACCTTTTTGACCTTGAACAACGCTGAATTCTACGCGTTGACCGTCACGTAGTGAACGGTGTCCGTCGCCTTGAATAGCGCGGAAATGAACAAAAACATCATCACCGCCAGCGCGCTGAATGAAGCCAAAACCTTTAGTATCGTTAAACCACTTAACAACGCCTTGTTCGCGAGCTGTCATAAGTAAATCCTCAGTTGGTAAGAAAAGGGATCACCCGGTGTTGCAAACAGCAGAGCAAACAAAGTTTCAAAACATTTTTGTATTTCAAAGCTTGTAATCATTCTGTAAAACTATTAACAAAATCCCGGTTATATCCATTAATACATCAGATTTAGAGCAGGGTAACCCCTAATCTAACCGTCAGTACGCAACGAGCTTAACATGGGTTAAAAACAATTAATAGAGGTATTTAATCTAATTATTGAACAATTATTTGTATATTTATCACTCAAATAACAATCATAATGAGACTGTGTTCTATGATCATAAATTTATTCGATCAATCACAACAAATTTGTTAGAATACAATCATTAATCTATTACTTTGATTCAGAAATGACTACACCTATTGTAATCGATGCACTTGGAAAACCCTGCCCTATGCCTTTATTGCTTTTAAAAAAGCAAATTAAAAAAAATATCGATCAACATCAGTATTTACTCAAGTCTTCAGATCCGAACAGTCAAATCGACATTATTCGATACTGTGAAATACACAAATTTTCATGTCAGATGGAGAAAATTTCAGCGAATGAATTCCATTATATGATTGAATCTTAATTGAAACTTAGTTAAGTTACTTAAAACTAACCATGTGCAAATGTGGAATATTAGTTTACATTTCACTACCCAATTTTCCTTAATTATGAATATGTTTACCTTTAAGATGAAGCTATTGGTTTTAAAACTATTATCCTATAAGGAGTACTCATGACTGACAGCAGCAATCAATTGATGCCCCTGTCATTGTCTGCGCCTGGGGTGAATCTTGGTGCCTACATTAGCACTGTAAATCAAATTCCGATTTTGACAGCTGAACAAGAAAAAGAGTTGGCTGATCGTTATTATTATGATCAAGATTTAGATGCAGCCAAAATGCTGGTGATGTCTCACTTGCGTTTTGTTGTACATATTGCCCGCAGCTATGCAGGTTATGGCCTTCCACAAGGCGATTTAATTCAAGAAGGTAATCTCGGTTTAATGAAAGCCGTTAAACGTTTCGACCCAACAATGGGCGTTCGTTTGGTGTCTTTTGCTGTGCATTGGATTAAAGCTGAAATTCATGAATATGTGATTCGTAATTGGCGTATCGTCAAAATTGCGACCACCAAGGCTCAACGTAAATTATTCTTTAATTTGCGCAGTCTAAAAAAATCAAGCAAAAAGCTGACGCTTGCAGAAGCCAAATCGATTGCTGAAGATTTAAATGTGACACCTGAACAAGTAATAGAAATGGAAGGTCGTCTTACTGCCTATGATGCTGCATTTGAAGCACAAGGTGATGATGACGATGAGGGTTCGACCTATGTCGCACCTGCCCTATATTTAGAAGATAATCGCTACGATCCAGCACGTTTAGCTGAAGAAGAAGATTATGAGCAACAAAGCACATCTGCATTACATGATGCCATGGGCCAGCTCGATGACCGTTCTCGTAATATTCTACAACGTCGTTGGTTAGATGATGATAAATCTACTTTGCATGAGTTGGCTGCCGAATATAATGTTTCTGCTGAACGTATTCGTCAACTTGAAAAAAATGCGATGGATAAGATCAAAGTTGCAATGTCATCAAACTAAATTAGACATTATGATGTTTGTATAAAAAAAGGGCGATTGCCCTTTTTTTATACGTAAAATTCGCACTATTTAATTGTTTTAGATTTAGTCAAAAGTTTAAATTATGCTATGGTTAAGCGCAATTTCTTACCCTTAGAGGCTCAGTATGTGGATTGGGATTTCGGCACTTAATTTAGCACTCGCCGTCTTGCTTGGCGCATTTGGTGCTCATGGTTTGAAAGCTCATGCTTCGGCTGCTCAAATCTCTTGGTGGCAAACGGCAACAGATTACTTTTTTTATCATGCATTGGGTTTATTAGCCTTAGCAATCATCGCTAAAGTTATTCCAACACTTCCCATTAAACTCAGTTTCATCTTCATGCAGATTGGCATAATTTTATTCTGCGGCTCACTGTATGTTATGGCTTTAGGCCTACCTCGTATTTTAGGTGCAGTGACGCCTATCGGTGGAGCATTCATGATTGCTGGATGGCTCGTATTGGCCTGGAATGCTTTTAAATACGTAAAATAAATTAAAGTGATAAAAGGACGACCTGTGAATATTTTTTTAAATGGTGAATTGAAATCGACTCAGTCCCAAAATTTATTAGAACTTATTCAAGAACTTTCATTAGAAAATAAACGTTTTGCTGTCGAGATGAATGAGATCATCATTGCCAAGAGCAAACTCGCGCAAACCACGTTTTCAGAATCAGATCGCATTGAAATTATTCACGCTGTCGGTGGCGGCTAAACGGAGCAAGCATGCAAGACACCCCTCTTATTATTGGTTCACGATCTTTTCAATCGCGCCTATTGGTTGGAACAGGGAAATATCTAAACCTCACAGAAACTGATTTAGCCATACAAGCCAGTGGTGCTGAAATCGTCACGGTTGCGATTCGCCGGGTAAATATTGGACAGGATCCAAGTCAACCTAATTTATTGTCGGTAATTCCACCTGAGAAATACACAATTTTACCCAACACAGCGGGTTGTTTTGATGCCAACAGTGCTGTGCGTACTTGTATGCTGGCGCGTGAGTTACTTGACGGTCACAATTTGGTGAAACTTGAAGTCCTCGGTGATGAAAAAACGCTTTATCCTAATATTATGGATACCTTGAAAGCGGCTCGCACTTTGGTCGATGATGGCTTTGAAGTCATGGTCTATACCTCTGATGATCCGATAGTAGCGCAAGAATTAGAAAGCATGGGCTGTGTTGCGATTATGCCGCTTGGTAGCTTAATTGGTTCAGGATTGGGGATCTTAAATCCACATACGCTTTCGATCATCAAAGAAAATGCCAAAGTCCCTGTTTTAGTTGATGCTGGTGTTGGAACTGCTAGTGATGCTGCTATTGCGATGGAATTGGGTTGTGATGGTGTATTGATGAATACAGCAATTGCCGCTGCTCAAAATCCAATTTTGATGGCTTCAGCAATGAAAAAAGCAGTTGAGGCGGGCCGTGAAGCTTTCCTCGCCGGTCGTATGCCACGCAAACGAATGGCTAATGCCAGTTCACCTGAAACGGGTTATTTCTTCAAATAAAATTGTATATAATATTAAAGAGGACTCGATAGAGTCCTTTTAACTCTAAAATCAATAAATAAAAAACTATTCAACTTAGAAAATATGCTTTTTGGTATTGATCACTACAACCTAAAATTTGAAGAACAATACAAATGATTAAAAAACCAATCAAAGTAGCAATGACCTTACTCTGCCTTTGTAC
>JAHLFF010000109.1 GCA_018883945.1 Candidatus Acinetobacter avistercoris
GATAAGCAGTGTCACCTAATCCACCTGCACCTATGTCAGCCGCAATAACTGATGAGTTAAGCATGGTGACTAAAGTCACAGTAAAACCGGCAATAATTCCTGAAATTGCTTCAGGTAACAACACATGCCAAATGGTCTATTCGGTTATAACCCATAGCTTGTGATCTGCGTCAATAAGACCCTGTCCATGTCACGTAAATTCACTTCTATAATACGCGCAACAAAGGATGTCTATTACGCTCAACGACTTCAACCTGGCTTGGCCAATAATTACTACAGCTTACTAAATTAAAATACATTGTAGGAATAATGCGACGTGAATCCGTATTGATATTGACTACAACCCAGTAAATAAACCTCTTGGTTGGCTCACTGAATAATTGATATAAAAGTTTTTCATCGCAAACTCTAATAACAGTGGGGCCCTTACCATAACCCATTTTTGTCCCCTGAAAGGTTATATTTCAATCCATAAATATTATATTTATTGAACTTTATATTATTTATATTCATGAATTTTATTTGCTAGCTTATTAAAGATTAAAAAATCTGTAGGGTATAGGGTATGTCTAAAAGACAAATAAAGCTTGGGGCGTTTATCCCAACAACGTCACAACATGTAGCTGGATGGCGCTTGCCTTCTTCTCGTCCAGAAGACATGGTAAATATTGAGTATGCTATTGAATTGGCACAAACTGCTGAACGTGGGCTATTTGATGCTTATTTCTTGGCTGATGGATTGTCGACTTCTTGGAGTCATGGTGCATCTAAATATGAAAAAAGCATCAGTTATAATGACAAAATGGTGGGGTTTGAACCGGTTACATTGTTTGCTGCCCTTTCTGCTGTAACCAAGCATATTGGTTTTATTGCAACAGCATCCACCACTTATGAAGAACCCTATTTACTCGCACGAAAATATGCATCGCTTGATCATATAAGTAAAGGCCGTGCAGCATGGAATGTGGTGACGACGTGTTCACAAACCACCGCACGTAACTTCGGTATGAAAACTCACCCAGATCCAGCCACACGTTATGCACGTGCAGATGAGTTTATTGAAGTAACTCAAAAACTTTGGGACTCATGGGAAGATGATACTTTCATTTATGACAAAGAAAGTGGACAATTCTTAGACCCTAAAAAGAATCACGAACCATTACATACAGGTGAATTTTTTAATGTACAAGGTGCGTTAAATGTCCCACGTTCACCACAAGGCTATCCCGTGATTGTCCAAGCAGGTCAATCAGAAGAAGGACGTGAACTTGCAGCTAAATATGCGGAAGTTGTTTTTACTGCACAACAAGAACTTGAAGAAGCACAAGCATTTTATCGTGATATCAAGTATCGCTTGAAAAAATACAATCGTGAACCAGACGATATCAAAATTATGCCCGGTGTGTCCATTTTTGTAGCACAGACAAAGAAAGAAGCGCAAGAAAAATATGACCTTCTCAATAGCTTAATTCACCCAGACGTTGGTCTTGGATTGCTTTCTGGTCTGGCAGGCAATATCGATCTTAACCAGTTTGATCTAGATGCCCCATTTCCAAAATTGGAAGATGAAGTCATTAATTTCTCTAGCCGTCAACAATTAATGATCGAAATTGTACAAAAGCATAATTTTAGTATTCGTCAATTTTATGAGTTTGTTGCATCAGCACGTGGACACTGGACGTTAATTGGAACGCCTGAACAAATTGTCGATCAGTTACAGTTTTGGTTTGAAAATGAAGCGGCAGATGGCTTCAATGTTTTACCTCCAAGCACTCCTGCTGGATTAAATGACTTTGTCGAGTTTATTGTACCTGAATTACAACGACGTAAATTATTCCGTACTGAATATGAAGGTAAAACATTACGTGAAAATCTCGGACTAAAACGTCCAGAAAATCAATATATAAAACAAAAACATGTAACGTCTGAAGCCTCTTAAATATTTTTATTCATATAAAATTAATGGATTTTTATGTACTCAATTAAAAAATCTCTTTTGCTCACGCTTGCTGTCATTGGCTTAAGCTTAACAGGCTGCCAAAAAGAAAATGCTAGTCAAAATACAACATCTGCTCAAGGTCATGATAAACAACAAGAGCTTAAAACCTTATCAATTGGTTACCAGAAAGCATCTGTAAACGTTGTGATTGCGAAAGAAAATAAACTGTTAGAAAAAGCGTTTCCCCATACTCAAATCAAGTGGTATGAGTTTCCAGGCGGTCCTCAAATTTTGGAGGCCTTAGCCGTCGGTTCGATTGACATTGGAACAACAGGTGATACACCGCCAGTTTATGCACAAGCAGGTGGAAAACCACTGAACTATATCGCATATGAAACTGCTAAACCATTTTCATCTGCGATTTTAGTGCCAAAAAACTCAAGTATAAAAACTTTAAAGGATTTGAAAAATAAACGTGTGGCTGTACACCGTGGTTCAAGTTCACATTACCTTTTAGTTCGTGCCTTACAAAAAGCCAATCTTAAATGGTCTGATATAGAGCCGGTTTGGTTGAGTCCCGCAGATGCGCGCGCAGCCTTTCAAAAAGGTGCTATTGACGCATGGGCAATTTGGGATCCGTATTACGCAGCCTCTGAATTAGATGATCATGCGAAAGTGCTCAGCAATGGGGCAGGTTTAAGTCCAAATTATACTTTCTATCTGGGTACAAATGACATCATTAAAAATCATGCAAACGATATCAAACTAATTTTAACGCAACTGAACGAAGCAGATAAATGGGTCTGGTCAAATAAACAAGAAACTGTGCAGTTAATTGCAAGAAGTACTGGTCTTTCTGAGACAGTGAGTCAAAAATTTATTGAACGTCGTCCAAATCCATCGAATGCACAATTGCTAACACCACAAGTGATTGAAGACCAGCAACAATTAGCAAATATCTTCTCTGATTTTGATCTCATTCCGAAGGCAATTGAGGTTAAACAAGCTGCTTGGTTACCAAAATAGTGTGTTGATTTAACAATTTAAAAATTCTTTGATTAAAAATGGGGGAATTTCCATCACTGCTATCCCATAGTTTAATTTAAAAAAACCTGAATTCTGAGAGTTAAAATATAAGTGCGAACTAACACTTTAACCACCAAGGATTCAGGTTTTGTCACATCGGAATAGCGTATGTCATCAGCTGATTAAACCCATCGTGCGACAAGATTTTGAACGGCTTGCTCAAAATATCATGTCGGACAGAAATTTCGCTTTAAGCATTCATTATATTTTCTTGATGCCAATCATATTGACCTGCCGCTTTCCTTATGTGGATGGGCCAAAGTTCATGATTCAAAAGCCAGTATGAAACTCAGCATAGGATTGAATCACAGCAAGCATCTTCCTAAGTTTGTTGCAGTTGAAAATGGCAAAGAAAATAACATGGTACAAGGCCGAAAATTCCAGTTTCCATCTGGCAGTATTGTAGTCTTTGATAAAGGCTATGTCGATTACCAGTGGTATGCGAATTTAACTGCTGAAAACATTGGATTTGTAACACGACTTAGGCCCAAGGCTGTGTATCAGGTGAACCAGCAACTCAAACACAAATCTGGATTGCGATAATCGCCTATTTTCTGGTGAGTTTCGCACGGCATTTAGGGCAGGAAGGCTGAGTGGTTCAACGTTTACTCAGAAAAATTTAAGTGAATTTGTTTGAAAGAAGAATTTCAA
>JAHLFF010000110.1 GCA_018883945.1 Candidatus Acinetobacter avistercoris
TGCCACTCAATACATTTTTGCGTGAACTCAGCTAATACATCTGGTTGATATTGATTGATCCACTCGAAATGACCGAAACGGATATGACAGTCTGAAGTGCGCAACATCATCGCGCCCGGCTCCAGCTTTTCGCGCTGTACCCCCTGAGTAGATGAAGTGAAACCAACTGCATTACTGGATGCCACACCCAAAGCATTTAAGGCATGACCCGCCAGATACTCACGGATCACTGAACGCAGCACTGCACGACCATCTCCCATACGCGAATAAGGCGTAGACCCAGCACCTTTTAAATGCAGGTCAATGGTCTGATTATTTTTATCCAGAATTTGTGCAATCAGCAGCCCGCGACCATCTCCCAACTGTCCTGCCCATTGTCCAAACTGATGGCCTGCATAGACCATGGCTAAGGGTTCAAACTCAGCAAAGACTTTCTGAGCACTACAAATCTCGACCCATTGTGCCTTGTCTTCGTCCGACCATTGCAGCTGTTCTGCCAATACTGCATTAAAATGTCCGGCTTTTGCGCCTTTTAACGGAAGGGGAAGCTGATGATGATAGAGACAGGACGGAAGTGTTTGATAGCGAGAATTAAAATACATGGCATTCAGTACAGGCTAGGAGTAAATGAACTATAACAAAGATAGTTGTATAAAACTGTTGTATAAGCGAGAGTTCACGTTATCTTCCAGCATAAAAAAAGCCCCGAGCGGGGCTTTTCGTTTTGACAGATTTTTATTGAGAAACTGCAGATTTTTTCAAATTACGAACCAGTAAGTTCAAGGTCTCACGGTGATGGGAAAGACGTTGTTCTACCAGCTGGAATTCAACTTTCAATTTGTCATCCATCTGGTGAATCTTTTCAGCCATCGATGCTTTCTTGACCTGAATTTCCTGTTCTTTCAACTTCGCCCAGTCATTTAAAGTTTGGGTAAAAGCATCATATTCCTGTGCAATCTTGGTTTTCACTGTCGAGATATCTTCAGAAACGTCATGGCCATAAACTGCAAGATCCTGTTCAGCATATTTAAACTTCATTGCCAATTCCGCTTTTTTAATATTAAAGCTAGGAATACGGCGCAAGTTTTTTGCTAAACCGAGTTTAGAGCAGGTCCAGATCAACCATTTGGTTGGATCATACTGCCACCATTTCACGCCGTTACGGTAGTCGTACTGGAAAATGTGGTGATAGTTATGATAACCCTCACCCCAAGTTGCAATTGCGAGTACAAAATTGTCACGCGCAGTATTTTCGTCAGTATATGGACGATTCCCCCACATATGGCACAGTGAGTTGATGAAGAAAGTGACGTGATGGCTCAAAATTAAACGCATTAATCCACCTAACAGCAATACACCCCAGACATCGCCGACTGCCCAGCCAATTGGAAGCAAAATAGCAGCATGAACGGCAATCACTAATGGAACGTAGTATTTGTCCTGAAACATCACTACTTTATCTTTTAACAGATCTGGCGCATTTTTGTAGTTGGCTACACCGGATGGATAATCACGTAACATCCAGCCAATATGTGCATACCAGAAGCCTCGATTAATCGAGTACGGGTCTTGCTCCACGTCATCAACATGGCGGTGATGGGTACGGTGACCAGATGCCCAGAATAAAATACTATTCTGTACTGCAAAGGTACCCATGATCATCAAGATGATTTTTAATGGTAAGGTGGCTTCATAAGCACGATGTGCCCACAGGCGATGGTATCCTGCTGTAATGCCAAGGCTGCTTACGCCCAGTAAAACAAACATACTGATCCAAGCGGCAACACTAAAATCATGGTGATACGCATACAACGGAATCGCAATCAGGGCTACGATTGGTAAAAATACCAAGGCAAACACAGCAATCCAGTTGATGGGGGCTTTGGGTAAGGGAGCATTCATCTCCAACAGCACTCCTAGAACCTCGAAAGGTTTAACAATAAGCAGAAACCGCTGTTCGTTTTAACAGCAGCCTATCTTGTTCATATTAGCATGTGGTCTAGGGCTTCACTAGCATTATTGTACGGTTGTATTGTACTTGTGAGTCTTGGAATAAGCCGGCGAAAACTGCCATTTTTCCAAGCTGGATAAGCCCTGATTTCTGTCTAAGTGGCTGAGGATTATCAACCTTTTATTTTTTTATTTTTGGCTTAGGATAGCTGAAAGGGTTGTTCATAATTTCTACAAGATTGCATATCAGTTTGCAGACAGATGCGGAAAATAAACCTAAGTTAACCTAGACTTAGCATAAGTTTAAGCAGATTCTCTATTTTTAAAAAATTGATGAGGGTAAAGATATCAACAAGAAGATAACTGCAAATTTATTATGTAAATGAGACTGGTACTTTAAAGCTGTTGCAGCATCAGTTTTGGATAATCTGTAATTAAGCCCTGAATACCCCAGTCCCGAAGCTGCTTGGCACGCGTCACATCATTGACCGTCCAGACACTGATATTTAGCTCGGCTGCCTGCGTAGCCTGGATCAGGTCTTGGCTAACCAGTTCATTCATCCAGCCAATATGACAGCATCCCAGTTCCAGCGCCTGATCAATGGCTTGGTGTTTGACATCGGTTTCAATCAACAAACCGCGTTTTAAGCGGGAGTTTTGCTGTTTCAAGGCATTCAGGATTTTCGCATCAAAGCTGGTAACAATAGCTGCCTGCTCATAGCCTTGCAGTTGTTGTTCGACTTCTAATGCTATTTTTTCGGCGGCTGCTTCGGAGTCAACACTTTTGATTTCAACTTCAATATGTTCAAAATTTCGAATGACATTTAAGGTTTGATCAAGGAGCGGAGTGGCTTCGATTTTATTCCATTCTGACCATTTGACTGCATGATTATATTGGACAAGATCTTGACGGTTACACTCATACAAAGGCTTCTGCAAGCCGGTGGTACGAACAAAATTGTCGTCATGCATGATGATTAAAGCATTGTCTTTGAGTTGACGAACATCAAACTCAACGGCGCGAATGCCGATTTCCTGAATATACTGAAAACCGCCCAAGGTATTTTCAGGGGCTTCGCCACGTGCACCACGATGTCCAATTATGCGCATAAGATGCTCATGAGTGGGAAAGTTAAGTTCATTTTGCGAGGGCTACGTGACAGAAGGATGACACTATCTATTTTCGTCAGATGCCCTATAAAATCAAGACACATCTGACGCGTATTTTTAGATGCTAATCTGGAAGCTGATTTTACTTTTCGATGCTGTCATTGATATTTTTTTGCCAGAGCACTTCAGAACCACCCTCAGCGCGTTGCAGGGTACGCGATGCGACAAATAACCAGTCGGATAGACGGTTCAGCAGTTGTAGCGATGCAGCCTGAATATTTTGGTCACGGTGGTGGACTGACATCACGCTACGTTCGGCGCGACGACAGACTGCACGAGCCTGATGGGCAAAGCTGCACACCAGCGTTCCAGCAGGCAGAATAAAGTCTTTTAACATCGGCAAAGCTTCATTCATACGGTCGATATCATTTTCCAGAAACTCAATCGATACCGGTTGCACCAGATTAAAACCCGGAATACACACTTCACCACCCAGATCAAATAGCCAGTGCTGGATCAGACTTAGGGATTTATCCCAAGGAGTTTTATCTTCAATAGTGCTTGCAGAAATCTGCGCGCGTAATACGCCAATTACTGCATTCAGCTCATCGACATCACCCAGCGCGGTAATACGCAAGTCATCTTTGGCAACGCGTGAGCCATCACCAAGCCCTGTAGTACCCGAATCGCCTGTGCGCGTGTAGATTTTACTTAAACGGTGGCCCATATGTGTTCCTTGAATTTTTAATGAAGATAATAAAAAAGGATAATGTCGGTCATAACATTATCCATAAACTGCGCTGTTTTAAAGTTTTTTGCTGTTTAGAGCTTAGTATTTAAAAGTGATTCCAATAGAAGCGAGGCGGTCACTGGCAATGTAATAAGATGTGGCATCATTAAATGCTGTTTTGTAATTGGTATCACCTAGGTTACGAATATTCACAAAGGTTTTTAAGTGAGGATTCACTTGCCAATAGGCATTCATATCAATGACTGCATAGCCTGGAATAAGGCCTTTATCCTCCTTAGATTTACCTTTAGCTACTAAAGACGTGGACGCACCATACTGACCATTATCCCAACCCAAGGTTAGGTTGAAGTTTTGGCGTGGGCGATTTGGCAAATCTTTATCTTTATCATCGTTCTTAGCTTGAATATACGCATATTCAGCATTGGCATAGAAGTCATCTTGTGTCAATTTTAAACCCAATTCAGCACCATTAAAGGTGGCGCTGTCCATATTTTCAAATACCCAGTTGGTATCTCCGTTAGAGACCATAATATTGTCGACTTGGGTTTGAAAAGCAGAACCGTATAATGTCATTGATGGGGTGATTAGATGATCAAAACCAATTTCATAAGATACACTTTCTTCTGGTTGTAGGTCAGGATTACCGCCCCACCAAGCGGGTTCACTAATAATTTGCCCGACAACTGGGGCACGAAATGCTGTTCCGACATTGGCATAAATACTTGATGTAGGGCTTAGGGTATGTCGAACAGCGAGTTGTCCTACACTATGTGTACCAAATTGCTGATTGTCTTCAACTCGAATACCCGCTTGGGTGCTGATGACATCATTTTGATATTGGTGCTGTAAATAATAGCCAGTGCTATCATTTTCATCTTTAAAGGTGTTTAAACTTTCAGCTTCTGTCTTATTGTAATGTACACCCGCAAGAAGTTTATGCTCGGCGTTGATTTGCCATTGAATATTGGAATCTATTTCTTGTTGTTCAGTGATTACAGTCGATGGATAAGCGCTTTGTACAATTACGTATTCATCTTCAAATTGTGATAGGCGAGTTTCCCACACTAAATTTGGATTAAGCTTAAAATAACCTTTAATATTATAAAGGCGATTGGTGAAATCATAAGCTTCTGGTGCACCATAAGAGAAGTAGTCGCCGTGACCTTCATTTTCTTTAAATTCCGCTGACAATCCAAAGTTGTCTTGATCAACGCCTAATTTCGCTGAATAGCCTTTTTGATCGAAACCTGCTTTTTTAGATTGATTGCTAATAATTTGGTCACCATCTGTTTCTAGGCGTTGCCCACGAATTTGGGCGTAATAGCCATTTTCAGCAGCATCAACACCGACAAGTGATTTGTAGGTATTTTTTTCACCGACTTCGACCGTTGTAAACGCACTATTTTCTGTCGGTGTTTTGGAAATGAGTTGAATTACACCTCCAATTGCATCAGTACCATATTGTACCGATGCAGGGCCTTTTAGAATTTCAATTTGCTTAATGTCTGTCGTATCAATTAAATGTAAATTTGTACCTGCAACAGTTGCGGTATTGGAGCGCATACCATCTTGTAAAATTAAGGTATGTGCGGCATTGCTGCCACGTAAGAAAATTGAAGCTGGTTGACCATAGCCACCCACTTGTTTGACTGATAGCGCTGCTTCTTTCGTTAATAAAGAAGGTAAGTCAGCAATAGGGGATTGTTGAATCGTTTTTTCATCAATCACATTTAGACGCATCGGCACATTTTCAATATTTTGTTCGCTGCGTGATGCCGTGACCACAATGGTATCTAAAGATGCTTTCGCAACTTTTTGCTCGTTAGCAAAAACAGATGAAGTGGTACCCAACGCAAGTGCGATCGCACCTACCAAGGCAGTAGGTTGACAATGAAGTGACATGTTAAAGCTCCCTACATTCACTTCCCCGTGAATGATTGAGTTATAGAACACAACAAGCAGGTTTCCGGACTTAAATGTGCAAAGCAGCGACTTTGCTGTAT
>JAHLFF010000111.1 GCA_018883945.1 Candidatus Acinetobacter avistercoris
CCGAGTTCGGCGTCGTTTTTTATTTTTCCACAAGACTGTTTGAGTTCTTGCGCAAAGGTCAGATCTGCGTGGCTGATGGTTTGAATGCTACAAAGCAAGCAGAGGAGTACCCATTTTTCATTCATGCTTTAAACTCGTTCGCAGTTGTCTTATTCATAGCAAATAAAAGCAATGAGTTCAAATCTTTAAAGAATGTTGAGTCCATTCAAAATTCCACAACAATCGGGCTTTTCAAGCTATAAACATCACAATTAGATCCGTTACCAATTCGATCAATAACGGCAAAATCACTTGGGCTTTCTAAAGTCAAAAGTGGATGATGCCATGTGCCTGCACGGTAGTTAACCCCTTGAGAACCATCTGTCATAAATGCACAAAGTTGAGTTAAATCGGGTTCATGTGAATTTAAACTCGGTGCAACGATGACCAAAAATTTTTGACCTTGCATCGGAATAAAAGCTTGTGAACCGAGGGGGTGTCGCTCAAGCATTAAAATTTCAAAAGGAGAGATGGTGCTTTTAATATTTCTAAAAATACTAATGCCTGTGCGTGCTTCCCCAATAATTTCAGTTTGAACCAAGGCATGATAACGTTCGGTGTGGGCGTCATTGATATGGAAAAAATCATTTCCTGTACAGCCAATCACTTCACCAAATGGGGCAAAATTTTCAGCAGTCAAAGGCTGAATACAAATACGAGACGTCATAAGTAAATGCTCAATTGAATTGATCAAAATCCACAGAGTGAATGAAAAAAATAATCACCATAATTTGATAATTAACCACTTATGGTGATTTTCAAAAGTTGATAAATCTAAATTATTTTTTATTCCACAGACGAATCCGACTAATGCCACCATCTGGAATCATATTGACGCGAATATGTGAGATTTTTTCATGCATTAAAATTTCATTCATAAAGCTATGAATTTGATCCATTTGCATCGGCTGAGCCTCGAGTAAAAAGGGCCAAAACATACTTTGAGGAATCAATTGAGGATCAGTTGCATCTTCAATATAAATAGCTTGAATAGACACCTCAGCAGGATAGTTTCCTTTGAAATGTGCGGTATCAATATCGATTCTTTCAATTGAACCTGCTTCGCCAAGTGCCAAAATACACCAATCGAAACCAGGTGCACGACGACGCTTGGTTTCCCAACCATCTCCCATATTTAGGCCGCGGCCTGGGTTAATCAAATGACGTGGATGACCAAAATGTGCATCACTATAAGCGATGACACGACCACCATTTTCAAGCGCAATGAGATCTAAACGATCTGTATTATTTTGACGTTGTGGTTTGACTTCACCATAGACACGGAAACGCGCAATGCCGCCATCGGGGAAAATATTCAGTCGAATATGACTAAAAGTCTGATCATTATGAATATCAAAAAGATGATGCTGACTCGGACTTAATATACTGTTTGGTAAAATAGAGTGCCACTCAACAGTGCTTAAGTCACCCTTTGGTGCAAAACATCCTTCAACTGATGCTGAGGCTGGATAGTTCCCTGAAAAAAAAGTCGTATCAATATCTAAAGCTTTGATTTGACCTGCAACACCCAATTTAACGATTGACCAATCATAGCCTGCATGGCGTTTACGGCGAGTTTCCCAACCATCCATCCATTTGCCATGGTCATCAAATTTATCTTCTACAAAAATGGGCGGCTCAAATTGCAACATTCGTTTTGCTTCTGCAAAAAACTCATCTGAACATTCAATAATTTCTGCACCAATTCTAAGATCTGATAAGTTAGTAAGTTGCTGTATTGGTGCGGGTATTTCAAAAATTGGTGCAAATAAAGTTGCCATTATAATCTTCCATACAATATGTTCGATAGCTGATGAATAGTGTTCATAATCAACTCACTTCATCAGAATTCCATGCCCCAAAAAGGTCATGGCCTCACATTAAAATGCACAGCGTGTGCCAATTTTATTCATTCTTTTCTTTTTCTATTTTCTGGACATGGCACGTTTTTCGCAATTTAACCCTCTAAAGACATTCAGTATGAGGAGAAAATAGATGGAGATTGCAATTATTGGTGCAGGCATGGGCGGTTTAACGACGGGAATTGCACTGAAAAAATTTGGACATCAAGTCACCATCTATGAACAAACGCAACACATTTTACCGGTCGGTGCTGCTATTTCATTGTGGTCAAATGGGGTGAAATGTCTGAATTATTTAGGGTTGACCGAACAAGTGGCAAAGCTTGGTGGTCAAATGGATCATCTTGCTTATGTGGATGGTTTGTCAGGTGAGGTGATGACTCAATTTAGCCTCTATCCATTGATCGAAGAAGTTGGACAGCGTCCTTATCCTGTATCACGTGCTGAATTACAAAATATGCTGATGGATGAGTTTGGACGTGAAGATATTCAATTGGGTAAAAGAATGATTGCGTTGGAAGATCAAACGGATCAAGTAAAAATCATATTTGCAGATGGTTCAGAGGTATATACAGACTTATTGGTTGGTGCAGATGGAACACACTCAATGACCCGTGCCTATGTATTAGATGAGCAGGTAGAGCGTCGTTATGCTGGTTATGTGAACTGGAATGGATTGGTCGAAATTTCAGAGGATTTAGCACCAGCAGATCAATGGACCACATTTGTTGGAGAGGGTAAACGTGCTTCGCTCATGCCTGTATCCGATCATCGATTTTATTTCTTTTTTGACGTACCGTTGCCTGTGGGACTTGAAAATGATCGAAGCCAGTACCAGCGCTTACTTAAGACGTATTTTGAAGGATGGTGTCCTCAGGTGCAGCATCTGATTGACGCGATCGATGAACAAAAAACCAATCGTGTTGAAATTCATGATATTGAACCTTTTGCACAATTTTATAAGGGGCGAGTGGTGATTGTCGGCGATGCTGCGCATAGCACTACGCCTGATATTGGGCAGGGGGGATGCCAAGCCATGGAAGATGCGATTTATTTGGCTCGTGCCTTGCAAATCAATACATTGGGTTTACAAGATGCATTAAAACGTTATCAAAATAAACGTAATGAACGTACAGGGGAAATGGTGTTACGAGCGCGGAAACGTTGCGATATCACCCATATGAAAGATGAGTTGGTGACTCAAGCCTGGTATGAAGATCTACGCCAAGAACAAGGACCTCACATTATGAAGGGGATTATGAGCAATATTGTGGGAAATCCACTAGATTAAAACGATATTTACATGATTTTTCGAATCTTTTATTCATACAATTGCATTCATTTCTATCCATACACGGGCTACACAGGGCTGACTAGGTCAAAGCCCTTTTTTGAGTTCTATTGTATTTGAGAAGACTCAAAGTTGAGTTGCATGAACACCAAATCACGCCATTTTCCAAACTTTTGACCCACTTGCGGCATCAAACCAGTGTGTATAAATCCTAGCTTTTGATGGAGATGGATAGATGCAGCATTTTCCTGATCTATTGCAGCAACCATGACTTTGATTTGATGCGATTGTGCATGTTCAATAAGGTGTTGCAATAAGCGCTTTCCGAGGCCTTTTTGGCTGAACTCTGGTGAAATGTAGATCGAATGTTCAACGGTTTGCCGAAATCCAGAAATATTGCGGAATGTACTGTACTCAGCAAAACCAGCAATGATTTTTGAATCAAGATCTTCTATGACAAAAAGTGGGAAGCCCTCGCTTTGTAATTGCTTAAACCAGTTCTGATAATGGTTTAAATCATAGGGTTCATTGTTCCATGTGGCTAAGCCATTGAGAATCTCTGCATTATAGATAGTTTGAATACGTAATAAATCATCGCTTATTGCTGGACGAATTGAGAAGCTCATTGTTGTGAATCGTTTTGGTTATATGACGCAAATGTTGAGCCTCAGAGCATAAAAAAGCAAGACCGAAGTCTTGCTTACAATAAGCTTTTTTTATGAAGCTTTTTTATGAATCATTAGAAATGATATTTCACAAGCGCACTCACGTTGTTTTCATCAGTATCTTTAAATCCATATTTGTTATTCCAGATTGAGTGCTCAATACCTAAATACAGTTTAGTCTCTGGAGAAATATGCTTGCCTGCATTCCATTTGTATTGAGTCGTCCAGTTCAGTTCACTGGCATGATCTTTTTCTGCAGTAGACCAATCTAGGAATCCATCAACAAGAAATTCTTCAGCACCAAGTTTGAATGGAATACCGTATGCAAAGGTCAACTGATAATCATCAACCGTTGCCTCATTTGCAGCTTTATAAAAGTTGATTTGTGCATATTGAAATTTAGGAATCGCAAGGTCAAAACCAATACCATATAAGTAGTTATTGGTATTGCTTCCTTCACTTGAGTTCGCTTCCCAAGTCGTTGCAATCAATACATCTTTAATTGGTCCGAGCTCAAGTTTTTGACCTGAAACAGCACCTAAACTTAAACGTGGTGAAGCTTCGAAATACGTTGCATTGCCACTATCATTATGTGTACGGTCAGCAAAGGCGAAGAAATCACCATACTTGAGTTTTGCTGTATATTCGAAGGTAATTGTACTTTGGTCATTCTTGTCACCTGCGAATGGAAAAGCATAATTCTCACCATATAAACCAGTGATGCTAAAATCTTGCCAAATTGGTGCTGCTTGAGAAAATGTAGCAGCCGAAACAAGTGCACATGATGCAACGATTTTTGAAAACTTCATATTTTTAACCCCAGAGAAAGCGCTAACAGAATACCTATTCTTTAGCAAAAATAAAGCCAAAATTGATATGTGGATAAAATAAGCCCGTAAAAATAGACTTATTTTTTAATATTAATGATGTAAATCAATTGTTTGATTCGTTTTTATGTTCGTTTTTTTTTCAAAAAAGCGCACATGATTGAACAAGATATTCAGCAAAATTGCCATTAAACATGTTGAACTAATGCCAGAGTGAAAGAGGGTTTGGACCCATTGAGGAAAGTGTGCATAAAAAGAGGCATCTATGATTGGAATCATGCCTGCAGCGATAGACGTCGCGACAATGATGAGGTTTTTTTGTTCGTTATAATCAATTTTTGCCAGTGTTCGAATTCCACTTGCAGCGACTGTACCAAACAGAACCAAACCCGCACCGCCTAAGACGGGCACAGGGATCGCAGCGATAAAATAACCCATGACTGGCAGTAGACCAAGTAAGACTAAAATCATCCCACCTGCTGCAACGACATAACGGCTTTTCACGCCAGTGATAGCGACCAGTCCTACATTTTGTGCAAAAGCACTTTGCATGAATGAACCAAAAATAGGTGCAACTGCACTTGAAAGCATATCTGCACGTAAACCATTCGAGATCCGTTTAGCATCGACGTCAGTTCCAATAATTTCACTGACTGCTAAAATATCTGCTGTGGTTTCAGTCATGATAACTAAGGTAACAATTAACATCGATAAAATGGCCGTAAATTCGAAAGTCGGCATACCAAATGCAAAAAAACCTGGGAACTGTATCCACGCACCTTGACCCACGAGACTTAAATCACCAAAGCCAAATGTGAAGGCTAAAATAGTGCCAAAAACAATCGCGAGTAAAATCGATAGTCGACGAATAACAGCATGACGCGATAAGTTTAAAAGAATAACAACAGCAAGCGTGATGAGCGCCAAACTAATATTTTCTATGCTTCCCCAGTCGGATGCATTCTTATTGCCGCCCATCATCCAGCGAACGGCAACGGGAAGTAGTGATAAGCCAATAATCGTAATAACGCAGCCTGTGACAATAGGCGGAAAGAAACGAATGATTTTTGAAAAATAAGGCGCTAAAAAGAAACCAATAAGTGAGGCGACAATGACTGCCCCATAGACTGCTTGTAATCCGCCTCCAGTCGTAACGATCGCAATCATGGTTGCTACCCCTGCAAAGGAGACACCTTGTACGAGTGGGAGTTGAGCGCCAATATATTTCACACCAATAGTTTGTAATATTGTTGCGAGACCACCGACAAATAAAGCGGCGGTAATCAGCAGTCCAATTTCCATACCCGAAAGCCCTGCGGCAGCACCCACAATTAATGGAGGAGCAATAATGCCGCCATACATCGTTAAGACATGTTGTAAGCCGTAGGCGATACTTTTATTGAATCCTAAGTATTCATGTTCAGGTGAAAGGTTCTCTTTATTGTTTGGCATAATTATTCCCTCAGTTTTCTATTTAACGCATGTTTTTTTATTAGCTACCACGGTAGGTTGAATATGCAAAAGGGCTGATTAATAGAGGAATATGGTAGTGCTGTTGAGCCTGCGTAATAGAGAAGTGAATGACGACTTTAGGAAAAAAAGTCGCTAATTGTTTCGCTGCAAAATAAGGCTGAGTCATAAATTCGAGCGCATAATTTCCAGCTTTAATTTTCTCTAAACCAAAATCTTGGGCAAGTACTCGACCATCCGTATTGGTGAATGCAGTAGCAAGTAATTCACCACTTTCGGTCAATAATTTGATTTCAACATTGACAGCAGGTTGGCCGAGATGAGTATCTAAAATATGGGTGCTGATCATGCTTGAATCTCCTGTGCCAATCTTAATAATGCAATGTCTAAAAGCTGTTGATGAACGCCCTTTTTTTCTAATTCGATATCATTGAGGAGGCGAGTATTGAGGGCTGTTAAAATTTGCTCACTATTTAATCCAGTTGCTTTGATTAAAAAGATAAAACCAAATTTTTTTTCATAAGCAAGATTGCCTTCATATAGCGCATCTAATGTCGCTTCCGTAGGAGAAAGCGCTGCTTGTTCACGATTTGAAAATATATTTTCTTGAGCACTTAGCACCGCTTTTGCTTGTTTTTCACCAATACGAGGATGGGTGTTTAAAGCTGAATCAATCTCATCCCAAGACCATGAGTTGGCTTGATCTTTGGCGAATTTAAGTAAGTGATCTACGGTGTTAAAAGGGCGATTTTTGATGATGTTGTCAGCCCAGCGCCTTATATGAACGCAATGTTGTAATAGCGCTTGAATTTGTTTTGGGTCGGCTTGATTAAATTCTGAAAGAAACACAATAAAAGCCTAATTTAAAAAATGAACATAGGACTTAATTTGCAATATCGATGCCAAAAAATAATGATGTAAAAAAGAGTATAAGTCGCGTGAAAAAGCGCATAAATAACAGCAAAAAGCTCATTTTAAAATGAACTTTTTGCTCAATGTGATTTTATGGTGCGAAATGTGTTTGCCAGTGTGCAGCAATATCTCCGCGACGACATATCCAGACTTTTTCATGCGACTGTATGTAATCTAAGAATTTTTGTAATGCCTTAAAGCGCGCAGGGCGACCTAAAAGGCGACAATGCATACCAATCGATAACATTTTAGGTGCAGTATCACCTTCGGCATAAAGCACATCGAAAGCATCTTTTAAATATTGAAAAAACTGTTCAGCATGATTAAAACCATTGGGCGCACTGAATTTCATATCATTGGTGTCTAAGGTATACGGAATAATGAGATGCGGACGTGAAATCCCTTCAGGATTCGTCAATTGAGTCCAAAATGGTAAGTCATCGCCGTAGTAATCGCAGTCATATTGGATTTGCGGAAATTCAGCCAAAAGTTGACGTGTATTGGGACTATCTCGCCCTGTGTACCATCCGATCGGCGCTTGATCAAACAAGGCCGTTAAAACACTGATTGCCTGATCCATATGTTGGCGTTCAGTAGCAATATCCATGTGTTGATAATGCAACCAGCGTTGACCATGCGAGACGACATCGTAGTTAGATTCTTGAATGGCTTGAACAATATAGGGATTTCGCACCAAAGCCATACCGACACCAAAAATGGTCATGGGCAAATTGCGCCGTTTAAACTCATCATGAATGCGCCAAAAACCTGCACGGGATCCATACTCATACATGGAATCTATAGACATATGCTTTGTATCAAAACTTTGGACGCCTACAAGTTCGGATAAAAATTGCTCAGATCCAGCATCACCGTGTTCTATGTGATTTTCACCACCTTCTTCATAATTCAAAACGAATTGCACCGCGATACGGGCTTGATTCGGCCATCGTGGATGCGGAGGATGACAGTGATAGCCAATTAAATCTCTAGAATAAGGTTCTTTTTGAATGGCATCTATGAGTTGTTGTCCGCGCAAGTAATTACTTGTCACAATCAGTTATCCTTTTGATAGTTTTTTAAAATAGCACTTGCATAATTTTCAGATACAAACGATATTCGAAGTATAAGAAGACGGTTCTGCAGACCTTTTTCAAGTGTTTCATTTTGATGATGGAGGTCTTATTCCACACGAAAATTTAAAATACTTTGAATGACTTAATTACAAGCGACAAACGTGCCAAGTTAAAATCTTGTTGTACAAAATGATTCGAAAAAAGTGAGGATGATATTTATGAACATTGAAATCCGTACAGATAAAAATATTCAAAACAGTGAACGTTTAATTGGTTATGTACGTGAAGAGCTCACTACAGAGTTTCAACGCCATACAGAGAAAATCACGCACTTTTCAGTGCACTTAAGTGATGCAAATGCACATAAAGGTGGTGCAGATGACATTCAATGTATGATTGAAGCGAGACCTGCAGGCTTGAAGCCAGTGGTCGTGAATCACAAAGGTCATAATATAGATACTGCAATACATGGTGCGATTGACCGACTTAAACGCAGTCTCGAGCATGTATTTGAGAAAAAAGAGAATCCTCGTGGTGCACCTATTCAGTTAAAAGATGATGACAAAGAAGATATTGGTTTCGAACTGGATGAAACCTAATAGATAAAAAGAGCCCTACGGGGCTTTTTTTTTGCTTGTATCTCGGTCTTAGAGTGAAATAAATACCTCATTAATATTTAAATTCTCCGATTGTCATTTAATTGGTACAAGACTTGGCATTATTGGGCATAATATTATTTCAAATTGATAAGAGAGAAAGTCATGCTAAATGCGCAACAACAAGTGTTTGTACAGGCCTTAGAAGAACTAGACCTTGCACAGGTTCAGCGCCTGTTGGCAGACGGTCTTGATCCAAATTTTATTGTCGACGATAAAGGTCCAGCCGTTTCAATCTGGTCAGATACTCTTTTTCAATGGTGGGAACAGATTTGTGAGGCACATGAAGCAGGGCAGCCGATCAGCACTGAACAAAAGCAACAAAGCCTTCAAGTACATTTAGATATTTTAGACGCTTTAATTCAAGCAAAAGCAAATTTTCATTTGTGGGATGCTGAAGAGTGTTATGGTCCGTTGTGGGATGCTGCGAGTGCTGCGTGCGTACCTGCAGTTAAACGCTTGCTTGAACATAAAGTTGATCCAAATACTAAAGATGAAGAAGGCAATACGATTCTCTCATCTATTAGTGACTTATTTTTTGACTGTGACTTTGATAACATTGACTGGTCACAAGCATTACCTGAAGAAAAAGAAACTTTAGAATTGCTGCGTAGTAATGGCGCAAAAACAACCAAAGAATTAGCTTAATTGAGTGCTTCCATGACCAAATTTCAACAACTGAGTTTAATCCTCTCTGCTGCAACGCTCAGTATGAGTGCCGAAGCATCAGATTTTTCATTTGACCGTCCAGGTACTGGTTTTGGTACAGGTATTACACCTGTAGGGAAATTGGCATGGGAGCAAGGTTTACCGAGTGCAAACTATATTGAGTCTCGTGCCACGAATGGTGTGGTCACTAAAGGTTTAAGCTTGAATGCAGATACGTTGTTACGTACTGGTTTAGGAAAAAATACTGAATTGCAATTAGGTTGGGCAGGCCCAATCTGGACCAAAGTTAAATCGCAAGGTCAATCTGTTGAGGATGATGGCCTTGGAGATGTCAGTATTGGTGTGAAGCATCGTATTGATTTAGAAGATGATAAATTATCTTTGGCAGTTTTAGCGCAAGCGATTATTGCGACAGGTAATAGCGGCTTTAGCCAAGACGAAGATTCTTATATATTAGGTTCATCACTTGAGTACCAATATAACGAGTTGGTGAATACAAGTATTAGTATGTTCTATGAAGTTCAAGATGGTGAATGGTCTGTTACAGCAGTACCAACCATTAACTATGAAATCGCAGGAAAATTAAGCGGATTCTCGGAATTGGTTTATCATAAAAAAGAAAGTCTGCATAACCAATATGCTTTGGGTACAGGTTTAATCTACGCGTTGAATGATCGTGCACAATTTGATGCAAGTGTTGGTGTAGATTTGGATGGACGTGACCGCAGTTATAATGCGGGTTTAGGCATTTCCTATTTATTCTAAACGCTATTAGATCGCAAAAAAGAGTAGCTATAGGCTACTCTTTTTTATTTCTTAGATTATCGTTTGAAATGCGATATCTAAAAATATGGATAAAATAGGACGTTGATGATGAGAGTGATGAACTCTAAGATGAAGATTTAATCTTGATCTAATTGTTGAGCAAAGGCTGTTAAATCTGTTAAAGCTTGTTCAGCTTCTTCAAACCAAGGGCTAAACATTTGAAAGTTATGCCACATGCCTGTGTAAAGTTTGAAATGAACATCTACACCTGCTTGTTTTGCTTTATGTTCAAATCGAATTGCATCATCCATTAAAATTTCTTTAGAGCCGACTTGAACCAATATTGGTGGTAATCCCTTCAAATCACCAAAAATAGGCGAAATTGCTGGTTGAGATTGATCAATACCTTTAGGAACATAATATTGAATACCCGCTTCGAGTGCTTCAATCGATAACAAAGCATCATGTTTTTTATTATAACGCAGTGATTCGCTGGTCAATGTCAGGTCTAAAAATGGAGACAGCAGAATTAATCCGCTTGGTAGTAATTTAGGATTTTCTTCTTTTAAACGAAGGGCCAAAGCCAGAGCTAAGTTTGCGCCACATGAGTCACCCGAAAGAATAATATCCTTAGGTTGAGTCCCTTGGTCGAGCAACATTTGATAAATATCATAAATAGCTTCACCCACATCTGGAAATTTATGTTCAGGTGCGAGTGGGTATTCAATATGTAGAACTTGCATTTGAGTACGCAGTGCAATTTCACTTAAAAAAGCACGATGTGTTTTGAGAGAACCGAGAAAAAATGCACCCCCATGAATATGAAAGATCAGCTGTGTGGTTTCGGGTTGTGGCTTGATTTCTTCAGCACGAATACCTGCAATACGTAAAGATTTAAACTCAACGTTCTTTGGCTGAGGAAAAATTCTAGTTAATTGCTCTAAAGCAACACGTAATACAGAGGGTGGGAGATTTAGTCGACTCGGGTAACGAAGACTTGTCTTAAGAAAAGATTCTGTAATGTATTGTTTCAGAAATGGATTTATCTTCATCTTATTTCCATATTAATGAACTATTGCTTGTTATAAGTGTGTAAATTAACAAGGCTACACTAAATAGTCACATTCAAAAATTGCTTAATTGTTATGAATTTTTAATAATCATTAAGTCAACCAAGACAAAGGGAAATGAAAAAAATGAAAAAAATTGCGCTAGCATTAGGATTGCTTACCACTGCTGTTTTTGCAAATGCTGCAGATCCATTGAATGGAACAGTATGGAAAACTATTGATGATAAAACCAAACAACCGAAAGCTCTTGTGAAATTCACAGAACAATCAAACGGCACTTTGTCTGCAAGTATTCAAAATATATTAACGCCGGGTGAAGAAAATGCATGTACTAAATGCGAAGGTACATACAAAAATAAATCACTTAAAGGTGTAACCATTGTTCGTAACCTCAAAAATGCTGGAGGTACAAGTTATGACGGCGGTTCAATTTTAGATCCTAAAACTGGGAAGACTTACAAGCTTAAGGGCAGTCTAACGGAATCTGGTAAAAAGCTTGAGTTACGCGGATTTATTGGTGTAGCTGCATTAGGACGCAACCAAACTTGGGTTCGTGCTGACTAAGCAAATTTTAATCAAAAGCCGAACGTTGGTTCGGCTTTTTTATTCTAAGATTTTAATTTCTTTTATGCGTTTAGCGCTCGAATCTCATCTTCTTTATAACCGACGATAAAGGTTGATTCTGTAGCAATAACAGGACGTTTGATCAAACTATGATGACACATTAGAGCTTCAATCAAACCTGTCTCACTGGCCAATGCCGCCTGTTGTTCTGATTCTGTGAGCTTACGCCAAGTGGTTCCTTTTTTATTCAAGACTAAATCTGCGCCTATTTTATCTAACCAAATTTTTAAGGTATCGGCATCAATACCTTGTTTTTTATAATCATGAAACTCATATGCGATCCCCAGTTCTGTGAGCAGATCAAATGCTTTTTTCATCGAACTGCAATTTTTAATACCATAAACTTTAAGCATGAATAACCTTATACAGACATGATAATTTAATCTTAGATTAGCGGAAAAAATATCGAAGCTCTAGTGGTGTTTGAAAGCCGAGTATTTGAAATAGTTGAATGATTGAAAAATTGTCATATAGAAAAATTTGTCGTATTAAAAAAATCACAGCGTCATAAATTTGTCACAAACAATATTTATCATCAACGGCAAAGAATGAATGAAAATCTAAATTTTTAGAAATAAATAGATATATAGCGATACGAAGTAGTTGGGATTTGATTTTATATCGTGATTCGGAATCTGATATATAGATTTTAAAGAATATACAGATGACTAAAAAGAGAAAACCCGCATCAAATCATCCTGATTATGCGGGTCTCAATTCAACGTCCAATGTCTTCATCCTTGAGAAATAAATAAATTTATTTCCTTTTCATCCTACGGCGTCCAATCCTTATTGTCATCCTGACATGTCCCTGTGCCGTGCCACAATAATGGACCGATGCGCATTGAATAAAAATAAGATAACACGTCAAGTACTGTGAGCTATTTACCTACACTGAGTGAACGATCGTTCACTCAGTGGTTAATTCAATGCGTTAATTCTGTCATTTAAATAACACTGATCATTATGCAACTCTGTAATCAATGATCACAGGGGCATGATCGCTATACCAATTTTCTTTATATACCCAAGCATTGACTGTACGATTTTTCCAGTCAGGTGAGCATGCGTGATAATCAATACGCCAACCTACATTCTTTGCACGAGCTTGCCCGCGGTTTGACCACCATGAATAAACTTCCGCTTCTTTACGAACTTCACGGAAAGTGTCGACATAGCCCAGTTCATCATAAATATGATCGAGCCATGCACGTTCATGAGGTAAACAGCCTGAGGCTTTTTGATTGCCTGACCAGTTTTTAATATCAATACGTTTATGTACGATATTGTAATCGCCACAGACAATCACAGACTTATCTTGCTCACGCCACTGTTTAAGAATGTGAGCATATTGTTCAAGAAAATGGTCTTTGCGTACTTGAGCTTCATCGCCTGATGAGCCTGATGGTAGATAAAGTGAGCAAATATGTACTGTTTTAGCTAAACCGATATCAAACTCAGCTGAAATAAAACGACCTTGAGAATCTGCTAATTCAAAACCTAAACCATCTGTCACAGAGACAAAAGGCAGTCGACTATAAATGGCAGTACCCGCATAGCCAGGACGTTCTGCTGGGAATAGATGGGTATACCAACCTTCAGGTTTGAATTTATCGGTCCACTGCGCATGTGTAATCCGGCTTTCTTGCATGCAAATCACATCTGCTTCAGATTGTTCCATCCATTCCAAAAGGCCCTTGGTCACAGATGAACGTAAGCCGTTCACGTTAATTGAAACGACTCTTAGAATTTTTTGATCACTAGGATAGTCACTCTTTGGTATCATGCGCAGTCATAACCTCTCTTTATGAATTTTGGAGCACCTCATGACAACGCCTGTGTCTTTTCAGCCTCAAGCATTTATCGAATTAGCATTATCACGTGGTGTGCTTAAATTTGGTGAGTTTACTTTAAAATCAGGTCGTGTGAGTCCTTATTTTTTCAATGCAGGACTGCTTAATGACGGTGAAGCATTGACACTATTGGCTTCAGGCTATGCCGATAAATTAATTCAATGTAACGATGTTGAAGTGATTTTTGGTCCTGCATACAAAGGTATTCCATTTGTGGCGGCGACTGCTGTTGCTTTATCGCAAAATCATAGCGTGAGTATGCCTTGGGGCTTTAATCGTAAAGAAGCTAAAGATCACGGTGAAGGTGGTGTCTTAGTTGGCGCCTCTGTGCATGGTAAAAAAGTTTGGATCATTGATGATGTGATCACAGCAGGAACCGCTATTCGTGAAGTGGTTACTGTACTTAAAAATGCGGGTGCACAAATTGCGGGCGTATTGGTGGCATTAGACCGTCAAGAAAAAGGTCAGGGAAGCTTATCTGCGATTCAGGAAGTTCAAAAAGAGCTTGAGATACCTGTGCATGCACTAATTACCATGAAAGATTTGATGGCATTCTTGGAGGCCAAAGGTGATTTAGAAGCCTTAGCGAAAATGGAAGATTACCGTGTGAAGTATGGGATCTAATTTGTTCTAAGATTAAAAAAGGAAGCATTGGCTTCCTTTTTGATTGGATCTATAACGTTAATATTTTAATGCGTTAATTCATGATTAAAGCGTATCAAGCTTAAGCAGTGCCGTTTGATCTTAGACTTGCGCATGCGTTCCATATTTATCAATCATAATCGAACTGGCTTCATTTAAACCTCGTACGCTTACTTTAATGCCATTTTTTTGAAATTTTTGCATTACAGAATCAAGCATTGCAACAGATGTGACATCCCAAATATGTGCTTGAGTTAAATCGAGAATAACGTCGTTAACATCTTCTTTAAAATTGAAAGATTGCAAAAATTTATCTGCTGAACTAAAGAAGATTTGACCTTTTAATTCGTATACGCGGGTTGTGCCATCGAAGAACGTGCTGACACGAATATCATTTTCTAATTTATTGGCAAAAAAAAGCGCGGAAAGCATAACGCCAACTAAAACACCCAAGGCCAAATTGTGGGTCGTTACAACCACAACAACGGTTGCCAGCATTACGATATTGCTGCTTTTGGGATTTGACTTAAAGCTTTTGAGCGAGCTCCATTCGAAGGTTGAGATAGAGACCATAATCATTACAGCAACCAATGCTGCCATGGGAATAACTTTCAGCCAATCACTGATAAATACCACCAATATCAATAGAAAAATACCCGCGGCAAAACTGGAAAGTCGTGTGAGGCCCCCTGATTTCACGTTAATCATAGATTGACCAATCATTGCGCACCCAGCCATACCCCCTAAAAAGCCTGATGCAATATTGGCGATGCCTTGCCCTTTACATTCTTGATGTTTATCGCTTGGAGTATCTGTCATTTCATCGACAATCGTGGCTGTCATCATGGCCTCAAGTAAACCCACTGCTGCCAATGCGATGGCATAAGGTAAGATGATGATCAGTGTTTCAAGAGTGAGAGGAATATTAGGAATTAAAAAGATGGGTAAGGTATCGGGTAATGACCCCATATCGCCAACGGTTCGAACGTCAATGTTTAGACCCATTGCGAGCAGAGTGATGACCACAATACACACCAAAGGGGAAGGCAGGACCTTGCCAATTCGGGGAAGTAATGGGAATAGATAAATAATAGCGAGACCCAAAGCAACTAAAGCATAAACATGCCAAGTGACGTGGGTTAACTCAGGTAATTGTGCCAAAAGAATTAAGATAGCTAATGCGTTGACGAAACCAATCACCACAGACTTAGAGACAAAGCGCATTAACTTGGCAAGTTTTAAGTAGCCAGCCAAAATTTGTATAACACCGGTCAATATGGTGGCAGCCAGCAAGTATTCTAAGCCATGCTCTTTGACGAGAGTCACCATGAGGAGAGCCATTGCACCTGTCGCTGCGGAAATCATTGCAGGTCGACCACCTACAAACGAAATGACCACTGCAATACAAAAGGATGCGTACAGACCAACTTTTGGATCGACACCAGCAATAATAGAGAAAGCAATCGCTTCTGGAATGAGCGCAAGACCAACGACCAGCCCCGCAAGAATATCTCCACGCAGGTTAGAGAACCATTGTTCTCGTATTTTGGATAATTTGGATAACATAGAAAAAGCCTATTTTTTTTAGTTTTTTAGATAGGCTAGTGATGTGATATACAACACACGAGCAACTACACCACATCACTAGACAGTGATGAATTATTTACGAGATTAAGCATGTAAATAAAATTATGGTGGAGTAAGTGTCATAGAATGACCGCGGCTCTGTAGGTTGAATTTCGAACGAGGGTAACAGCGAATTCCATTGTGATCCAATAGATTGAGAAAAAATCTACAATTTAAAACATTTATTGAGGACCTTTCACCAATCGAACGGCTTCTTTTTGTTTTAGATTAAGATTCATGTGATCTGGTGCTTCAATAATCTGTACTGGAATAAATCGCACTTGCGCAACGCTAGGACGTCCATTTACATCCTCTTCTAAGGTGTCGTTGATTTCTGCAATTACCATTGGTTGAGGGGTTGTATCACCTCGAATAACAATACGTATTAAAGTGAAATCATCACGCTTATCAAACTGAATCGTATCGACAATATTATTATTCACATTAAAAAATTGCTTAACCTCTGCATGTACTCTGTTTTCATATCTTTGTTTTTTAACCATTTGGGTAAAGTTGAGTGATAAGTAAATACTCAGTGCAATCAGGCAAATTAAACCAACCCAATTTCTTTTTATAAATTCAAGGATATTACTCTTCACCTCTACATTAGAGCCGCGTCTAAAACCAGCAATCCATAACACTAAAGATGAGCTAATTTGAATTGCGACAATATTGGTAAAAGCCAGAATCAGTGCATTTGCGGCATTTTTGAGTTCCAGATGTGCCAAGAGTATGCCACTAGCAACAAGAGGGGGGACTAAAGCTGTCGCTACCGCAACACCAACGACTGCAACGGACAGACGCGGTGAAATTGAGGCAAATGCTCCTGCGGCACCGCCAGCAAGTGCGATCATTAAATCCATGATGGTGGGTTGTGTCCGCGCAAGGATCTCACCACTGATGGGAATATTGATATTGATCAAACCAATCACCACGCCAATGCCATAAATCATCGCTACGCCAAGACTAAGGGTAGTTAATGCTGTTCTGAATAGAATCCATCGATTATCAATCAGAGATAGGGCTATACCCGAAATCGGTCCAAGCATCATTGCCACCAGCATTGCACCAATGACCACCGCTGAGGAATCGACCAGTAAACCACAGCCTGCAATGATTGCAGCTAAGGCATTCATGATAAAGAATGTTTTAGTGGGTAAGGCATCTGCTTGAATATTCAAGCGAACATGTTTGTGATTAATCTTCTTTGAATTTTCTCGAAGTGCTTGTTTGTATCTTAATTTTTCTTTGAGCATTTCATATTTTTTTGCTTCATTTGAATCCTGAACAATAATGACAGGGTCGATATCTTTTTCATCAATCATAAGTATTTTAATTGTTTAATTTATTAATTAAATTAAACAATAATTGTGAAGGAAATGGAAAGAAATTTATGAGATAAATATTGGGAATGGATGTTTATATTTGAGCAAAGTTCAATTTAATGCGCTCAAATCTAAATCTAACGTTTAGGTCTTAGTATGTATTTACGTATTGATGAATTTCAGATGACTTTAAAAATAATTTCTGATGATTCCTGATAAGAACCTCTGGATCGAAGCAAATTTTTAGATTGAAAGTCCAATATGGACACTCTTTCCTTTACTGTTTAGGGGGTTAATTCAATGTGTGATTTGCCCCTTTGCAGGCTAAAGCATATGGGCTTGAAAAAAAGATCAGATCATAGGGCTTTATTTTCAGGGGATAGTGATCTATTTTTAACAAATGGCTGACTTGAATCTCGGCTATACTTGAATCTAATTGCAGTGATTGAGAATAAAATATGCGCGTACTTGTTGTCATGGATCCCATCGAAAATGTAAACCTAAAGAAAGACTCTTCTATGGCGATGCTATGGGCAGCATCACGCCGCGGGCATGAGTTAGGTTATGCATTACAACAAGATTTATATATCGACCAAGGTAAGGCTTTTGGCTTGATTTCTCCACTCAAAGTGTTTGAAGATTATTCGCATTATTATGAGCTGGGTGAAAAACAAAAAGAATCATTGGCAGCATATGACGTGGTGTTGATGCGTAAAGATCCACCGTTCGATATGAACTTTGTCTATACCACTTATATTTTAGAACAAGCTGAGCGTGAAGGTGCGTGGATTATCAATAATCCACGCAGCTTACGTGATTGTAATGAAAAGCTGTTTGCGACGCAGTTCCCTGAATTGCAAGTTCCGGCTTTGGTGACTTCACAACAAAGTTTAATCCGTGAGTTTATTCAAGAACATGGTGACGTGATTGTAAAACCACTGGATGGTATGGGTGGTACAGGTATTTTTCGTCTAACGTCGGATGGCGTTAATATTGGTTCAACTCTAGAAATGCTGACCGAATTGGGCCAACAGCCCATCATGGCGCAGCGATATATCCCTGAAATTGTGGATGGTGACAAGCGCATTCTGATGGTCAATGGTGAACCTATACCGTATTGTTTGGCACGCATTCCACAAAATGGTGAAACACGTGGAAACTTGGCTGCGGGCGGTCGCGGTGAAGCACGTCCATTAACTGAAAATGATAAAGCCATTGCAGCAAAAGTGGGTCCATTTTTACGTGAAAAAGGATTGGTCTTCGTCGGACTTGATGTGATTGGAAATTTTGTGACTGAAATTAATGTTACCAGCCCAACCTGTATCCGTGAAATTGATGATCAATTTGGAACATCGATTGCTGACGATTTATTTGATGTTTTAGAAGCAGGGTTAAAAGCCTAAAATTGATTTAGATTGCTTTTAAAAATGTTGGGATATGGTTTAAAAAGAGTCTTTCGAGGCTCTTTTTTAGGATTGGAGAAAATAAAGTCATTGTGTTGACTAAATTGCAACTCATTTTCTCTCAGTTAATGTTAAAACTAGTTTAAACTTTGAATAAGGCAGAAAAAAACAATGAAACGATTGGTGAAAAAAAGTAAATAAACTTTTACCGATAGGTGTTTGTGATTACAATTGCTTTTAGAAAATACCTTAAATATTTATTTTGAATTGAAGAATTAAGATCGTGACCGAAACCTCGCAAAAAACACCTAAACACATCATGATGATGGCAGCCGGAACAGGCGGTCATGTATTCCCAGCACTTGCTGTCGCAAAGCAATTGCAACAGGAAGGTTGTCAGGTTTCATGGTTAGCGACACCAACAGGTATGGAAAATCGTTTATTACAACAACATGATATTCCAATTTACCAAATTGATATCCAAGGTGTTCGTGGCAATGGCATCGTGCGTAAATTGGCAGCGCCGTTTAAAATTTTAAAAGCCACCTTAAGTGCTATGCGTTATATGAAAAAACTCAAAATTGATGCCGTGGCAGGTTTTGGGGGATATGTTGCTGGACCTGGTGGTTTGGCTGCTCGAATTTTGGGTATTCCTGTTATTGTGCATGAGCAAAATGCCGTGGCAGGTTTTACCAACAGTCAGTTGTCGCGTATATCAAAAGTCGTTTGTGAGGCATTTCCAAAGACTTTTGAAGCATCGCCTAAAGTTGTGACCACAGGAAATCCAGTCCGTTCAGAGATAAGCGCGATTTATAATCCTTCCTATCGTTATAAAGCGCGAATGGATGTGAATGCACCCCTTAATATTCTAATCGTTGGTGGTTCGTTGGGTGCGCAAGCGCTGAATGAGAATGTACCTTTAGCGTTAAAGCAGCTTGATGTTCCACTCAATGTTTTTCATCAATGTGGTCAAAACAAGCAAGAAGCAACTCAAGCCCATTATGCCAATGCAAAAGAAACGTTAAAGGTTGAAGTTCAACCTTTTATTGAAGATATGGCCAAAGCATATAGTGAAGCTGACCTGATTATTTGTCGTGCAGGTGCGCTGACGGTAACTGAAGTTGCGACCGCTGGTGTGGCTGCTGTTTTTGTGCCTTTGCCGAGTGCTGTAGATGACCACCAGACCGCCAATGCTAAGTTTTTAGCCAATATTGGTGCAGCAAAAATTTGCCCACAAAGCACGATGAATCCAGATTCGTTAAAAGAAGTATTAGCACCGTTGATGAACCGCCAACTTCTCATGGAAATGGCTGTAAAAGCACGTCAACAAGCCCAACCCGATGCGACAAAACGCGTGGTTGGTTTAATTCAAGATTTGTAAGTTTTTAGAGTAGATTATGTCTCCATCAAGTCCAGCTGATAAAGCAAAAAGCCTGATTAAAATTCCTGAAATGCGCCGTATTAAACATATTCATTTTGTGGGTATTGGTGGTGCAGGTATGTGTGGTATTGCCGAAGTGCTTAAAAACCAAGGCTATAAAATTTCGGGTTCAGATATAAAAGCGTCTAAAACGACAGTACAGCTTGAAGAAAAAGGCATTAAAGTCTATATCGGTCATACTGAAGAAAATATTAAAGGGGCCAATGTATTGGTCGTATCGACGGCGATTGATACTGAGAACCTTGAAATTAAAGCAGCAATTGAGAGTCGTATTCCTGTGGTACGTCGCGCAGAAATGCTTGGTGAGTTGATGCGTTACCGTCATGGTATTGCGGTTGCGGGTACACATGGTAAAACCACAACCACCAGTCTGATTACGTGTATGTTAGCCGAAGAGAATATGGATCCGACTTACGTCATTGGCGGATTATTGAATCGTACAGGTGTGAATGCTGCTTTGGGTGCGAGCCGTTATATTGTTGCTGAAGCAGATGAGTCGGATGCATCGTTCTTATTTTTAGAGCCAATGGCTGCGATCGTGACCAATATTGATGCCGATCATATGGACACGTACGGTGGTAGTTTCGATGTCTTAAAAGACACATTTATTCAGTTTTTACAAAAACTTCCATTCTATGGTTTAGCCGTTATTTGCGGTGATGATGCCAATATTCGTGAAATCATGCCGCGTATTGGACGACCTGTTATAACTTACGGTTTTGAAGAAGACAACGATATTCGTGCAGTTGATGTCGTTCAAAATGGTATGCAATCTCAATTTACCGTATTACGTAAAGCCAAAGAACCACTGTCATTAACCATCAATATGCCAGGTCTGCATAATATTTTAAATGCATTGGCTGCGATTGGTATTGCAACTGATGAAGGTGTTTCGGATGCAGCCATTGCACGTGCTTTAGAAAGTTTCAGTGGTGTTGGTCGCCGCTTTGAAATTCAAGGTGAGTTTGATCTTGATGAAGGCACCGTGAAATTGGTGGATGACTATGGTCACCATCCTAAAGAAGTGGAAGCGACCATTAAGGCAGCACGCGCCAGCCATCCAGACCGTCGTTTGGTGATGTTGTTCCAACCGCATCGTTATAGTCGTACCCGTGATTGCTTTGATGATTTTGTAGACGTGTTGTCACAAGTCGATCAATTGCTTCTGCTAGAAGTCTATGCTGCAGGCGAAAAACCGATTGTGGGGGCGGACAGTCGTTCATTGGCACGTAGTATTCGCTTGCGCGGTGAAGTCGAGCCAATATTGGTTGATCCAGTCGAAGGTAACTTGCAGAATGTGATACAAAAAGTGTTACAAGCGAATGACTTGTTATTAACTCAAGGTGCAGGTAACGTGGGTGCGATTTCAGTTGAATTGGCTCAAAATCAGCTCTATTTAAAATAATATGTGTTTCAAATAATGTATGTTTAAAAGAATCACGGAATTGTGGTTTCGTTAAATCGACCAATTGTATAAGTTTAAGGATATAAACGTGTCAAATGCTTCTAAATTCGGCAAAGTTGCTGTATTGCTTGGTGGGAAATCTGCAGAGCGTGAGGTTTCATTAGATAGTGGAAAGGCTGTACTTGAAGCATTGGTTCGTTCGGGTGTGAATGCGGAAGGATTTGATCCGCAAGTGCGCAGTGTGACTGAACTTGTCAATTACGATCGTGCATTTATTGTACTTCATGGCCGTGGCGGTGAAGATGGTCAAATCCAAGGTGCATTAGAGTGGTTAAATGTTCCTTACACAGGAACAGGTGTGCAGGGTTCTGCCATTGGTATGGATAAGGTGAAAACTAAGCAGATCTGGCAAGGTTCAGAATTGCCGACGGCTCCACATCGGATCGTTTCTCAAGACACCAATTTAGATGAAGTAATTAATCATTTAGGTTTGCCTTTAATTATTAAGCCAGTGCATGAAGGCTCAAGCGTTGGTATGAGTAAAGTTGAGAAAGCCGAAGATTTGGCTGCTGCAATTGCTAAAGCGGTGCAGCACGATGCTGTGGTTATGGCTGAGCAGTGGATTACAGGGCGTGAATACACCATTTCATTCTTGAATGGTCAACCTCTCCCTGTCATACGCTTACAACCGCCTGCGGATGTCGCATTTTACGATTATGACGCGAAGTATCTGCGTAATGATGTTGAATATGGTATTCCTTCAGGTTTGTCTGAATCTGACGAAAAGCAACTTCAAGATTTGTGTTTACGCGCATTTCAAGCGGTGGGTGCAAGTGGTTGGGGACGTATTGATGCCATGCAAGATGAGCAAGGAAACTTCTGGTTGCTTGAAGTGAATACTGTACCAGGAATGACCAGTCATTCTTTGGTGCCTAAAGCTGCTCAAGCGGTTGGATATAGTTTTGATGAGCTTTGTCTCGCGATTCTTGAACAAACGCTTACCAAAGAAACGCATTAATTTATGGCACAACTTCCAGCATCAATGCGCCGAAAACGCGTAGCGATTACTTCTATCCATGAGAAGCCCCCAACTCTCCGTGAGAAAATGATCAATGCGGGAGGTTGGCTATTACTTGTTGTCGCATTTATTGTGCTTTTGTTTGGTATTTACGGCTTATACAAAGTCATTACCGATGCAAAAGTTGCGACACTGGAAGTGATTGGTATACATTCGGAAGTAGAAAAGAAACAAATTACTGAGCATTTATCTGCTGTAGTCAAAGACAATTACTTTAGCTCTAACCTAGAAGAAATACGTGATCGCACTTTAGAGGTGTCTTGGGTGGATCGAGTGGTAGTGTCTAGAGCATGGCCAAATGGAATTCGAGTTCGAATCGTACCACGACATGCAATTGCACGTTGGGGTACTGGACGCCTACTCAGTGATGAAGGTGAAATTTATTCGGAAGCTGTTTCTCGAAACTATCCAAATTTACCTTTATTACACGGTCCTTTAGATCAGTCTAAAGTGATGATGCGTCGTTACAATGAGATTAACCAACTGTTTTATCCTGCAAATATGCGTTTGAAAGAGTTGTATTTAACTGATCGTCGTACATGGTTTATGCAGTTCAGTACGGGTTTACGTATTATTGTAGATCAAGATCAGACGATGAGTAAGCTTCAGCGTTTAAGTCATTTAGCACAAACTGACCTTAAAGCAGTATGGCCTAGAATTTCCGCTATCGATTTACGTTATCGAAATGGGTTGGCGATTCAATGGAAAAACTCTACTGCTCCTCAAATATTAAATGGACAGTTTGTTGTAACCATTGATGACATAAGCGTTGCAGACACATTAGCCACAAAGCCATAATATGTGGTTTTATAATTAGGCCTTGTGCCATACATAAACATTGAAGAAAGTGGTAGTCGATGATGAATGAAGCTGTTCCCTCAGTTGTTGCGATAGACATTGGGACACATAAAGTTTCAGTTCTAATAGGAAAAGTGCATGCCCCTGATAATATTCAGGTTATTGGTATGGCTAGCGCACGAAATAAAGGCATGAATAAAGGCAAAATTGTTAGCCTAGAAAAAGTCATCGCTGCGATCAAAAATGCCGTTCAAGAAGCCGAAGATATGGCAGAGTGTCGCGTACATTCTGCTTGGGTCTCTATTCCAAGTACTGAATTACAAAGTTTTTATGCGTCAGGTCGTACCCCAATTGCGAATCCTGAACGCACCATTACGACCACTGAAGTGGTACGCGCATTAGAGCTTGCGAAAGCCAGCCATATGACGCCTGACCATTACTTGGCGAGTGCTGTACCTTTAGGTTTTGAATTAGACGACTCAACGGAATGGGTACATAATCCAATTAACTTATCTGCAAACAGTATGACCGCGCATTATCAATTGATGATGTTGCCGATTAGCACGATGCAAAATCTTGATCGTGCCATGAAAGGTGCGAATATCTTTGTTGAGAAAATGGTGGTGTCATGCTTGGCAACAGCAGAAGGTTCTTTGCTGAAAGATGAAAAAGAGTATGGCGTATGCTTACTTGATATCGGTGCTGGAACGACCAATATCGCAGTCTATATTGAAGGTCATTTGGTACTCGCGCACACCATTCAACGGGGTGGTGAAAATGTAACGCGTGATATTGCGGCTGTACTTCAAACCACTACCGATGAAGCTGAACGTCTAAAACTCTTATATGGTTGTGTAGATCTGAATCAGGTCAAACCCGATCATATGATTGAGTTCGAAGCGATCGATGGGCCGCAATCGATTAGCCGCATAGAGTTGGCAGAAATTATTATTGCACGTTATGAAGAAATTCTTGGTATGGTGCGTGATGAGTTAGAAAAACGTGGTGCTTTACAAAGCTTATATCACGGTGTCGTTTTAAGTGGTGATGTCTGTCAAATTGAGGGCATGATTACTTTATCTAGACGTATGTTGGGTGTTTCAGCTCATTTAGGAAATCCACCTTTACAGGTTTATGCCGATGATCAGCATTTACCTGCATTAAGACGCTCAATGTATTCAACGGCAACAGGGTTACTGTTGTTTAGCCAAAGTGAATTACAAGAGTCAGTGGAAGAACCTGAGGAAATGTCTAAACGTCCAATCTTGCAACGTGTAGTGAGCGGTTGGAATGCCCTCAATAACAAATTAAAAGGCATTTTTTAGGTTTAGTTTTTTGGGAGTCTTGTTAGCGACTTGTAAGTGTATCGTCATGTGCTTGACAAGATTCGCAATGCAAAGCATCCTTAAAACAGTTTTTATTATTGAAGATCAAGGCAGTATACGGGCTTAACTGACTGCCATTTATTAGGAAATTTTAAGGTCATGGCTTCATTTGAATTTTTAGAAGATGAACAAACCGATAACAACGGTCAAGCCCGTTTTACTGTGTTTGGTGTTGGCGGCGGCGGCGGTAATGCTGTCCAACATATGGTGCAATCCGATATTAAAGGGGTGAAATTTGTTTGTGCCAATACAGACAAACAAGCGCTTGATCGTATGAATGCACCGTTCAAAATACAATTAGGCCAACAAAGTACGCGTGGTTTAGGCGCAGGTGCGAATCCTGATGTAGGTCAAATTGCTGCAGAAGAAAGCCGTGAATTGATTCGTCAGCATCTTGAAGGTGCGGATATGGTCTTCGTAACTGCTGGTATGGGTGGTGGTACAGGTACAGGTGCTGCACCAGTCGTTGCGGAAATTGCTCAGGAAATGGGGATTTTGACTGTAGGTGTGGTGACTACGCCGTTCAATTTTGAAGGTCGTCGTCGTCAACGTTCAGCTGAAAAAGGGATTGAAGCTTTAGAAGCGCATGTAGACTCTTTGATTATCATTCCAAATCAACGCTTATTAAGCGTTTATGGTGATATTTCAATGCAAGATGCGTATCGCAAAGCTGATGATGTACTGCTTAGCGCTGTTCGAAGTATTTTTGATCTTGTTGTTCGTCCTGGTCATATTAACCTTGATTTCGCCGATTTAAAAACCGCAATGAGTACTCGTGGTTATGCAATGATGGGCGAAGGTAAGAGCAGTGGTCCTGATCGTGCAGAAGAAGCAGCTCGCTTGGCTATTCGCAGCCCGCTCCTTGATAATGTGAATATTATGAATGCCAAAGGTGTGTTGATTAACATTACCGGTGGTGCAGATATTACTTTACGTGAAACAGAAATTATTACTGATGTTGTGAATCAAATTGTTGATTTAGACGAAGGTGAAGTGTTCTTTGGTACTGTATTCGATCAAGACGCACGTGATGAAATTCGTGTAACTGTGATTGCAACAGGTTTGACACGAAATGCCAATGATGCGGAAGTTAAACGACGCGCACCAGTCAGTGTTTCAAATTCATCATATCAGCAAGCTGCAAGTGCTGTAGATGAAGATGATGTGCCTGCAATCAGTAAACGCCAAAATAGCGAAACACCGAGTGCAGACTCAACAACTGCGCCACGTTCAGCGCCGATGAGCATTCAGGATTATCTTAAAAATCAACAGCGTAAATAATATGTAACATCATATGTTTACGTAATTTGAATATAAAAGGTGGCTTTCGAGCCACCTTTTTGATTTTTATCAATAGTTAAATGTGCTAACGTATAGCAGATTTTGGATGATTGACCGAACGAATATGTTGAAACAGCGCACCCTAAAGCGAGTCGTGAGAGCGAGCGGTATCGGACTGCACAGTGGACAAAAAGTACTGATTAATTTTGTACCGCATGTTGCAAATGGGGGTATTGTATTCCGTCGTATCGATCTTCAGCCACCCGTTGATATTCCTGCAGATGCGATGTTGATTCAAGAAGCGTTTATGTGTTCAAACTTGGTCCAAGAAAATGCAAAAGTCGGGACCATTGAACATGTTATGAGTGCCATCGCGGGTTTAGGAATCGATAATCTTATTGTTGAGGTGTCTGCTTCAGAAGTTCCAATCATGGATGGCAGCGCAGGACCATTTATTTATTTACTGATGCAAGGCGACTTGGTTGAGCAAGATGCACCTAAGAAATTTATCCGAATATTACAACCTGTATCCGCTTTAATAGACGATAAACGTGCCATTTTCACTCCCCATGAAGGATTTCAACTGAATTTTACAATCGATTTTGATCATCCCGCATTTGCCAAAGAATATCAATCTGCAACAATCGATTTCTCGACTGAAACATTTGTCTATGAAGTGAGTGAAGCACGAACTTTCGGCTTTATGAAAGATTTAGATTATTTAAAATCAAATAATTTAGCACTTGGCGCAAGTTTAGATAATGCGATTGGTGTTGATGATACAGGCGTCGTAAATGAAGAAGGTTTGCGATTTGCGGATGAGTTTGTGCGTCACAAAATTTTAGATGCAGTCGGTGATTTATACTTGCTTGGTCATCAAATCATAGCAAAATTCGATGGTTACAAGTCGGGACATGCGTTAAACAATCAATTGTTACGCAATGTTAAAAGTGATCCAAAAAATTATGAAATTGTAACATTTGATGACAAGCTTTCTTGTCCTATACAATATGTAAGTGTGATATAAGTCATTGTCTTTAGGTGGCAATGTTATATTATATCGTTTTATTTAGATAAACAGATCACAATTTATTGCTAATATGAATATATTCCAAATAACGTGATTACTTTTTTATGCTTGCCAAACGTATCAAAGCTTGGCTAAGCTTGGGGTCGCTCACAAAGCTAGCAGCGCTGTGTAACATTTCTTGAGTTGCTGGTGTAATTTGTTTAGGGATTGTTGAGTTTTTAGGTTCGGTATTTGTTTTTGCACGTAAGCGAACTTGGATTTTCTGTAAATCGTTTAATTCATGAATTTGTGATAATTGAGAAATATACTGTTTTTGAAGGTAGCCGAGTTGACTGATCAGGGCTTGATTTTCACCGGTAATAGTCAAAACACCGTATTGATAACAGACAACCTGCCATTGTTCATTTTGTGGCAATAAAGGTTGAATTAATTTAGTAAGTTTTTGCCATTCGGCAACTTGCTTTGTAAGAAACGATAAGTTTCCTGTTTTTAAGTGCTGTCTTGTTTGTTGAAAAACTTTTTTGGGTACTGACATACATTGTTCCTACATGGTGATGTTCTAATCTTAAAAGGTTTTTAGTGAATATCAAGGATGAGATCACGCAGAAGACTTGGTAAGAACAGTTTAATGAGGTTTTTATGCATTCGCGACGTATATTATTAGCATTTTCTTTAGCTGCTTCGGCTGCTTCTGTTGCTTTCGCAGATTTAGTTCAATTAGATGCCACCAATGGATCATCACCTGACCGTTTAGAACAATTAACGAAAACATTGTCTCAAGGTGCATATAGCCACCCTGATGATATGGATATCCCTGCGAATACTCAGATGGATGTTAAAATTCGTAAAGCGGATCCAATCGAATTAAATAATGCGAGTCTTAATGAAAAAAATGGCTCTAAATCAAATTCTCGTTATTCAGCTAACTCAGTATATTCTTGGTTAGTCACACATCCACTTCCAGATTTGAAACGTGTAAGTTCAAATTATGGTGGTCGTACGATGGGTGGTCGTGCTGAAAATCATTCTGGGTTGGACATGTCTGCACCGACGGGCACGCCAATTTACGCAACAGGTCCTGGTGTGGTTACAAAGTCAGGCTGGGGCACTGGTTATGGTCAGTACGTAGAAATTAATCACGGCAATGGCTACATTACGCGTTATGCACATGCATCACGTTTAATTGCACGTGTAGGCGATAAAGTGGGCGCTGGTGAACATATTGCCAATGTAGGATGCACTGGGCGCTGTACTGGTCCGCACTTGCATTATGAAGTGGTTAAAGATGGTCAACGTAAGAATCCATCAACTTACTTAGCAATGTTGCCTTAAGATCAACTTAAGACCTGATTTGTCTTGAGTTTAAGTGATTACGTTTTTCAATCATTTCAATCATTTCAATCATTTCAATCATTTCAATCATTTCAATCATTTCAATCATAATGAACATAAATCATATCACGCGATAAAATTTAGTTTGTTTAAAAAAACCGCCATTATTGGCGGTTTTTTGTTGTGTCGTGTAATTTATAGTCAACTACTATTTCATTATGAAATACTAGTTCAGGCTGTATTCAGCTGTAACCATAACTGAACGAGTGTATTTCATGATACATATATCATATATAGATTAGGTTATTTGGAGTGGTGAAGAGATGGCGTATTACGGCGATACCGACGCACAAGAAACGCAAGAATGGCAGGATGCTTTTGACTCTGTTCTAAAACATATGGGAACGGATCGCGCTGCATTTCTGTTGGAAAAGTTGTATCAGCAAGCTATTTCTAAACACGTACCACTTCAACGTATGAATACGCCTTATTTAAATACGATTCCAGTAGAAGAGTCACCGGCTATGCCAGGTGATCAAGATATGGAACGTCGCATTCGTGCCTTGATTCGTTGGAATGCCCTTGCGATGGTACTACGTGCCAATAAAACGGGTGATGATCTAGGTGGTCACTTGGCAAGTTTTGCATCTTCTGCAACGCTTTATGATGTCGGTTTTAACCACTTCTTCCGCGCAAATAGCGATAATTTTGGCGGAGACATGATCTATTATCAAGGACATTGTGCACCTGGTATCTATGCACGTTCATTCCTTGAAGGTCGTTTGACTGAAGAACATTTAGATAATTTCCGTCGTGAAGTTGCAGGAAAGGGCTTACCGTCATATCCACATCCTTACTTAATGCCTGATTATTGGCAGTTCCCAACAGTATCGATGGGCCTTGGTCCAATCATGTCTATTTATCAAGCGCATATTCAAAAGTATTTGATGAACCGTGGTTTGATCAAAGAAGAAGACCGCAAGGTCTGGGCTTATCTTGGCGATGGCGAAATGGATGAGCCAGAAAGCTTAGGTGCAATTTCACTTGCAGGTCGTGAAAAACTTGATAACTTAATTTGGGTGGTGAACTGTAACTTACAGCGTCTCGATGGACCTGTGCGTGGTAACGGTAAAATTATTCAAGAGCTTGAATCAGTATTCCGTGGTGCAGGCTGGCGTGTGATTAAAGTGGTATGGGGTCGTCATTGGGACTCACTACTCGATAAAGATAAATCGGGCGCTTTAAAAGCAGTCATGGATGAAGCCGTAGATGGTGACTTCCAGCGTTACCAAGTGAAGGGCGGTGCATATGCACGTGAAAAGTTCTTTGGTAAATATCCAGAAGCAAAAGAATTGGTTAAAGATTTAAGCGATGAAGATATTGATAATCTAAATCGTGGTGGTCATGACCCGTACAAAGTATTTGCTGCCTATGCAGCTGCATGTACAGCGAATGGTCAGCCTACCGTAATTCTGGCTAAAACAATTAAAGGTTATGGTTTATCCGAAGAAATTGAAGCAGTCAATAAGACGCATCAAATCAAGAAGATGCAAATCAATTCTTTGAAATATGTACGTGATCGTTTTAACCTGCCGTTCTCTGATGAACAGCTTGAAGAAGTGCCATTCTATCGTCCAAGCGAAAACTCGCCTGAAATAAAGTATATGAAGGCGCGTCGCGAAGCATTAGGCGGATATTTACCTGCACGCCGTAAAGAAAGTGAAACTTTAGCGATTCCTGAACTTTCTGTTTTTGACTCGGTATTGGCGGGTTCAAATGGCAAAGAGCAATCGACGACTATGGTAATGGTTCGTTTGATTTCATCATTGCTTAAAGAAAAAGCGATCAAAGACCGCGTAGTACCGATTGTTCCAGATGAAGCACGTACTTTTGGTTTAGAAGGGATGTTCCGTCAATTGGGTATTTATGCCGCGCATGGTCAAAAATATACCCCTGAAGACCAAGAACAACTCATGCATTACCGTGAAGCAAAAGATGGTCATATGCTGCAAGAAGGTATTAATGAAGCTGGTGCGATGAGTGCATGGGCAGCGTTGGCAACCAGTTATTCAACCAATAATCTGCCTATGATTCCAATGTACATGTACTACTCTATGTTTGGTTTCCAGCGTATTGGTGACATTGCATGGGCGGCGGGCGATGCACAAGCACAAGGTTTCTTATTGGGTGCTACAGCGGGTCGTACTACGCTTAATGGCGAAGGTTTACAGCATCAAGATGGTCATTCGCATATTCTGGCTAATACCATTCCGAACTGTGTGTCATATGACCCATGTTTCGGTTATGAACTTGCGGTTATCGTACATGACGGTTTACAACGTATGTATGTCAATCAAGAGCGCGTGTTCTACTACTTAACAGTGATGAATGAAAACTACGAGCATCCTGAAATGCCAAAAGGTGTTGAGGAAGGCATCAAACGTGGTATGTATTTATTGCAAGAAGATGAGAAAGCAACTGTTCAGCTGATGGGTTCAGGTGTGATTCTGCGTGAAGTGATTAAAGCTGCACAAATTCTACGTGATGAATATCAAATCCATTCCAATGTCTATAGCGTAACTAGCTTCAATGAGCTTGCACGCGATGGTATGGCGTGTGAAGAATATAATCGCTTACATCCGATGGCTGAAGTTGAGAAAGAGTCTTGGGTCTCTAAACAACTTCGCGCGACTCAAGGTATCGTGGTTTCTGCGACAGATCATATGCGTGCGTATAGCGAACAAATTCGTGCTTATCTTCCAGATAATCGCCCATTTGTGGCATTGGGTACAGATGGTTTCGGTCGTTCGGATACACGAGGTAACTTACGTAGCTACTTTGGTGTTGATGCAGCGCACATTGTGGTTGCAACATTGAAAAAATTGGCTGATGAAGGTGAAGTGGATGCGCGTCTCGTGAAAGATGCCATCTCAACGTTTGAGTTAGATACAGATCGTCCAGTGGCTTGGGCGCCGCAAGCGACACCATCGGTGTTACCTGTTGCTGACTACAAAGAGGAGAAATAATAATGCAGATTACGACTCCAGATATTGGTGTAGATTCAGCAGTTGTCGCTGAGATCTTAGTCAAAGTAGGCGATAGCATTGCCGTTGATGACAGTATTGTATTGCTTGAGTCTGATAAAGCCTCTGTTGAAGTGCCTAGCACTTCAGCGGGTGTGGTGAAAAGCATTGCTGTAAGCTTGGGTGACAATGTTGCCGAAGGTGCTGTACTGATTGAGCTTGAAGCTGGAGATGCGGTGGATGCTGAATCAACTACTCAGGTAGAAGTGCAAGACGAGAAAAACGACAAAGACGAGACAAAAACTGAAGCACCTGTAGAAGAAAAGCCTGCTGAAGAGAAAGCGGCTAAAACAAGTGCAGTGGTTGATGTACAAGTTCCTGATATTGGTGTTGAAAAAGCCATTGTAGGTGAGATCTTGGTCTCTGTAGGGGATGAGATTGAAGTTGATCAAAGTATTGTGGTGGTCGAGTCAGATAAAGCGACTGTAGAAGTACCGAGTACTGTTGCAGGTGTGGTTGAATCTGTTGAAATTAAAGTTGGTGATAATGTCAAAGAAGGTGTGGTGATTCTCACTGTGAAAACCACAACTACTGATTCAGCTGTTTCTGCGGAAAAACCAAAATCAGAATCAGCATCGCCAGCACAAGAAAGCCAGGAAACACCAGCGCCAAAAGCAGCATCTGTTCCTCAAGGTGATGTTGAAGTTAAAGTACCTGATTTGGGTGTAGATAAAGCAGCTGTAGCGGAAATTTTAGTTGCAGTGGGTGATACAGTCGAAAAAGACCAAAGCATCATTGTGGTTGAATCAGATAAAGCGACTGTTGAAGTACCAAGTTCAATTGCTGGAGTGGTGAAGGCCATACATGTGACTTTAGGACAGAATGTTTCTGAGGGTATTGCTTTACTGACCATTGAAGCTGAAGGCCAAGTTGCATCTGAACCTGTTGAGGCGAAAACACCGAAAGCAGCACCGGCTCAAACCGCGAAGCAAGTTGAAGCTCCAAAAGCTCAAGCAGCACAAACAACTCAAATAACGCAAACGAATGGCGTTGATAAGCTGAGCAAAGAGCAGAATGCAGAAAATGCCAAAGTGTATGCAGGACCTGCAGTACGTAAATTGGCACGTGAGTTGGGTGTGGTTCTTTCTGAAGTGAAAGCATCAGGTCCGCATCAACGTTTGATGAAAGAAGATTTGGTTACTTATGTGAAAATGCGTTTAACAACGCCACAAACAACGCCAGTTGCACAAGCTGCAGCGGCAGCTGGATTGCCAAAACTTCCTGACTTCTCTGCATTTGGTGGTGTTGAAGAAAAACCAATGACTCGTTTGCAGCAGGTCTCTGTACCGCAACTGACATTGAATAACTTCATTCCACAAGTGACGCAATTTGATGCAGCAGATATTACCGAGCTCGAGGCTTGGCGTAATGATCTTAAAGGCAACTTTAAGAAAGACGGTATTAGTCTGACCATCATGGCCTTCATTATTAAAGCGGTTGCTCATTTGCTTAAAGAAGAGCGTGATTTTGCGGGACATTTGTCTGATGATGCGAAATCCATTCTGCTTCGTAATGAAATTCATATGGGTATTGCTGTTGCAACGCCAGATGGTTTAACCGTTCCAGTTCTTCGTCACCCAGATCAAAAATCGATTAAGGAAATTGCGGTTGAGCTCGGTGTGTTAGGCCAGAAAGCACGTGATAAAAAGCTTTCTCCAAAAGACTTGCAGGGCGCGAACTTTACCATTTCAAGCTTAGGCGCGATTAGTGGCACAGCATTTACACCGTTGGTAAACTGGCCTCAAGTGGCGATTTTGGGTATTTCGCCTGCAACGATGCAACCTGTGTGGAATGGTCAAACCTTTGATCCGAAATTAATGCTGCCATTATCATTATCCTATGATCATCGTGTCATTAATGGTGCAGATGCAGCACGCTTTACCAATAAGCTGACGAAATTACTTAAAGATATCCGTACCTTATTGATATAAGTCATCTGAATAGAATTTTAAAACCCTGCTTCGGCAGGGTTTTTTATTGCACTTTATAAATTGAAAAAAAATGGTTATACTTGTTTCACTTCATTGGGGAGTAGCCGCCTTTTACGCAATGTGAAAGGGTGATGGTCAACATAATTGTTCAACAGAACATGGTCATCATAGCAAAGAACCAAGATCGCTTTTTAAGCTTTCTTTTGTTGGCAAGACCTTTGATTTACCACTCTGTGATCAATATGTTGTGAATATATTGATTTTGGCTAGCAGGAGCGGTGAGTCATAGGCATATTTGCTAGCCAGAGAATATAAAAATGCTCAGTGCTTTTCTAATTTCAATCCTTGTTGTTGCTTTATCCGAAATGGGTGATAAAACCCAGTTGCTTGCACTTTTACTTGCTGCACGTTTCCGCAAACCTGTTCCTATTCTTTTTGCTATCTTTTTGGCCACGCTCGTTAACCATGGTGTTTCAGCTGTTTTGGGTCAATGGATTACCACTGTTCTGAGTCCAACAATATTAATATGGATTGTATCGTTGGGTTTTATCGGTATGGCGATTTGGATGCTAATCCCCGATGAATTGGGTGATGAGTCTGAAAGTATCAATAAATGGCAAAAATATGGGGTCTTCGGTGCGACTTTTGTGTTGTTCTTTTTGGCGGAAATTGGCGATAAAACCCAAATCGCAACAGTGGCTTTAGCTGCTCGTTTCGACAGCATCGCTTGGGTAACGATAGGAACAACGCTGGGTATTATGCTGGTGAATGCACCTGCTGTTTTTATTGGTAATAAATTGGCTGAAAAATTACCGATATCATTAATTCATAAAATTGGTGCGTTCATCTTCTTAGTGATTGGTGTTGCTGCTTTGGTTCAACATTACTTTTTTTAATATCTAGATTCTTAGACGAAATGCTATAGAAAATACGTCAGTGATAATCTAAGTTATAAAATAAGTTATCAACTGGTTTATAAAGCAAGTCATGAAGTAAGTCATGAAGTAAGTTATGGCGCGAGAAGCTGAGTGATTTCACTTAGTTTCTAGCGCTATATAATGACTAGAGCTTGTGTAAAAGTGCGTGTATCAAAGCGTTATATAAAAATTGCAATAAAATTTATAAAACAACAGACAATAAAAATTCACTTCTTTAATATTTAAAAAAATAAAGAATTGAAGCTGAGTGAGAAATCTAAAATGTTAGTTAAAAAAAGTGCGCAGGACGAGTGTCAAAGCTGTGGAGCATGTTGTGCTTTTTATCGTGTGTCTTTTTATTGGAGTGAAAGCGAAGTCATGCCCGCTGATGCGGTTGAACCTCTGACAGCAGTTTATTCTTGTATGAAAGGCACCAATCAAAAAAATCCACGCTGTGTGATGTTAACAGGTGAGATTGGTCAACAGGTCAGCTGTAGCATGTACGAATTAAGAAGTTCATCTTGTAAAGAAGTTCAGGCTGGTGACAGCCAGTGTTTAAAGGCAAGAACAGCGCATCATTTGATTCCACTCATTGACATAGAGACACAGGATCCGATAAACGATGAAGATTACGATCAGGTTTGTTAAATTTTTCTGAGACCTCACTTTTTATTGTTCTATTATCGAATTATTCATTAAATATTAGATTTTAATCTTTAATTGAAATTTGATTGATATCAATGTGGATTTAAAGATTGACCTAATGGCTCTTTTAAAGCGCAGTATTATTTATAAATTTATCATTTTGATATCACTGATTAAATTGAGGAATATGAAAAATTTAAACAATTCCTGAGAATAAAAATGAAATTTAAATAGAAATTTGTATATAATGGCTCACGGAAATTACCAGTGAGACTGTTATGTTGACCATCGTTCAAGACGCGTTAACTTTCGATGATGTTCTATTACTCCCTGCCTACTCAACTGTCCTCCCAAAAGATGTCTCTCTAAAGACACGCCTGACTCGTGGCATTCAATTAAATATCCCTCTCGTTTCTGCTGCAATGGATACTGTGACTGAGTCACGTATGGCAATTGCGATGGCACAAAATGGTGGTATTGGTATCCTGCATAAAAATATGGATATTCTTGCGCAAGCAGCTGAAGTTCGCCGCGTGAAAAAATTTGAAGCAGGTATGGTCAAAGATCCTATTACGGTTACCCCTGAAACGACAGTTCGTGAGTTGATTGCAATCACTCAAGCGAACAATATCAGTGGCGTGCCTGTAGTTAAGGACGGTAAAGTTGTGGGTATCGTAACGGGACGTGATACACGTTTTGAGACGAACCTTGAACAGCCTGTAAGTAATATCATGACCGGTCAAGATCGTTTAGTGACTGTGCGTGAACATGAATCTAAAGAACATATTCAAGCTTTATTACAACAACATCGTATTGAAAAAGTACTGGTTGTAAATGACAACAATGAGCTTAAAGGTTTAATTACAGTCACCGATTTCCGTAAAGCTGAGCTTTATCCAAACAGTTGTAAAGATGACTTAGGTCGTTTACGTGTAGGTGCTGCTGTAGGTACTGGACTTGAAACACCGAGCCGTGTAGAAGCTTTGGTTGAAGCAGGTGTGGATGCGATTGTTGTCGACACTGCACATGGTCATTCTGCTGGTGTGATCGAGCGTGTACGCTGGGTTAAAGCCAACTATCCTCAAGTTCAAGTGATTGGCGGTAACATCGCAACAGGTGATGCTGCACTTGCACTTTTAGATGCTGGCGCAGATGCAGTGAAAGTAGGGATTGGTCCTGGTTCAATCTGTACGACGCGTATTGTGGCGGGTATTGGTATGCCACAAATGTCTGCGATTGACAGCGTTGCTAATGCACTGAAAGAACAGATTCCATTGATCGCGGATGGTGGTATTCGTTTCTCTGGCGATATGGCGAAAGCGATTGGTGCTGGTGCAAGTACAATCATGGTGGGTTCGCTCATGGCAGGTACTGAAGAAGCACCTGGCGAAGTTGAATTTTTCCAAGGTCGTTATTACAAAGCCTACCGTGGTATGGGTTCATTGGGTGCAATGGCAGGTTCTACAGGTTCTGCAGACCGTTATTTCCAAGACTCAAAAGCGGGCGCTGAGAAATTAGTGCCAGAGGGCATCGAAGGTCGCGTACCTTATAAAGGTCCAATGGGCAATATCGTGCATCAAATGATGGGTGGTTTACGCTCATCAATGGGTTATACCGGTTCTGCAACGATTAATGATCTTCGTGAAAATGCGAAATTTGTTAAAATCACTGCAGCTGGTATGTCTGAGTCGCATGTTCATGATGTGACGATCACGAAAGAAGCGCCGAATTATCGCGTAGGTTAATATTCATTAATCTATTGGCTGAATTTTTGCAGTATTTGTTGTATAAAAAGCCGTCAGTTTATGACGGCTTTTTTTATTTAGTGTAAAGTGGTTTTATGAAAATCGAAGTGTGAAAAAACACGGATAATAAGCGGGAAAAAGATGAGTTATTTTGGTACAGATGGTATACGAGGAAAATTCGGAGAACTTCCGATTACCCCTGAATTTGCTTTAAAACTTGGTTTTGCCGCGGGGAAAGTTTTAAAACAAACGACCAAAAAGAATAAACCGATTGTGGTATTGGGGAAAGATACCCGTCTATCAGGTTATATTTTAGAAGCAGCATTACAAGCAGGCTTAAATGCTGCGGGTGTATATGTTCACTTATTAGGGCCATTACCAACCCCCGCTATTGCACATTTAACACGTGCTTTGCATGCGAGTTTAGGCATTGTCATTTCTGCATCGCATAATCCATTTTTTGATAATGGAATTAAGTTCTTTTCGGGTGAAGGCAAAAAAATCGCAGATTCCTTCCAAGATGCGATCAATTTAGAATTAGAAAAAGATATTTTGATCGAAGACAATGCTAATTTGGGAAAAAGCGTCCGTGTAAAAGATGCCAATGGTCGTTACATTGAGTTTTGCAAATCATCATTTCCTTATCACTATGATTTAAATGATTTAAAAATTGTAGTGGATTGTGCAAATGGCGCTGCTTATAGCGTAGGTCCATCTGTATTTCGTGAATTAGGTGCTAAAGTTATTGCGATTCATAATGAACCAGACGGTTTGAATATCAATGAAAACTGTGGTTCAACACATCCAGAAAAGCTACAAGCTGCCGTTGTTGAACATGAAGCCGATATAGGTGTGGCGTTTGACGGTGATGCAGACCGTGTGGTCATGGTCGATAAATATGGCAAGCTGATCGATGGCGATCATATTTTATACATATTGGCGACTCAAGCGAATCAAAAACCTGCGGGTATTGTGGGTACAGTGATGAGTAATATGGCTTTAGAATTGGCTTTAGAAAAAGCCAATGTGCCATTTACTCGGGCTAAGGTCGGTGATCGCTATGTATTCCAAGCTTTAGCTGATCATGACTGGGTTATAGGTGGCGAACCATCAGGTCATATTTTAACACTGGATAAAAGCACGACCGGTGATGCGATCATTGCAGCCTTACAAGTATTGACCGTGATGGTAGAGCAGCAAAAAGCCTTACATGAGTTGGTTGATGGTTTTGAATTATTGCCCAACGTGTTGGTCAACGTACGCTTAGAACAAATGTTTGATCCCTACGCTGTACCTGCTTTGGTTACAGAATTTGATAAAGCTGAGGCACAACTCAAAGGTCGAGGTCGATTATTGATTCGTAAATCGGGTACTGAGCCTGTGATTCGTGTCATGGTTGAAGGTGAAGATCTAGCAGAAGTAACAGCATTGGCAAATCAACTGGCAGATGCGGTACGTGCAAACGCAGCTTAAAATCATTTGAGAGTAAAGTTCATCATGAGTAATGTGATTAAGGATTTAAGTGAACTACGTTTAACCTATGAAAAAGGTGAGTTACATGAAGGTCAAGTTCAACGCAATCCGCACGAGCAATTTTTAAATTGGTTTAACCACGCTTTAGAAATTAAATTACTTGAACCTTATGCCATGTCATTGGCAACGGCAAATGCCCAAGGGCGGCCGCACGTTCGGACCGTATTGCTTCGTGGTGCAACTGAATCTGGCTATGATTTTTATACCAATTATGACAGTCAAAAAGGATTAGATCTTGCTTCTAATCCTTTTGCTGAGCTGTTGTTTTATTGGCCCGAGTTGGAGCGTCAGATTCGTATCAGTGGGAAAGTTGAGAAAATCTCTGTTGATGAATCGACAGACTATTATCATAAACGTCCACGTGAGAGCCAAATTGCGGCACATATCAGTACGCCTCAAAGCGGCGTGATTGAGAGCCGTGAGTTGCTCCAGTCTCGGTTTAAAGCATTACATGACTCCATCGCGGAAAAGACAGATTTGGCTAAACCTGAATTTTGGGGTGGTTATCGTTTGATTCCAGATCATTATGAATTCTGGCAAGGCCGTCCAAGTCGTTTGCATGACCGTTTGAGTTATGAACAAGTAAATACCGAGTGGCAACTCACACGTCTGATGCCATAAATGTCACCTATTCTTATTCGTGAACGGCCACTGTTAACTGATCCTGAAAATTTTCAGGGTTTATCGCCTTTATTTGCAAAAATATTGGCGCGCCGTGGTGTCGAATCGGCACAACAACTCGAATTAAAACTTAAACATTTACTCGTACCCAAAATGAAAGGTCTAGATCAAGCAATTGCCATGATTGATGTTGCGATTGATCAACAACAAAAAATCGTCATTGTGGGGGATTATGATGCCGATGGTGCAACCAGTACGGCATTGATGATTTTAGCTTTACGAGAAATGGGTGCAAATGTTGAATATTTAGTCCCTGATCGTTTTAAATATGGTTATGGTTTAACGCCTGCAATTGCAGATTTGGTTTTTGTGACCTATACCCCCGATCTTTTGATCACGGTTGATAATGGTATTTCCAGTCATGCAGGGGTTGAACAAGCTCAAGCACATGGCATGCAAGTGATTATCACAGATCATCATTTGACGACCAAAGAAACACCAAAAGCAGAAGCGGTGGTCAATCCCAATCAGTTGGGCTGTGATTTCCCGAGTAAGGCTTTGGCTGGGGTCGGAGTTGCATTTTATGTATTGGCAAATTTAAGCAGTCAGCGTGCGAAACAGCAAAAATCGACTGCAAAAATGACCCAGTATTTAGATTTAGTCGCACTGGGCACCTATGCTGATGTTGCGAGTTTAGATTATAACAATCGCATTTTGGTTGACTCAGGTGTGAAGCGAATTCAGAGTGGACAATGTCGCGCTGGTATTCTTGCTTTGTTGGATATTGCTGGACGTGATCCTGCACAAATCAAAGCACAAGATTTAGGTTTTGTTATCGGTCCTCGTATTAATGCAGCAGGCCGTATGGAAACCATGGACATTGGTATCGAATGTCTATTGGCAGAGACTCTTGAAACAGCTTATCCACTTGCACAGCAGCTGAATGATTTGAATTTAGAACGACGCCATGTCGAAGCGGAAATGAAACAAGATGCTTTATCCGCGATGGAAAATTTAAATATTGATCAAGAAAATATGCCATCGGCGCTGATCATGTTTGAAGAGCATTGGCATCAAGGCGTTATTGGTATTGTAGCTGGGCGATTAAAAGAACAATTTCATCGACCAAGTATTGTTTTTGCTGCGGATAAAGACGGCATACATATTAAAGGCTCTGCACGTTCCATAGATGGGATTCATATCCGAGACTGTATCGAAAAAGTCGCTGAGCAGCATCCGCATTTGGTTAGTTTTTTTGGGGGTCATGCAGCAGCAGCTGGACTCACGATTAAGCGTGAACACTTTGAAGAATTTAAACAGGTATTTGAACAGCTGATTGATCAAACAGATGATGAAATTTTTCAAGTTTCTTTGTCTACAGATGGTGAACTCAGTCCTGAAGACTTTCAAGTGAGCACAGTTCAGCAAATTGAACAATTGGGGCCATGGGGACAAAAATTTCCACAGCCTATTTTTCAAGGTCAATTTAAAGTCGTGGAACATCGTTGGCTTAAGGACGTCCATTTAAAGTTAAAACTTGCATTGGATAACGGACAAATCGTTGAGGCCATTGCATTTAATGCCTTGGATAAATTTGACTATGATTCTACGCAAAGCCATGTCAATTTAGTCTATGAACTCGATAAAAATGAGTTTAGAGGTCACTTGAGTGTGCAATTGCGAGTACTTTACTTGGCTCATTAAAAAACCGCTCTAGAGAGCGGTTTTTTATATTTATTTTCTAATGAAATTAGAAACGGTATCCGCCACGAACGCCAAACACATTCCCAGCATCTGCAAAATTAATTGAACCTTCTAAACTAATTTGTTGAGTAAAGAATTTTTTTGCATTAATACTGAAAACATCATTGTCGCCAACAGAATCTTGATCAGAATAACCTAGACCAACACTAAAAGTCTTATCTAGATATAAATCTGCTTTTAGAGCATAGGCATCTATGTCGCCAAAACTTGTACTTGCTTCGAAGTTTGTATCATATGAACCGATTTGAGTCACATATTTAGCACGTAATGTTGGATCGATATCATCACCATAATCATTATCGTAACCTGCTAATCCTACAGCCACCAAAAGACCTGGTGCTGGTAAGTAACCTAATTCTGCATTGTAGACTGTGGTATCAAAATCTTTAAAACCATCAACACCTTGTTGAACTTGACCAACACCAGCACTTACATAAAAGTCTGAATTTGGTACAAAGTATTCAATACCAACACCAAAAGTTGTAGTGTCTGAAATATCATAATCAGTATACGAAATTTCAGCATTTACATTGCTTGCACGATCCAAAAATGCAGCTTCATTGAGAGGTGAGTTTTTTACTTGAACTGGATTGAAATAATATTTTCCATCAATTGCAAAGCCAGTAGAGGTATCGCCATTATCAGGATCAATTAAACTTACTGTTCCGCCAACTTCAGCTTGATAAGCGTGAGCTGTGCCTAGACTAGCAATAAGTGCTGTTGCAAGTGTGATTTTCTTAAACATTATGAAGGGCTCTCTTTGTTATTAAATTATGACACTATTGTTACAGTTCGAAATCATTGTATAAAAATATAACATTCAATCACAAGACAAAAACTTACAAAATATAAGAGGATGCAAAAAAAGCCCTTCCGGAGAAGGGCTTTTAAAATATAAATTTATTAAATGTTTATAGATCGATTAGAAGCGATATTTTGCTGCAACACCAAATGAATTGTAGTCATTATTAGCTTGTTCACCAAAACCAACACGGCCTTCTAAACTTACTTGTTGATTAATGAATTTACGTGCAGTGATACCCACTTCAGAACGATCAGAGATATCGTTATTGTAGTAGTCAGCACCAACGCTTAAAGTTTTATCGATGTAGTAGTCAGCAGCTAGATTGAACTCATCTAGATCACCAAATGCTGCACCAGCTTCAAGGTTAATGTCTTTACCATTGCTTAAAGTTGTTACATATTTAGCACGGATCGTTGGATCTACACCATCATCATAATCATTGTCGTAGCCTTTAAGACCCGCTGCAATTAATAGACCAGGCGCTGGAAGATAACCCACTTCAGCATTATAATATGTTGTATCGAAATCAAACTTGCGACCTAGAAAATCGAAGCGCTCTTGTTCATTTTGGCTGATACCACCAGATACATAGAAATCAGAGTTAGGTACGAAGTATTCAACAGCAGCACCATAGCTAGTATCATCTAATTCGCCACGATCAGCATAATTAATATGAGCACTTACATTACTTGCACGATCAAGGAACGCCGCTTCAGCAAGTGGTGAATTACGTACTTGAACTGGATTGAAGTAGTATTTACCATTTACGCCAAACTCGCTACCTGAGCTACCATTGTCTGGATCAACATAACCAGCAGAAGCACCTACTTCAGCTTGATAGGCATTTGCAGTTCCTGTTACAGCTAAAGCTGAAAGTAATGCAGAAGCGATTGCTAATTTTTTCATGGATACTTCCCCTCGTAGATTAAAATTCGAATACATTTTTTGTTACATATTTAAGTCTAGAGAATTTTTAGAATGCGTCAATCAAAGGGTTGTAATTGGAATGTAAGTTAAGTAATTTGATGTTATTTATTTTGCATAAACCATTAATAAATAAAAATAAATATTTAATGTTTTGTTTTATTAAAACTGTGTGGAAAGTGTGTATTTTTGAATAAGTGATTAAAATTAATCCAATTTTGTAACTTTTAAATGTATCTTACATCAAAAAAAAGATGTCTTGCTTGTATTTTTAAGCAGTAAATTCTTATCAATAGTTGTGAATGGTGCAGATAAAATCATCAGATCAAACATATTAAAAATAGATTAGTGTCAGTTATGAACGCGTGAATTAACATGGCTCTTTAAATTCTTCCAGTAAAGAGCCAAATAAGTCAATTCAAATGGGGGAGTTCAAACGCTTAACTTCGGGGTGATTCGAGTCACTGAGGAGTGTGATATAATTTCACCCTTCAGAATATATCTAATTTGGTTGAGAGTAATTCGCGTGGAAATTAATCCTTATCTAATCCAATTAAAAGACTTAAGCGAACGTGGTCAAACACTACGGGGGTATCTTTGACTACGATCTCAAGAAAGAGCGTTTAGAAGAGGTTTTGCGTGAGTTAGAAGATCCTACGATTTGGAATGACCAAAGTCGTGCTCAAGCGATGGCCAAAGAAAAAGGCGAGCTTGAAAATGTTTTGAATGTATTGGAAGGCTTAACCAGTCAACTTGATGATGCACAAGCATTACTTGATTTGGCAGTTGAAGCGGACGACGAAAGTCTTTTAGAAGATGTTCAATCTGAACTAACGGCTGCAGAAGAAGAGTTAGCAAAACTTGAATTCCGTCGTATGTTTAGTAATCCAATGGATCCGAATCCTTGTTATGTTGAAATCCAATCAGGTTCGGGTGGTACCGAAGCGCAAGACTGGGCTTCGATGTTGCTACGTATGTATTTACGTTGGATTGAGCGTCATGGGTTTAAAGCGGAACTTATGGAAGAGTCTGGTGGTGATGTCGCAGGGATCAAGTCTGCAACGATCCGTGTTGAAGGTGAGTATGCTTATGGCTGGTTACGTACTGAATCAGGTGTACACCGTTTAGTTCGTAAATCACCATTTGACTCAGGTAACCGTCGCCATACTTCATTTTCTGCCGTATTCGTTTCGCCAGAAGTGGACGATAATATTGAAATTGATATTAATCCAGCAGATGTGCGTACAGATACTTATCGTGCATCTGGTGCGGGTGGTCAGCACATTAACAAAACCGACTCTGCAGTACGTTTAACGCATGCGCCAACAGGTATTGTGGTGGCTTGTCAGAACCAACGTTCTCAACATGCAAACCGTGATCATGCATGGAAACAGTTACGTGCAAAGTTGTATGAACGTGAAATGCAAATTCGTAATGATGCTGCACAAGCGCTCGAAGACACCAAGTCTGATATTGGTTGGGGCAGTCAAATTCGTTCTTATGTTTTAGATGACTCGCGTATTAAAGATTTGCGTACCAGTGTTGAAAGTTCCAATACCGGCGCAGTATTGGACGGTGATTTAGATAAATTTATTGAAGCGAGCTTGAAACAAGGTCTTTAATTCATTGGGTCTTTAATGAGTCAAGCTTTTAACGAAGCAGACTTTTAATGATTCAGCTTTGTAAGCAGCAAAAAACGTTGAATTAAACGGTTATCATCCAAATATTTGATTAGCAGAGCTTAGGCTCTGCTTTTTAATATGCGACTAAAAGTGCTCATTACTACAAACGTAAAACAGATCAATGTTAAACTAGGTCAGATATGCAATGTCGATGAAACTCTAGATTTGTTAAATATCGTATAATTTCGATATTAATATCTAAAAAAATCGATATAATAATTTTAGTACAGTGCCTTAGATGTACTCGAGTGAAAGAATATGGATTCAGAAGCGATTTATAAAGCCCTTGCTAACCCGATTAGACGACAGATTTTAAACTGTCTCAAAGATCCTGAACAATTTATCCCACAAGATGAATGTGTTTATGATTTTAGTCGTGGTGTCTGCGCGGGACATATTGAAAAAATTGCCGATATTTCACAATCGACTATGTCGAATCACCTGTCTGTATTACAACAAGCAGGTTTGGTTCAAGTGACTAAATATGGTCAATGGTCATATTTCTCTCGAAATGAAGCACTGATTCAAGATTTTTTACTGCATATTCAACAATCACTCTAACAAAATAACATTAGGGTGGTGAGGAACATTTAATGACTGACTTGAGCACTCCCATTCATTTTGGTGAATTGAAATTAAAAAACCCTGTCGTGATGGCACCTTTAACGCGTAGCCGTGCAACGGATGAACGTGTTCCAACAGCAATGATGGCAGAATACTATGCACAGCGTGCAAGTGCAGGGTTGATCATTTCTGAAGCCACAGTTATTTCTGAAGAAGCCAATGGTTATTTAAATACACCAGGGCTATTCACTGATGCACAAGTTGATGGTTGGAAACGAGTAACGGATGCTGTACATGATAAAGGTGGCTTGATCGTTGCTCAATTATGGCATGTTGGTCGTGTTTCAGATCCTGAATTATTAAATGGTGAAACGCCTGTTTCTGCTAGCAATGTCAAACAAGCAGGGCAGGTTAGTTTACTTCGTCCGAAGCGTGATTATGTTGAGCCACGTCCATTAGAAATTGCTGAAATTCACGCCATAACAGAACAATTCAAACAAGCTGCAATCAAAGCAAAAGCGGCATGTTTTGATGGTGTAGAACTGCATGCAGCAAATGGTTATTTGATTGACCAATTTTTACAGACCAAAACCAATAAACGCCAAGACATTTATGGTGGCTCGGTTGAAAATCGTGCGCGTTTCTTGTTAGAAGTGATGGATGTTTTAATCGAAGTCTGGGGCGCAGGTCGTGTCGGTATTCATCTTGCACCACGTGGTGATGAGCACGACATGGGCGATGAGGATCCACGTGAAACTTTTGGATACGTGCTTGAAGAACTGGGTAAACGTCAAATTGCCTTCTTCTTTACCCGTGAATATTTGGCTGACGACAGTATCAGTTTAGAGCTTAAAGCTCGCTCGCAGTCGGTACCATATATTGCTAATATGCGTTTGAGCCGTGATGATGCGCTTGAACTTCTAAGCTCAGGTAAGGCAGAGGCTGTTTCATTTGGTAAAGACTATATTGCAAATCCAGATTTGTATGAGCGTTTAGTACAAGATGCGCCTCTCAATGAATTGAAGTTTGAAAATATGATCGGAACCGACGTCGCTGAAGGCTATATAGATTATCCGTTTTTATCAGAGACTTTAGCGCATGCTGAATAATCTCTAATATAAGATTCTAATATAAGAGTCTAATTTGAGAGAAGACAGCGCATGAATAGTTAAGTGATTCATGCGCTGTGATATATTCAATATTTATATTTCGAGATTCATATTTCGAGATTCATATTTCGAGATTCTTTTTTTGAGGTCACTTTTTTGACAACTCCATTTTGGTATAACGCAGCCTTGGCAATTCTTAAGCCCGTTTATCAATGGCGTATAAAAAAACGTGCCGAAAATGAACAACAATATCAGCAAGAATGTCTTGAACGATTTGGGCCTTTTCAGCCAGCTAAAAACCAAGATGTTTTGTGGTTTCATGTGGTTTCTGTCGGTGAAACCAATGCAGCACAACCTTTAATTGAGCATTATTTAAAATTGGGTCATCCCATTTTAGTGACCAATACCACCAAAACGGGTCAGGCTCGTGCTAAGTCATTATTTTTAAAAGCGCCATATGAAGCGCTCTTCCAAGCCGTCTATTTACCTGCAGACCAAAAGCATTTAGTTCAAGATTTTTTCCAAAAGTATCAGCCGAAGATGTTGGTTTTGGTTGAAACTGAATTGTGGCCGAACTTGATTGATCAAGCTCAATTAGCCAACGTCCCGACCATCTTAGTTAATGCACGACTTTCTGAAAAATCGGCAAAAGGTTATGCCAAAGTGCCGAGCTTAACCCAGCCGATGTTACGGGGTTTAAATCAGCTTTTGGCACAAGATCAGGCTTCATTAGAGAGATTCCAGCAGTTGGGTACGCCAAAGAATCAAAGTGAAGTGGTGGGTAGTATTAAATTTGATATTCATGCGCCGCAAAACTTCATCGATCAAGCAGAACGATTAAAAGTAGAATGGAAATTAACCCATCGTAAAATGATTACTTTAGCCAGTACTCATGCACCTGAAGAGCAACTGCTGTTAGAGGCATTAAGGACTCAATTAGACGCTGATTCTGAGTTGTTGTTAATTGTGGTTCCTCGTCATCCCGAACGATTTGATGAGGTTTATCGCGCAGCACAAAACTTGAATTTAACTACGCATCGTCGGAGTTTAAATGAAGCCATTCAAACAGATACCCAAGTATATTTGGCTGACAGCATGGGCGAAATGTGGCTATGGTATGGTTTGAGTCAAGCTTGTTTTGTTGGTGGATCTTTAAATGTACCGGGTGGCGGTCATAATATATTGGAACCGATTGTATTGAAGGTCCCGACAGTATTGGGTCCAAATTATTTTAATTTCCAAACGATTGTCGATGAATTTGTGAAAGAGGATGCCGTTGCTGTGGGTCATGACGCATCACATATTGCAGCGATGTTGATAGATTTTATTGAAAATCAATCTTTAGCGGAACAGATGACTGAGAATGCGACTGCAATTATGAAAAAAAACGCAGGGTCTTTAAAAAAACACATCGCTATTTTAGATCAATATTTATAATGTTTAATATGGAATTCTTGCTTCAATATGGATTGAAGGTGAATCCTTATTTTGTATCAGCCAGATTTACTTTTTTATAACCTAATTTCGATCAACTTAATTTGATTAACTCAATGTAATCGATGAAACAGGCCAACCGCTTTTTTACTTTGATGCTCAGTTTTATAAAACTGAAAACTTTATAGCGCATATAGTTTTATTACACAGAAAATTGATTATAGAGAGAAATGGGCGACAACCTCATTAGCAATCACGTATCCTTATACTGCATTTTTTTATTTTAGATCTTATGAATATCGTCCTGCTTGATCCACGTCAAACTGAATCTGAACTTTGGTCTATCACCTCAAAGCGTCAGCTTGAACATTTAAAATTCCATGTCGATGTTCAAGTGGGTGATACCTTAAAAGTGGGTATCAAAGCAGGAAAACGATATTTAACTGAAGTAGTTGAGGTATCCGAACAAGCCATTCGTGTTAAAGCTTTGCATGAAGAAGTTGTTCCAAAGAAACTTCCTGTCACGCTCATTTTAGCGATGCCACGACCGAAAGTTTTACGTCGATTAATACAAGATAGCGTTACTTTAGGCGTAGAAAAAATTATTTTATTACACAGTTATAGAGTTGATAAAAGTTATTGGCAGACTCCTTTTTTGCAACAGCTTAATCATTTTATCGAACTTGGGTTAGAGCAAGCAGGGGATACAGTCGCGCCTGAAATTGTAATTTTTAAACGTTTTAAACCCTTTGTTGAAGATGTTTTGCCTACACTTATTTCCCCAGATGTACCCTGTTATGTGGCACATCCTTATGTGGAATCTAGTATGCCTTTTTCCATCGATCATGCCTGTACGATTATAATTGGACCAGAAGGGGGGTTCATTCCTTATGAGATTGATCTGCTCATTAAAAACGGCTGCCAAGCATTCAGCCTAGGCAACCGTATTATTCGAACTGAAACTGTTATTCCTTACGTCTTGGGCAGATTGTTTAGCTCGACTGTTTAATGAATCTTACTGGCGATTCATTTATTTTTTTGCCCGTGCCGTTTCTTCATCTTGAACCGAAGGATCGCCGCGGTAGACTTTCACTTCTTGAACAGGATAAGGAATCGAAACATCATTTTCAGCAAAAGCCTGAATCACTTTTTCTTGTACTGAGCTGATCGAGTTTGATGTTCCAGTTTCGCCTGTATCGACCCACCATTGCACTTTTAGATTCACCGAAAAGTCGGCTAGAGCCGCTACATTTACACTAAAGCCGGGTTGACTCAAAATACTGCTGTCGTGGTCTAGAATTTTCATGACAACATCTTTGGCTTTTTGCACGTCATCTTCATAACCAATGCCGACGATAAACTCACAACGACGGCGTTTATATGCGGTATTCACCGTGACCGCACTGGTATACACCGTGGCATTTGGAATCACGATACGACGACCATCTGGTGAGCGTAGGTAGGTTGCACGGATTTGAATATCTTCCACTGTACCTTCCATACCTGAAACAATAATATCATCGCCAATTTTGAAAGGTTCACTGAGTAAAATCAAAACGCCAGACAATAAGTTTTGGAAAATATCTTTAAATGCAAAACCAATTGCAACTGAACCGATACCCAATGCACTCATCAATTGACCGGGTGTAAAACCCGGAATTGCGATGACCATTGCAATCAGAAATCCAAAGAAAATAATGGCTGAAGCACCCACACGATTCAACACCAACACTAAATTTTGGCGGGTGTAAGTGCGATCAGACAATGTTTTACGCACAAAAAATTTAAAGACTTTGGACAATAACCAGAAAATGGTAAATACCACGAATGCAATGCAGATATAAGGAATTCGTTCCCAAAAGCCATCCATAATTTTATCGATGGTGCTATAGGCATCATTATATTTAGAGGTATGAGCAAGTACAGTTTGAGCTGTTTTTTCGGTTGCATCATGCAAAAGCTGGGTTGTACCTTGTGTAACATCACTTAAGGTGTTTTGTTGTTCAGCCACAGGTGTTCCCAATCTAAAGTGTTGCTCTATTTTGCCTGAAAATAAACAAAAATTGAAAGATTTGATGTATTTACTCTGATTATTTCATGTTAATGATTTGAGTCAATGCAGCACATCTATTGCTGATGAGAAGGACGCATTAAAGCTGGTCTATTTCAGGGTTAAGTAATTATAAAATTGACGTGTTATATGTATCAGTTATATGGATGAGTTCGATAAATAACTGGAATAAAATGATAGAAAAATGTTGATTTTAGATACTGTTCAATACTCATAAAGGATTAAATTATATAACCATATCAATTCAAACCATAAAATTTATGCTTATTTTTAATATGCTCATGATGACGTATTATTTTGTTATAAAAGAATTCAAAAACTACGACCAAAGCATGATTGTGTGTATTTTTAAAGTATAGTCATACTGAGCACATAACACAAAAAATGATCAATTGGGTCTGTAAAAATCTCGAGATGGGATACATAAATCAAGGACGTGAATTATGAATGAACTTTATCCAGTTCCAGCACACTTTAAAAAAACCGCAAGAACAAGCGAAGAACAGTATTTTGAACGTTATAAACAGTCGATCGAACAACCTGATGAATTTTGGGCGGAAGCGGCCAATAAGCTTGACTGGATTAAACCGTTCACTCAGGTTAAAAATACCAACTTTAGTCCAGATCAATATAAAGTTGAATGGTTTGCTGATGGCCAATTGAACGTCAGTGAAAACTGTTTAGATCGGCATTTAAAAGAACATCCGCATAAGCCAGCCATTATTTGGGAAGGTGATCATCCATCTCGGCATAAAATTATTTCCTTTGAAGAACTGCATGATGAAGTCTGCCGCTTTGCGAATGTATTGAAAAAACGCGGAGTCAGTAAGGGAGACCGTGTGGTGCTGTATATGCCAATGGTGCCTGAAGCAGCGATTGCCATGTTGGCATGTACCCGAATTGGCGCCGTGCACTGTGTTGTCTTTGGCGGCTTCTCTCCAGACTCCTTGGCCAGTCGTATCGATGACAGTCAAGCCAAAGTGGTGATTACCGCAGACTCTGGTATGCGTGGTGGTAAAGCGATTCCGCTCAAAGAAAATGTCGATGCTGCAATGGCCTTAGAGGGAACCGACTCAGTGACCAATGTGATTGTGGTGCACCGTACAGGCAACCCGATCACCATGCATGAAGGACGGGATTTGTGGTATCACATGGAAATCATGTCTGTAAATGATATTTGCCCACCTGAGCCAATGAATGCTGAAGATCCGTTATTTATTTTATATACCTCAGGCTCCACGGGGAAACCGAAAGGTGTACTGCATACTACAGGCGGCTATTTAACCTTTGCCAATACTTCATTTCGTGAAGTCTTTGATTTGAAGCAAGACGATGTTTTTTGGTGTACAGCAGATGTCGGTTGGATCACGGGACATTCTTATGTGTTATATGGTCCATTATCAAATGGTACGACCACGCTGATGTTCGAAGGGGTTCCACAATATCCAACATGGGCGCGTACCGGTCATATTGTCGATAAGCATAATGTCACTATTTTATATACTGCTCCAACTGCAATTCGCGCCATGATGCGTGAAGGCGATGCTTTCATTCGTGAAAGTGACCGCAGTAGTTTACGCCTACTCGGTTCAGTAGGTGAACCCATTAATCCAGAAGCTTGGAATTGGTATTACACGGTGGTGGGTGAAAGCCGTTGCCCGATTGTAGACACATGGTGGCAAACGGAAACAGGTGGTTTCATGATTACGCCTCTTCCAGGTGCGACCGCTTTGAAACCCGGTTCAGCGACACGACCATTTTTTGGTGTGCAACCTGCATTGGTAGATGAACATGGTAAAGAGCTTGAAGGTGAAGCCGAGGGTAATTTGGTGATTAAAGACTCTTGGCCGGGTCAAATGCGTACCATTTGGGGCGATCCTGATCGCTTCATTGAGGCGTATTTTGCGACCTATCCTGGAAACTATTTTACAGGCGATGGTGCACGTCGAGATAAAGATGGCTATTACTGGATCACAGGTCGCGTGGACGATGTCTTAAATGTATCAGGACATCGACTGGGAACGGCAGAGATCGAGAGTGCCTTGGTCGCGCATGAACACGTTGCCGAAGCTGCAGTGGTTGGCATGCCACATGATATTAAAGGGCAAGGCGTGGCTGCGTATGTGACGTTGCAATCAGATACCGCGGAGTCTGAAGAACTTCGTAAAGAGTTGGTGGGCTGGGTACGTAAAGTGCTTGGACCTGTTGCAACACCTGATGTGATCTATTGGGCACCGTCATTACCTAAAACGCGTTCAGGTAAAATTATGCGCCGTATTTTAAGAAAAATTGCAGCCAATGAGCTAGACAGTTTAGGTGACACTTCTACTTTGGCAGACCCACAAGTGGTGGATCAATTGATTGTTGAAGTGAAATCACAACACGCTTAAGAATCTTTTATTACGTTTATCTCAATACCGTTAGAAAACCTAGCGGTATTGTTGTTTTAGGAATAAGCACATCCAGCAATATGATAAAGCGAATAATCACAATCTGTTAATATTTTAGCCACTTGGAATACGGTATAAGACAATGAATGCTCCTCATATAAATAGGCTGCAAGATCCCATTCAGCTTGCACAACAACTTGCACAGACTTTTGCAGAGACTGCAGCTGAACGTGATAAGAGAGGGGGCAATCCAAAACGAGAACGTGATTTGATCCGACAAAGTGGTCTTTTATCGCTGTCTATTCCGAAGGAATATGGGGGTCAACAAGGCGATTGGCATTCTATTTTTAAAACCATACAAATCATTGCTCAAGTGGATAGTTCATTGGCGCATGTTTATGGCTTTCATCATCTTTTGATTGCGACTGTGCAATTGTTTACACAGCCTGAACAATATGCAACTTGGTTTCAAAAAACAGCTCAAGATAATTTATTCTGGGGCAATACTTTAAACCCCTTAGATAAAAGAACCACTGCAACACAGACATCTGAAAATGAATTCGTTTTTCATGGCGACAAAAGTTTCTGTTCAGGTTCCATCGATTCAGATATTTTACTGTGCTCTGGATTCAATGAACTTGGAAAATTACTCATTGGGGTCATTCCAACGGAACGAGAAGGCGTGAGCTTTTTAGGGGATTGGAACAATATGGGCCAGCGCCAAACCGACAGCGGAACCAGCCATTTTGAACAGGTTAAAATTCATAAAGATGAATTACTGCTCAATCCCGGTCCGTTGAGTACGCCTTACTCCAGTTTAAGACCTTTGATTGCGCAATTAATTTTCGTCCATCTGTTTTTAGGTGTGGCGGAAGGCGCATTTGAAATCGCAAAAGAATCAGTGAAAACACAAAAAGCGTGGTCGAAGTCGCTCGCTGAAAATGCGGTGAATGATCCATTTATCCAAAAACATTTTGCAGAGTTTTATGTGCAACTTGAAAGCGTACGATTATTGGCTGATAAAGCCATTCAAAGCTTACAAAATGCTTGGAATATTGGAAGTGACTTAACGGCTCAACAGCGCGGTGAGGTTTCTATTGCGATTGCCACAGCTAAAATCGCAGCAACCAATACATCCTTGTTGATCACGCAGAATATTTTTCAGGTGATGGGCGCACGCGCGACGACTGCAAAATTAAACTTAGATCGTTTTTGGCGTAATGTGCGGACTCAGACTTTGCATGATCCAATCGATTATAAATATCAGGAAGTGGGCGAGTGGGTATTGACTGATCAAGTCCCTGAGCCGAGTTTTTATGCTTAGCTTTTAAGCATATTATTTTAATCAATGTATTTGGATTTAGCTTATAAATCGAGTTTTTTAAGCTAAGCCTTATAAACTGAATGATTTAAGCTGAATGTTGATCACGCGTAATTTTTGCTTAAAAAAAGCTCACATCAAGTGAGCTTTTTACTATCTTAGATAAGTAATTACTTAGATGAGCATTTATTTTACTTTAAGCGCTTTGTTTTTTGGGCGATGAAGATTCGGTAAGAACATCGTTAAAATCCCCAGTAATGGTAAATAAGAACTAAAACTAAAGACCCATGCGATGCCTTGATGATCTGCTGCATAGCCTAATGCTGCTGCCGCAATACCACTCACACCAAACATTAAACCAAACATTAAACCTGACACCATGCCGACTCGCCCTGGAACGGCTTCTTGTGCATACACAACCATGGCAGCAAAAGCCGATGACATGATTAATCCAGCTAAAATTGCGAAGACAAAAGTCCAGAATAAATTGGCATAAGGCATGAGCAAGGCAAAAGGAGCCATTCCGAGGAATGAAATCCAAATAACGGCTTTGCGACCAATTTTATCGCCCACAGGACCACCAACAAACGTACCCAAAGCAACTGCCGCTAAAAATGCAAATAAATAAAGCTGAGCTTGCTGAATAGAGATGTGAAACTTATCAATCAAATAAAAAATATAATAATTACTAATAGTTGAGATATAAGTAAATTTAGCAAACATTAAAAAACAGATAATGACCAAGGCACGAATCAAGGTTGATCTGCTGAGTTTAGCTTGAGTGACTTGAGTCGGTTTTCCTTGATATGAACGTGCAAAACTGACGGTCCAACGACTAATTTTGAACAAGACAAAAATGCCAAAAACGGCAAAGACCATCAGCCATGCTGCGGATGCTTGACCGTTAGGGACAATAATCGCTGCAGCTAATAATGGACCAATAGCAGAACCGCTATTACCGCCAACTTGGAAAGCGGACTGCGCTGTACCAAATCGTCCACCAGAGGCCATACGCGCAACACGAGATGCTTCAGGGTGGAATGTAGATGAACCCACTCCGATTAATGCAGCAGCCACCAACAGCATTGAAAAGCTCGCAGAAAAGGCTAGGACACAAATTCCAATCAGAGTGATACTCATGCCTATCGGAAGGAGATACGGTTTAGGGTGTTTATCGGTATAAAACCCAACCCAAGGCTGTAGTAGAGATGCCGTAATTTGATAGACCAGTGAGATCAATCCAATTTGGGTAAAGCTGAGCGAAAAATTCGCTTTCAATAAAGGATAAATAGCAGGCAACGATGCCTGAATTAAATCATTCAAACAATGTGCAAGCGCGATGGCAAATACAATATGCAATGTCATTTTATTGATTGGATTGGGGTTCAAATTTTCATGAGATGAAGAATCTGATTGAAGTTGTGAATTCATATTGGATTAACCCAATGATTTACGGTGGTAGCATTCCGATAAATAGGACATGAGATGAAATTTAAAAATGCGTTTAGAGTGCTTCGTCATCGTTATGAATCTTCATCTCTTACGAGCATATAAATGATCAAAAGATGTCATGGTCTAATGATCATCAAATACCTGAGCATGATGATTTAATAGCGCATCTTATTGACGTTGGTGAATATTCTCTAAAGTGTCGACCAGCGTACGTGTCATTTGATCGATTTCATAATTGACTTCATCTCCGATTTGAACTGTATTCCAAGTGGTGAGGCGTAGTGTTTCAGGAATTAAATCAATTGAAATTTCTTGGCTTTCACGATCAACACGGTTTAAGGTCAGGCTACAACCATTCAGACCAATGAACCCTTTCAGGAAAAAATATTTAATATTGCCATTGGGGATGTGCATATCGATATGCAGCGTATCACCTGTTCTTGAAATATTTTTGATTAGGGCTGTACCTTCGATATGACCATAAAGATTATGGCCACCATTTTCCATACCGACTTTTGCAGAACGTTCAATATTCACCAGATCATTTTGTTTTAAATATTTTAAGGTGGTGACTTGCAGCGTAAGATGAGAAACATCAAAATGAACTTGATTGGCATCGAGATCAATAAAAGTGGCGGTCAGACATGTTCCATTCACAGCCACACTGGCACCAATAAATACATCATGAAAAAAATTCTGTGTATTCGATATGACCAGAGTTACAAAGCCATCACCTTGACGAACTTCGAGAATTTTTTCTAAGCCTTGCACGATACCAGTGTACATCTGTCTCTTCCAAAAGGATGAATTTTAGACATTGTAAGTTTAATTTCACAATTCCACTATCATTTTAAATTCTGTAAATCAGTATTTTTTATCTTATTTATAGAGATAGAGAACTGAATAGTAGATAAGCATATGAAATTTGAGTCATTTAACTATAAAAAGAAAAGACCTATTCGTCACTTTATCGACATTTAAAAGTCTTAAAGTGATGAAATAGATCTGATGGCTGGACTAAAATCAAGTTCAGTTGAACTTATAATTACTTGATAAGTATTGCTAAATCAATCAAAGGTGAAGTTGTATTTGAACCAATGGTCGAGCTCATAATATTTGGCGTACCATTGGCAGAAATTGCTGCGCGCGCTCGTGGAGTGCTTAGCGTTGTATCGCTGTTGAGATCGATACGATAAAGCACTGAAGGACCATTAATATTGTTGATGGCAGCTAAGGCTAATCCATTGTCGCCCCCAGCAATATCAAAACCATCGTTTAAACCTAAGATGAGACCAAGTTCACCCAGCTTAACCAATGTGCCGTCATTCGGTGGAACTTGTTTGGTCAGTAATTGATTTGTTAAATCTAAGTTAAATAACTCTGTACTGAGTGCAGCAATCGGCGTTTTAAAACTATTGGTATAGGCTGCAGCGCTAATCGAAGCACCCGCAATACCATTGATCATGCCATCTTGTATGGTTTCACCAGAATCAACATTGATACGGAGATTCTGACCTGCATTGCTGATGACTCTGAGGCGGTCGGCTGTAGGATTAAAGTCGACTGCAAATTGAGCACCTTGTAAGGCAGTAAAGCTACTACCTGCCGCAGCTTTAAGCGCAGTCACGAGTGTTGCAACACCAGAGTTTAGGTCAATAGTATAAAGATTAGCTTGATCAGTTAAACCGTATAATGTGTTAGCACGCTCGGTGGCCGTACGGAATCTAAAATCAATGCCGATAAATTTTTCATTGACCTGTGTACCTGTGATCTTTTGTTCGGTAGCGTCATTGGGGCGATTAATGTCAAATTTGATTAAGCCATTATTGTTGTTTAGGCCGAATCCTTTTGAAGTTATATTTTCTGATGGAGAAAGGGCAATGCCACGGATCGACGTTTGGCTATATGCACTTGGTAGATCGCTCATTTCGAAAACAGCATTATTTGTCGTTCCGACTTGTGCTAGATTTAATTGATACAACTTATAAGAACCAGAAACTTGTAGCGCCGCAAAACCTATATTATTAATAGGATCAATATCAAAGCCGCCGTTATTAGAGATATTTTGTCCGAGTGGTGCAGAGATACCTAATGTTCCTGCATTCGCATTTTGAAGATAGATACGATCTGTTGCTGAGTCGATACTGTATAATTTGGTACTCGCAGTACCTGCAAAAGCATTGGTATAGGCTGCAGCACTAATCTCGGTTGTGGCATCACCCGCGCGACTGATTGCGATATCCGTAATGGTAAGGCCTGTATCTACATTCACCCTTAAGTTTTGTCCATCTTGACCAATAATTCTTAAACGATCTGCAGCGGGGTTAAAGTTGACACTTAGGGCATCGGGACCGGCAGTAATTTTAGTATAAGGTGCATTACCATCCGTTGTGTCAGCAGGATCTGCTTTCATTTGGACGATTAAAGTGGCTAATCCTGTACTTGGGTTCAGCGTGTAGATATTACCCAGTATACCAACAGCATATAATTTCCCATTACTAGGACGATGATCTAGTCCCACAAGTTGATCACCTGATGCTAAGCCTGTGATTTTAGTGTTTGAAACTAAAGTATTTGATTGATTATGATTAATCGAACTAATCATTCCGTCGCTGGTGAGTACCAACAGATCACCTGTAACACTAATCGGAGGAGTGATGGGTTCTGATGAATTTGAATCATTACACCCCACTAAACCCATTCCACCCAGTGCCGTTAAAGTAAATATTAGCGTTTTGAATTCCATGTGTGATTATTCCTTAAATATTAATCGATGATTTTTTTGAAGAATTTTTTTAACGTTTAAATATGCTTAGAATTTTTACGACGATTAAACGCATAAAAACATGAGGTAGAATTTAAAAACACGTCGAGCTTATAAGACTGAATAAAATGATTATTTATAATTATTGGGCTTACGCTCATTAAAATAATAATTTTAGCTTTAACGTTATCGCGTGTTAATTGACCATATGTTTTTATTGGTATTTAGTAAATATATGTTTTATATTATTTATTTAGTGTTGTTGGAGGTGTTTGGTAATGCTTCACACATTATTCACATGGCCTATGAGATTAAAATCAGAATTTCAAACGATTTTAAAAAACATGAGAACTTCAAAATATTGAGTCAGTGACTTTTAATAAAAAATAAGTAGCTTTTGATATCAAATTCTATAAACGTTGCTAGCTTGGCTCATTTTCTAAAGTTTATATGTAGACGTTTTATAAATTAAATTTTTAAAGTAATTCAGTTTTTAAATGAAGAAGATTTTCTAAAGAGGATTCAATCTTATCAATAGAATTTTTTCAAAAGTCATTATTCATACAATAACGCTCATCATGAGTATTCCCTCATCCTAACCTTCTCCCAAAGGAAGAAGGGATGTTTAACTATCAATTTGTTTCCGCTCAATGAGCTTTTTTGATTCTTAGATTCTTAAATGAAGTGCAACAAAGATCTAATATTTAATGGATAGAAAACAATGATTGAATCGAATTTTAAAATCATAAAAAAAATCCCCCAAACCGAGTTTTGGGGGAGAGTAGTTGCTGCCTAAAATTTATTATTGTTATCCTTCTGCGCCACAGATTTTAAATATTTAACATGGCTTAAATTTCTAAGCGGATTTGGCTGTAATTTGTGTGAATTGCTGAGCCTCGAGTTCACGCACCAATGGCAGTACTTTCTCGCCAAAATATTCAACCTCTTCAATAAAGTGTAAAAATCCAGATAGGATGAGATCTACACCAATTGATTTTAGCTCAACGATACGTTCAGCAATCTGCTGTGGAGTACCGATTAAATTGGTACGGAAACCATCGTTATATTGAACTAAATCTTCAAAAGTTGATTTTGCCCAATTGCCTTCACCTTCAGCGGTGGATGCACCTGCTTCACGCGTTGCATCGCCAAATGCTTTGACCGCTTCAACATTTGCGCCATCAATGATGTTTTGCAGTACACGCTTTGCTTCTTCTTCGGTATCGCGCGCAATCACAAAAGCATTTACACCAATTTTTACTTGATGATTGTTGGCTTTGGCTTTTTCACGAATATCATCGATCTGCTTTTTGAGTTCTTCAGGCGTATTTCCGTTGGTGAAGTACCAATCCGAAACACGTGAGGCCATATCACGTGCGGCACGTGAACTACCGCCTTGGAAAATCTCAATATGTGGTTTTTGAATGGGTTTTGGGCTAAGTGTATAGTTTTTGAATTGGTAAAATTGACCATCAAAAGAATAATCATTTTGAGTCCATACACCTTTTAAAGCAGTGATGAATTCTTCTGAGCGGACATAGCGTTGATCATGTTCAGGCCATTCTTCACCAATCGCATCAAATTCCCCGCGGAACCAACCACTAACAACGTTAATGGCAATACGCCCATTGCTTAAATGATCAATGGTTGCTAACTGTTTAGCAGCAAGCGCGGGTTTCCAAGGCCCCGGAAGAATTGCGGCAATAACTCTTAATGTTGTGGTTTTTGCCAAAATACCATGACTAAAACTGACCGATTCATGTTGATTTTCAGCGTTATAACCTGCGGTAAAACGGATCTGTGTCAAAGCATATTCAAAGCCACTTTTTTCAGCAGCTTGAGCCAGACGGACATTGTAGTCATAACTCCAATCTGTACGTTGCTCAACATTACTGACCACTAATCCGCCGCTCACATTTGGTACCCAGTACGCAAATTTAATCGGCTGTTTTTCAATTTGAGTCATGGCGATTCTCCCGTTTATCTTTCTTGTTTGACTATTCGTGCGCTTATGCCACTTTTGTTTTTGATGCTGAGTTATTCTTTTGATGTAGTCTTGATTCAGCTGCATTTAAATTAGGTACAGCAGCGGAAGGTAAGACTTCTTCTTGTTCGATTTGTTTGTTGATTCCTAGATTTTGATTTGCCTGCTGAGTTTTTTCTTTGACCACATCAGCACGTTGGCCTTTTGCAGGTGCCCATTCTAAAATCGGTAATGCACGTGCAATCGCGAGTGTAATGCGATCACGTAAGAACTCACTGTGAATGGTATATTCAGGTGTGAAATCACGGTCTGTTGCATATACGCCGATCGGTAATGTTTGAGCTTGGAAAAAACTGAACAATGGGCGTAATTGATGTTCAAGGACCAGTGCATGGCGATCACTACCGCCTGAGGCAGCCAATAAAACAGGAACATCAACCAAAGCCGTTTGTTCTACAAAGTCAAAGAAATGCTTGAACAGGCCAGTAAAAGAGGCACGATATACGGGTGTCCCAACGATTAAAGCATCTGCCGCTTCAACCGCAGCTAAATCGTCTTGCACACGTTGAGGTAATTGGTTGCGATAAATCGCACCACCCAGTAAATGACCAATTTCGCTGAATTTAATAAAATGTACATTGATAGGCGTAGCTTCACCTAATTCGTCCAAAATGGCTTGTACCAAAGCTTCAGTTTTTGATGGATTGTTTAAGCCACCTGATACAGCGACAATGTTCAATGGTTTTGGTTGTGAAATAGACATATTGGCTAACCTAAAAATGATTAATCTCGGATAGCCATCATTAATCGCTATTTCGCTATATTCTGTAAAATAAGGAAATGAAAATTGATTATCATTTTTTTATCTATACGATTATTTATACATTAAGCAATTGATGAGTTAGTATAAATATCTGAAATAACTCAATATATTTTTAATGTCGATTTCTATCTTTTTATTGAGTGAAATTTATATTTAAAATTGCTGTGCTTATCATTATTTTATAAATTACATAAAAATGAGTGGAATTCTGAATTAGCGCAACATTATTTCCTGAAATTCGTTAATATTTATGTATCCTTATCTGCAATAGCACAGTTAGAATGATGATTGTGTTAGAGATCTCTCGCGTCGCTTATGAATATTTTAATCGTTGATGATCATCCGCTGTTTCGTCATGCTTTAATTCAAGCAGTTCGTTACAGTTTACCGCAGGCCCAAATTGGTGAAACTGCTGCTGTTAATGAGTTTTATGAACGCTTAGAAAAAGGTCCAGAACCTGATTTGGTCTTATTAGATCTAAATTTACCTGGTGCTTCAGGTTTTTCAGCATTGGTTCACGTTCGTGCACAATATCCATTACTTCCTATTATTGTCGTTTCTGCGCATGAAGAAGTGTCAATTATCCAACGCTCAATTGCACACGGTGCGATGGGCTATATTCCAAAGTCTGCACATCCAAGTCACATTGGTGAAGCCATTCGTCACGTTTTAGACGGTGATATTTGGTTACCACCGAACTTACCCGCCAATTTAAGTTTTGACCCGCGTGCAGCTGAAGAAACCGCTTTGGCTGAACGTATTCAGTCTCTGACACCTCAGCAATTCCGAGTTTTAATGATGGTGGCTGAAGGGCTGTTAAATAAACAAATTGCCTATGAACTTGATGTATCAGAAGCAACGATTAAAGCACACGTAACGGCTATATTCCGTAAGTTGGGCGTTCAAAATCGTACGCAAGCTGTGCTTGCCATTAATGCGCTGAATATTGAAGAAAAACGCGTTTAATTCAAATTATTTTAGATATATCTGATATGAAAAAAGACCTCTATTAAGAGGTCTTTTTTAGAACTGGATGATTCCATGAATAGATCATTTGATAATCAGACAGTTTAACCATTAGAAGATTTTATCAGTGGCCGATTTTAAAGTTCGTCTTCAAGCTTCGACTTTAAGGTTGAACTTTAAGCTTTGACTTTAATGTTCGACAAGCATCTAAAGGTTTTAAGCCAAGCAAGTTTGCTTAGAGCTGACATCATTACAAAATAAAGGATTCAAAGCGCACTGTAAATCATCGATTTGCTCTTGAGTGACATAGCCTTTTTTCATTAAATAATGCGCCACACGATCATCTCGCAGGCTTAAGAAAGCCGCATCATAAACATTAAGATCAACAAATAATGCCGCTGTTTCAACGGTATTGAAGCAATCTAAATAAACATCATTTCCATACATTAAAAAAATATGGTCATAATCTGCTTGAGGGTCGACAGCCAAACGTTCAGCCAAAGTTTGATGAGGCGTCTTAATGAACAATAAATCTGAAATTTCATCAAATTGTGAGGTGTCTAAACGGTCTTCACCAGTTTTCACTTTTCCTAACCAAGCTTTGAAAACCAGTACAGCACCACCACGAAGTAACATACTCCAAATTTGATGACGGACATGCTCATTCATTTTTTTGCTGTCGGCTTCTAATATCTCAATTAATTTACTTTCTTGATTGGATAGTTTGTCAAAAAAACCTAATCCTTGTGGATGATATGCGGCTGGACTAAAGACATCGAGTTTAAGTTCATCGAAAACTTGTAAGGTCAGCGGAACAACACTTTGATAAATTTGATTCAGTGCTTGTAAATGCTCATCTTTTAAAGAGGTTGCTGGAAAAATCTTTTGCCAATTGATTTCAGGCAAAATGGCATTTGCCCCATACTGACGATGGAATTCTTGAGTTCGGTCTAAACCATGAGGTACTGCATCTGAAATATTCATATAATCTCCAATCAATGCGATTAACTCAAGGAGGTCTCAATCCTCAAGTTAAATGGATTCCATTCGTTATCACTACACCCATGCTCATCATTTTCGACAAGTGCAGTCTAAAAATAAAATAATGCTAATTTTATGGATTATGTAAGATGCAATAGAAATACGACTAAAGTTGTAGATCTTCTTTTTTGATAATTTATATGCTTAAAATTCAATTATTTAAAAAATTAGTAACAAGGTGTTTTGGCTTGAATTCAATTTTTTGATGATCTTTGCCATAGAATTATCTTGAATGTAATCTTTGGTCAATCAAGTTGCTCACAATGATTAAATTTTGATAGCTTTTGCACATCGACTATAAAAAATTGCTATTTAGAGTAGATGAGCGTTGGTTTTCTGTAGCTCTAACCCCTATTTTAAGTAAACAAAAATAGGGGTTAGATGTTTCGAAATATGACAAGCCATTAGTTTTTTCATATGACAAATCTGGAATTATTTCGAAATTTTTAATCCTGATAACCATGAACGTAAAGAGGCTGGTTTCAACGGTTTTCTGAGCAGCACGATATTCAAATCTTTTAATCTTTGTGGAAGTTCAGGATCTGAATCTGCCGTAATTAAGGCAATAGGAACGTTCTCTTTACGATGTTCATTGATGAAATCTAAACCAATTTTATTGTGGTTCAAATGTTGGTCGACGAGCCAAACTTGAATATTTTCATTTTGAATAATCTCAATGGCTTGTTCAGGCTCTGTTGCTTTAAAGACTTGATAACCCCATTTAGACAGCAAGGTACTCATGCCTTCTAAAATGGTTTCATCATTATCTAGGCACAGGATCTTATAGGCTTTAGATTTGAGCGGCACCGCTTGTATAGGTGCAGCTACCACTTTTGGAGCATCGACAATTGGGACTTCAATCATAAAGCAAGAACCATGACCCAGTTCAGAGTAAACATGGACTGGATAGTTGAGTAAAGCCGTCATGCGTTGCACAATCGCCAGACCCAATCCTAAGCCTTGTTCACCCCAAGGTGAGGTATGACCACAGCGTTCAAATTCTTGAAAGAGTTTAATGCGTTGTTGTTCAGCAATCCCTGGACCGGTATCCCACACGCCAATTCGAATATGTTGTGGGCGTTCTGCTGAGCGCAGTACACCGACCACAACTCTGCCTTTAGCGGTATAGCGTAAAGCGTTACTGACAAAATTTTGAATAATTCGTCGAATCCATTGAGGATCTGTATCAATCCAAAATTTCACATCATGGACTTTAAATACAATATTACGTTGTGCGGCAATGGACTTAAATTGTAGGTCTAAGTCACTCAGCAAATCATGCAATGGATAGGCTTGACGATGCGGTTGGATTGAACCACCTTCGAGACGAGCGATATCGAGTAGGGCAGAGAGCATACTTTCGGCACCATGTAATGATCGATCCAACTGTTGCAATGTTTTACGATCATCATCTGACTGGATGCTTTGTTCCAATGCCGTACTAAAAAGACGTGCTGCATGCATCGGTTGTAAGAGATCGTGACTGGCTGCGGCAATAAATCGGCTTTTTGACATATTGGCTTTATCCGCTTGTTCACGAGCCAATTGTTGTTCAGTCAAAGCATCTGCCAATTGTTGCGTACGATCTTGCACACGACCTTCAAGTAATGCTTCATTTTCACGGAATGCCGTAATATCGGCAAATGTGGTCACGAAACCACCCCCTTCAATTGGGTTTCCGCGCATTTGAATGACACGACCATCTTTACGAATGCGTTCGAATTCGTGCGCGCTACCGACCTTCATCCAACGTAGTCTTTTGCGAACATGTTCTTCGACTGAACCAGGACCACATTCACCACGCTCAGCGTTATAACGAATCAGATCTGCAACTGGACAACCGACATAGACCAAGTCTTTTGGATAATCGAAGAGCACCAGATATTGGTTATTCCACGCCACCAAACACATATTTTCGTCGATCACACTCACGCCTTGGGTCATATGATCAATCATGGTCATGATTAGATTTTGGTTAAAGCGTTGCCATTGTGATGCCTGATCTAGAATGTTTGCGACTTGTCCAAGTGCTAGGCCGTTGTTAACCATTGCGGTGGTCAGTAGCGTACGAGCAGATGCTGCGCCAATCGTTCCTGCTAAATATTGCTCTGTAAAGCGCCACCACATGCCATTAGCACTACTATTTTCATTCAAAATCAAATTGTTTGATAAACAGAACTGATTAAAGGCATGCTTAGTCGGACCTTCACCTGTAATACGTTTGGCCAAGGTAATCAAGTCGCCGACTTTTAGACGAGCAACATCATGGTGCAGATAGTTTATTTCATTACTGGAACTGTGGGTAGGCAGCGGTTTTGTTTCATAGTAAAAGAAACTCTCTGCTTGAATTTGCTCTGCGATACTTGGGCGATATAAACGTGATATCCAAATATAAAGAACGGTGTTTAGACCCAATGCCCAAATCACACCATGGGTAAGCGGCGCAAAGGACTCAAAACCGAGTAATGCTTCGGGACGTAACCACGCCTGACCGAAAGGACCAAACATCAGTAAATGCTGGGTAAAACTAAAGTAGTCGTCGGGTAGGCTGCGTAGAATGGTGGGAAGGAGTAGGGTATAAGACCAGATCAAGAAGCCGACAATAAGGCCCGCATAAACGCCTTGTTTACTACCGCCTCGCCAGTACAAACCGCCAATAAGCGCTGGAGCAAACTGTGCCACGGCACTAAAGGCCAATAGACCAAACACAGAAAGCTGGTCGATATCGTTAAAAAAATGGAAGAATAAAAAGCCTAAAAGCATCACGGCTAAAATACAGATTCGCCGTGTAAATTTAAGCACTTGCGGTAGCCGCTTATCATGCCGTGACAACAAGCCAAAACGCCACAAAGCTGGCATGATCAAATCATTACTGAGCATGATTGAAAGTGCAACTGATGAGACCAAAAGCATTCCCGTTGATGCGGAGAAGCCGCCTAAGAAGGCCAATAAACTGAGCCAATCTTGGTTATAACTGATCGGGAGAGACAGGACAGCTACATCAGGAATTGCCAGATATTGTGGAGCTGCATGCAAGGCCCAGCTAGCAATAGGAATAATGGCCAATACCGTCAGAATTAAATAGCCTGCAAACCAACGACGCGCACCGCGAATATATTTTTCATCGCGTAATTCAACGACTGCGACGTGAAATTGACGAGGTAAACAAATAATCGCTAAACCAGCGAGTAAGGTTTGTATCCAGAAGGTTTCAGGTACACCTAACAATTGCACTTCATGAAAGGTTTTATTCACATCTGCTGAAACTTGAATGATATTTTCAGGTGCATCAAAGATAAAGAACAGCGCGACACAGATCAGTGCAAATAACTTGACGAAAGACTCAAAAGCGACAGCCAGCATTAAGCCGCCATGCTGCTCTGTATTGGCAATTTGTCGAGTACCAAACATCATGGCCAGTATTGCTAAAACGCTGGTCAATGCTAAAACACCATTGGTCGTGGTGGTCATCACTTCAGCATTTTGTTGCAACATCACGGTTGCACTCAATGCAATTGCACGGAGTTGCAATGCCAAATATGGAATAATAGCAATCACGGCAAGAATCGTGACTAAGGATGCTAAAGAGCCACTTTTACCATAGCGAGCAGATACAAAATCGGCAATTGATGAGATGGCATGGTGCTGTCGAACACGGCCGAGTCTTCGCCAAATATCGTAACCTAGACCAACAAATAATAAAGGGCCAAGATAAATAGGAAGGAAGATGATGCCTTCACGAACAGCGGCTCCAGTTGCACCATAAAAAGTCCACGACGAGCAATACACACCCAAGGTTAGACTGAAAAGAATCATTCGACCACGAGTGCTGAGTCGACTGGCATGCTTTTCACCAAAAAAGGCACAAATAAAAAGAATTAAGATGTAGAGGGCGAGTACCCCAATAATCAACCAACTGTTCATATGAAATACGCATAGAAATCTACCGTTATGATAACGCATCCGTGAACTGACACGTCTACATTGATCAAAATTTAACGACCAAAGTCTAATTACACCATCGGCCATACATTGTTAGTTTTGTATCAGTAAAAAACGATTAAAAATAATACAACTAAGGTTGGTTGTGATCAGGAGCAGGATTATGGATGAGAGACAGGTAGAACAGATTCTACAAAATCCAAAGTTTAAAGAAATGGTGGATAAAAAAAGTCGCTTGAGCTGGACACTAACGGGGATCATGTTATTTGCTTACGTGGGTTTTATGTTGCTTGTTGGCTATAACAAAGAATTTTTACTCAGTTCATTGTCGGGTGGCGTAACGACATGGGGTATACCTTTGGGTCTGAGCATTATTGTGTTGTCATTTTTATTGTGTGGTGTGTATTCGTATATTGCCAACAACAAATTGGATCAACTCACTGCTGAAGCGATGCGAGAAGTGGAAGCCATCGCCCATGAAAAAGGACTGCATTAATATGAAATGGACTTCATTTAAAAGCCAAGCAATCGCTACATCAGCTTTACTTTATTCTGGTGTGGTCGCAGCAGGTCCAGATTTAGGCGCTGCTGAACAGCAAGCGACCAACTGGCATGCGATTATCATGTTCTTAATTTTTGTCGGGGCAACGCTTTTCATTACCAAATGGGCAGCGAAACAAACGACCAATACCAATGATTTTTATACAGCGGGTGGAGGAATCTCAGGTTTCCAAAACGGCCTAGCAATTGCGGGTGACTATATGTCAGCTGCATCATTCTTGGGTATTTCTGCATTAGTATTTATGTCGGGTTTTGATGGTTTACTTTACTCACTCGGTTTCATGGTGGGTTGGCCAATCGTCTTGTTCTTGATTGCGGAACGTTTACGTAACCTCGGTAAATACAATTTATCTGACGTGATTTCATTCCGTTTGGCTGAGAAACCAGTACGTACGCTAGCAGCAGTAAGTTCGCTGGTAGTGGTTGCGTTCTATCTCATCGCTCAAATGGTGGGTGCAGGTCAGCTAATCAAATTATTATTTGGTTTGAACTACAACATCGCCGTAGTGATTGTTGGTTTGTTGATGATGGCATACGTGATGTTTGGCGGTATGTTGGCAACGACTTGGGTGCAAATCATTAAGGCTGTGATGCTGTTGTCTGGTGCAACGTTTATGGCATTTATGGTCATGAAAGGCGTTGGTTTTAGTTTTTCAGAAATGTTCAACCAGTCAATTCAAGTCTTCTCTAAAGTACATGATGTGACACTTGAACAAGCTGGCGGCATTATGGGGCCGGGTAAACTTGCTGCAAATCCAATTGATGCGATTTCTTTAGGTTTAGCATTGATGTTTGGTACAGCAGGTCTTCCACATATTTTAATGCGTTTCTTCACGGTGAAAGATGCCAAAGAAGCACGTAAGTCTGTGGTTGTTGCAACAGGTTTTATTGGTTACTTCTACCTTTTAACATTCATCATTGGTTTCGGTGCGATTCTTTACGTATCAAACAACCCACAATTCCTTGATGTTGCAAAAATGGCGGTTACTGGCAAATTAGAACTTGTTGGTGGTAACAACATGGCTGCAGTTCACTTGTCTGAAGCATTGGGCGGTGATTTGTTCATGGGCTTTATTTCTGCAGTGGCATTTGCAACGATTCTTGCGGTAGTTGCAGGTTTAACGTTGTCTGGCGCTTCTGCAATTTCACATGACTTGTATGCAAACGTATTTAAAAAAGGTCAAACAACGCCTGCATCAGAATTGCGTATGTCTAAAATTGCAACTTTGGGCTTGGCTATTTTTGCCATGATTTTAGGAATTTTGTTCGAGAAACAAAACGTAGCCTTTATGGTCGGTCTTGCGTTCTCAGTAGCGGCATGTGCGAACTTCCCAGTTCTTGTACTCTCTATGTTCTGGAGAGGTTTAACCACTCGTGGTGCTGTGATAGGTGGTCTGGTTGGTCTTCTTTTAGCGGTAACTTTGATTATTCTCTCTAAAGCAGTTTGGGTCGATACACTCGGTATTTCTGATACACCAATCAACCCATTGAATGGTCCTGCAATTATTGCAATGCCATTGGCGTTCATTTGCTGTTGGTTATTCTCTGTCACGGATAATTCAGCAAGTGCTCAAGCTGAGCGCAAAGCATTTGATGCACAGTTTGTACGTTCACAAACAGGTATTGGAATTTCAGGCGCTTCGGATCACTAAGTTCGAATCACTAAAATACATACTTTAAAAAGTCCCGAAAGGGACTTTTTTTTTATAAAAGTTTTTAAGGATGAGCAGTTAAATTTCTAGAATTTATTTTTAGAAGTGAGCTTCAAGTAGTTAATTTTTAGAATTAAGTTCAACGAATCAAGTTCAAGGAATGAAGTTAATAAAATCAAGTTTCATTTTAACCGCAATCAAATGTTTGAATAAGTGATGGAATCTATTGCAATTCGAATATTAGACTTCTTTTAAAAGTCATTATTCACACAATAAACGCATTATTAGTATTCCCTCATCCTAATCCTCTCTCAAAGGGAGAAGGAATTTTTACAGATCAATTTATTGCCACTCAATGTTCATTTTTCAAATTATGAGAGAGGTTTAATCAAAATCATCTGCAAATAATAGTCACTAAAAAGTCGATGCTGAAGCAATGTTGAATAAAGAAACTCCACTGCTGAATATCAGTATTTCATGCTAAGTTAATTGCAAAATATATCGCAGACTCTGTGCACCTAAAATAATAATTTAGCCGTATCGCAGAGTATTTATCTGGAAAATAAGATGCAAGCTTTAATCGGTTTTTGGAAGGGCTTTCGTGCATTGCCATCCGCATGGTTACTCAGTTTACAAGGTTTTATTTTGGTGTTATCCGTATTGTCTCGAGACGATGCAACCTATCGAACCATCACGTGGATTCTGGGTGCTTTGATATTGCTGATCATCGCAAAGGTGATTCGTAAAACGCCCATGTTTAGCATCTTAGGACTGACTTTTGTCGGTGGCGCCTTGATCTTTTCATTTATGATTTTACTGGGTATGAATGATCCCAAAATACAAATTTTTGCCCATTGTTTTGAAGCAGCGGCATATTTCAGTGCAGCTTATGGATTATTGCGCTACATGTTTGCTGACCGCTATTTGACCAAAGATGAACTTTTTGCAGCAGGTGCTGTCTTTACATTAATTGCTTGGGGTTTTGCATTTTTATATAGCGTTTGTCAGCTCTTGGTGTCAGAGAGTTTTATTAAAACAGGTGTGGTTGGACTACAGTCATGGTTGGATTTATTGTTTCTTAGTTTTAGTTTGCAATCTGCGACAGGCTTGTCCGATATTTTACCAGCGAGTCCTTTAGCACGCATGCTTGCCATCATTCAAATGTTTGTTGGTGTGATGTATTTGGCACTCATCGTTTCACGTTTAATTGCATTACAGTACATTGCCTATTTACCTAAACATGATCGAGATCGTGATTGAAAAATGTAGTTTTTAAGTTACATGAAGTGAACTGCTTTGTTTTTAATCGTAAATTAAGATGAGCGCTCATTTTGAAGTTTGCTTTTTTGCGCACTTCTATTTAATCACTTCGGTGAATATGTTTTTGGGTCTTCGGACCATTACTCAAATTAAAAAATAACGGGGGATTTATGCCTTCCAAAAATACATCTTGGTATTCGAATGTGAATCCAAATGTTTTTTTTAGCACTGTTATCATCATCGTATTATTTTTAGCATTAGTGATTTTAGCACCCAATGCTTTTGACTTACTGACCAAGCAATTGAATCAATGGATCACAGATTCATTTAGCTGGTTCTATGTCTTATCTGTTGCCGTGTTTCTCATTCTCCTGATCTATATCGCATTTACAGATATGGGTAAAATCAAACTCGGTCCCGATCATAGTCAACCTTCGTATAACAACGGCTCATGGTTCGCGATGTTATTTACCGCGGGTATGGGTATTGGCTTAATGTTCTTTGGTGTGGCCGAACCCGTTATGCATTATGTTTCGCCTCCTGTCGGTGAGGGTGAAACCATTCAAGCTGCACAGCAGGCGATGCGAGTAACCTTTTTCCATTGGGGCTTACATGCTTGGGCTATTTATAGCATCGTTGGTCTTTCATTGGCTTATTTTGCATATCGACATGATCTCCCGCTAAAAATTCGTTCTGCGCTTTATCCCTTAATCGGGAATAAAATTTATGGACCTGCTGGAGATGCTGTCGATACTTTTGCGACGATTGGTACAGTATTTGGTGTAGCGACAACGCTCGGCTTTGGTGTTACCCAAATCAACTCTGGTTTAAATTATCTCATTGGAATTGAGCAGTCTTCTACCACACAGATTATCTTGATTATCATTGTGACCTCGATGGCCTCCTTGTCTGTTTTTCTAGGACTTGATAAAGGGGTTAAACGGCTGTCTGAGCTGAATCTCATCCTTGCTTTGATATTGCTATTATTCGTATTTTTTACTAGTTCAAGTATTTATTTACTTCAAACCACTATCCAAAATGCAGGTCAATACGTCTCAAATTTATTCAGCATGACGTTTAACTTGTATGCCTACCAGTCCAATGGTTGGATTGGGGGTTGGACGATTGTGTATTGGGCATGGTGGATCTCTTGGTCACCTTTTGTCGGGATGTTTATCGCACGAGTCTCTGAAGGGCGAACGATTCGTGAATTCATTGTAGGCGTACTACTGATTCCAACAGGTTTTACCTTAATTTGGATGGGTTTCATGGGGAATGCTGCACTTTATAGCATCCTCAATGAAGCCAATATAGGACTGGTCAGCGCCGTACAACTGGATTCGTCAGTTGCACTTTTTGAGTTTTTGAAGAGTTTACCTTTCTCCTCAGTGATGAGTGTGATCGCGACCTTATTGATTATGCTTTTTTTCGTTACATCAGCAGATTCAGGTGCATTGGTCACGGACTATCTGACAGCGAAGTCTGACAATTCTCCAGTTTGGCAACGTCTATTCTGGACATTCTTAATGGCTTTGCTGGCGATTGTATTATTGCTGGTGGGTGGTTTAGGAGCTTTGCAATCCGCCACGATGATGAGTGCATTACCCTTTACTTTTATTATGCTATTTATTTGTTGGGGATTAATTAAAGCTTTACGTTTGGATGTCACCAAAATGCAAGCCTTACAAGAAGCCCGAATTACGCCTCGTGCGATTCAAAACCCTCGAAGTTGGCAACAACGACTGGGTCTGATCATGCACTATCCTCATCTCAAAGCTGAGGTTAATCATTATATTGAACATGACGTAAGGGCAGCTTTTGAAAGTGTGAAGGCTGAATTTAAACGACGCCATTTGAATGTTTCTATTGGAAACATTGAAGATGGTCTTGAAGTTCGAGTGGATCATCAAGATGAAATGAACTTTGTTTATCAAGTGATTGCTCGTGAAACTTTGCCAGCCAGCTTTATGGCGGAGTCGACACAAGAGCAGCATCTTTATTTCCAAGCGGAAGTATTTTTAAAAGAGGGTGGCCAGGCCTATGATGTCATGGACTGGACCAAGGATGATTTAATTCAAGATATTATCGATCAGTATGAGCGACATTTACATTTCTTAAGTTTAGTTCGGACACCCAAATAAATCAGACCCAAAAAAGGACGCGTACGCGTCCTTTTTTAGATTCTATCTATCATTCTGTTCTAAGTGATCTTAGAAACGGAATTTAGCGTTAACACCAACAGTTTGAGTGTCACGATCAGAACCTTCAGCATTAGCATTTACGTAGCTAGCACCAACTGCAACAGCAGGAGTGATGAAGTAGTTTACGTTAGCGCCCCAAGCATTGTCGTTAGTTACATCTGCACTTGTTTTTGCATATGAAACACCAACGTTAAGTGCTGGAGTTAAGTAAAGGTCAGTTTTAAAGTTGTAAGCTGTGTCACGACCATAAACAATACCACTTTCAAAAGCGATAGACATGTTCGTACCGTCAATTGCGCCTACATATTTAGTACGTGCAGTGATTGCATCTTTTTTGTCAGAAATCGTATCAGCTTCCAATGCTGCTACAGCAACACCGTTAGATAAAATATTGAAAGCATCGTAAGAAGCTTGATCAGCAACGCTAGTATAACCAACAGCAACTAAGAAGTTTGGAACAATAACAGCACCAAGTTCTAACGCGTAACGATCGCCTTGATCATCAGTTTTTAGATCATTTTTGCTATCGTTGATCGTGTGGCTGTAAGACGCGCTTGCATACACAGGAACAATTGAAGTTGGAACATAAGCTTCAGCTTTAGCACCATAAGTATGAGAAACGATATCTAAACCAGCTTCGTCGTATTCGCCATAGTTATAAGCTAATGAAACATTAGATGCTTGGTTAACAAAAGCAGCTTCAGCTAAAGGGCCTTTAGTCGCATCAACATTCTTGAAGTAGTAAGTACCTTGTACAGCACCTGTAAAGTTTTGCTCATTTACAGTGTTGTCGATGAACTCAGACTGACCTTGAACTTCAAATTGATAAGCTTGAGCACCAGTCATGGCTAATAACAAAGAAGTCGCTAAACTGAGTTTTTTCATAATCTTTACCAAATGTTGGGAGGAAGTAAGCAAAATGCATTGTATTGTAACAAATTATTAAGTCAATGCTGTTTTGTGTAACAAAAATGTGTGAAAGATAAACAAAATCTAAAGTCGAAACAGTCGAAACAGTATTTAGATTTTAAAATCACTAATTTACCTAATAATTACAATTACATAGAGCTAATTTTTGCCAATTTTTTAATCAAAATTGAAACATAATTGCTTTATTTTTATTGAAATTTTTAATTAATCTATTTTTTTTATTGATAGAAACTTTAAATATTTTAATCGACTTTAAATATTTTAATTCTTTGATAAAGCAATCATTACTCGAATTGAAACTTGTTATTCACGAGATAAAATTACAATAAATAGATCATTTTTGAAAAATTAAGCCATACAGTCGAGTTGAATGGATCATTAACTTTATCTTCGATTATGACGCAATTGCTGAGTAAAAATTCTGTGAATAATTATTAAGTGTCTAGGCTCAATTTTCTCAAATCATACTCGATGGAATGAGTCATTCAACCACAGTATTCTGTAGAGAAAGTGATTAAAGTAAGTGGAAATAGGTGCACCAATAAAGTGCGTTAAATTTAAAAATATATAATTTAAGAATAAAAAAAACCTGAAATTCAAAGAATTTCAGGTTTTTTAAGCCAAAACTTGAGGAAAGCTTGAAGTTCTGCTGAGGAATACTTCTTCGCTGCCCTAATGCGGGGCATTATGCACTAAGATGTTGCACCTGTAAATATTTTTTATTCGATGATTTCAAAATAAACAAAAATGATTTGAACGCAGTTTTAATGTTAGAAATAAAGAGATTGATATGAGGTAAAAATGATTCTTCAATTAAAAATAGTGACTGCGATCTTAATGATCACGTTGATGACAGAATGCAGCCGTCAAAGCACATTTACGAATCATGTTCAGTCTATAACTCAATTTTCAGGTTCAGACAAATCACAAAGGCTACTCCAAAGCGAAATTGAGCAATTATTTAATCAAGCTCAAGTCGAAGGAGTATTCGTAACGTTTGACGGTCAACAATATCAATCTTATGGAAATCATCTAGATCGAGCTGATCACGCCTACGTTCCCGCATCTACGTTTAAAATACTGAATGCGCTCATCGGATTGCAGTATCAAAAAACGACGCCATCAGAAATATTTAAATGGGATGGACAGAAACGCAGTTTCAAAAGCTGGGAAAAAAACTTCACTTTGGGGGAGGCAATGCAAGCTTCAGTTGTTCCTGTCTATCAAGAATTGGCTCGTCGTATTGGACTGGACTTGATGCAACAAGAAGTACGTCGCCATGAATACGGTAATACTTTGATTGGAAATCAAGTAGATCAGTTTTGGCTGACTGGTCCGTTGAAAATTAGTCCAACTCAACACGTTAAATTTGTTTATAATTTAGCCAATGAAAAACTTGATTTTGATTCTTTGGTTCAACGACAAGTGAAAGAAATGTTATTTGTAGAAAACCGTGCTAAAGCGAAGTTATATGCTAAAAGTGGATGGGCTTCAGATGTAACACCACAAGTCGGTTGGTATACAGGTTGGGTTGATCAAGGGGATGGTCATATTGTAGCGTTTGCACTGAATTTAAAAATGCAAAATGATGCGGACATAACACAGCGCAAACAACTTAGTTTAGATGTCTTAGATAAATTGGATGTTTTTCACTATTTAAGATAGTGATAATTTAATTTAGTCATAAATTAAGATAGCAATAATTTAATTTAGTCGGAAGATAATAAAATGCTCAATTTAAGTTATAGATAAGACAAAAAAAACCCAACCAAAAGGGGAAAGGTTGGGTAGAAAAGGGATGTTTTTAAGTGTGGGAGAAACATCCGAGGAAAATTTAAAAATCTGGTGTGACTAGACGAAAACATCATTTTGAATGTTTAAATCTACTTAATAAGACTATTATGGAGCAGTATTTGTCGCTTGTGAAATAGCTAAAATTTATGCCGACAATCTGTTTTTTCGATGATTTATTACTGTTTGATTTAATATTATGATTTTAATAATGTTATTTTGATAATTAACTCATTTTTTTGGGGTCTAATGCGATAATACGCAAAGATTTATAGGATTCATCTTTCACGCTAAGTGGCTTGAATACATTGCTTATCATTTATTGTATTCAGCTCATTACCTTAAAATAAAATTGAAAGAGGAATACAATGTTGAGATTACATACAGAGCAAACTGGAAAGCGCCTTTTCGCGTCCATGCTCATTATTGTTTTTTCATTACTTTGTATCACTATTCCTTTGCTGGTGAGTCATTATCATCATTATCAAAAAGCCAATTTTGCTTTAATCGAAATGAAAGGTTTGGGCGCAGTTGCAGATCTTGCAAATCTTATCTCAAGAGAACGTGGACCTACAAATCTGGCGATGTCGAGTTCGAAGAATGAATTACAAAAGAATGTGGCTGCTTTAAAAGAACATCGTAAAAGAGTAGATCAACATATTGAGATCACTTTTGAAGCATTAAATGAGGCAGGTTTTAATGCTTTGGCACAAAATTTTAAAGGTGAAATTAAAGCTCAGTTAGCACTTGCAAGGAATGACGTAGATCGTTATCTCGAAACGCCTTGTAGTCAGCGAGACGTAAAGCAATTTAATCTGGCTATTTTTAAAATGTTTCAGGCTTGGGACACTAGCTATGATTTATTAAAAAATGTAGTGATGCAGTCTCTCAATAAAGAGAGTGCTCTGGCTGACTATTATACCTTGGTATTGATTTTAGTAGAGATGAGAGATCAAGCAGGGCGAGTTGCATCTAATGTCATGGCGCATGTCACTTTCGGATTACCTTTGCCCAGTGAAAATATTGCACGTTCTCAAGATGCGCAAAGACAAGTGCTGTACTTATGGGGATTGGTTAATACCATTCAGCCTCAACAAGATAAATCAGAAGATTTCAATTATTTAAATCAAAAGGTGAAAACTGAATTTATTGATACGGGTATTCCCATTGTCATGCGCTTGATTAACGAAAGCGAGCAAAAAAAACCGTATTATTTAAAAGGTACAGAGTTAACCACTGAAATTTCGGAAAAACTGACGACGGTGATCAAGTTTCAAAAATATCTGCTCGATCGCAGTATTCTTGCAGCCACGATTGAAAAAAATAATTCGAGAAAATCATTGATCGTCAATTCGTTGATCGCTTTAATTTCACTATTTGCTGCACTATTTACCCTGATTTATGCACAAAGAAAAGTGTTTGCGCCACTCATACAAGCACGAGATATGATTGTGGAATTGTCGTATGCCCATACCAACTCAGGTCATGGCTTGGTACAGCAAGAGCACCGACGTGTTTCTTCTTTGAGTGATGCATTAGATAAGTTACAACTGATGTTGAAGCAACGTGATGCATTTGAATTTGAACTGAAAAGTATCGCCAATACTGACCAATTAACAGGAGTTTTTAATCGACTGGCTCTAGATGATTATCTGAAAAAAACAAAAAATTCTGAGCTGGATTTTAACGACATTTGTTTAATTATCGTGGATATCGATAATTTTAAGCATGTGAATGATCAGCATGGACATATTTTTGGTGATGAAGTGATTGTTTCAGTTGCGAAGTGTTTAAAAGCCAATGTCAGTGATTCAGATTTAATTATTCGTTTTGGTGGTGATGAATTTTTGGTGATATTGCATAAGACTGATTTGGAAAACTCAATGCAAAGTGCTGAAAATATTCGTCAAGCTGTAGCTGAGTTGAATATAAATGTGCCTAACTCAGATCAAAACATTACGGTGTCTGTGAGTATTGGTGTTGCGGTTGGGGCAGAAAGTTGGATTGATTTATTGAATCAGGCAGACAAGTCTTTATTTAAAGCAAAAGCACGTGGTAAAAATGCAGTAGAGAGATAACTTGGTTTTGTTGATGATTTACGTTATAAAATGATTAAGTCTTTAATAAACCAATAGAAATGAATCAAGATAAAGTAAAAAGATTAGAAGATATTTTTCGCAAAAACAATAATCAAGGTATCGCAATTGCCATTACAGGTTCTTGGGGAGTAGGGAAGACCTTTTTTTGGAATAAATTTTTAGATTCACAATTATCTGAAGAATGTATTTATACAAATAGAAAAGTTTTTAATCGTAAATATGCCTACGTTTCCCTTTTCGGGGTTGAATCTTTAAGTGATTTAAAAACACAAATTTATAGCAATATAGAAAGCTATCACTCTACGATTGAAGTACCTAAATGGTTAAAAAGCTTATCCTCAATTTTTAAAGATGCTCGTGTGACTCAATTAGGTATAAATGCACCATTAAAATTGAT
>JAHLFF010000112.1 GCA_018883945.1 Candidatus Acinetobacter avistercoris
GTACTGGCACTTATTGGTCCGAATGGTGCTGGTAAAAGTACCATGTTTAACCAAATTTCTGGTGTAGATGTCCCAACCAGTGGGGAAGTAATATTCCAAGGGAAAAAAACCAACGGCATGGCTTCTCGTGAAATTGCCAAATTAGGTTTAAGTCGAACTTTCCAACATGTCAAAATTTTGCCTGAAATGACCGTTTTGGAAAATGTCGCGATTGGAGCGCATTTGCGTGGTGATAAAGGGGTTTTATCCTCCATGTTTTATCTAGACCGTGAACAAGAAAATATCTTGTTAAACGAAGCTAAAACTCAACTCGAACGTGTTGGTCTAGGTGACTATTTATATGCTGAAGCAGGTAGTTTGGCACTTGGACAACAGCGTATTCTCGAAATTGCACGTGCTTTATGTGCGAGCCCAAGTTTATTACTCCTTGATGAGCCTGCAGCAGGCTTACGTTTTAAGGAAAAACAGGCTTTAGCAGAATTACTTTCTAGATTACGTGAACAAGGTATGGCTATTTTATTGGTTGAACATGACATGGACTTTGTCATGAACCTTGCAGATCGCATTGTCGTGATGGAATTCGGTCAAAAAATTGCTGAAGGCTTACCGGAAGAAATCCAAAAAAATGAGGCTGTTCTCGAAGCATATCTTGGAGGTGTGGCATGACACTCATAAATACAAATCAAAATGATCAAGGTAAATCTTTACTCGAAGTAAAAAACTTGAGTGTTGCCTACGGCAAAGTTGAAGCTTTGATGAATTTTAATATGCGCGTCAATGAAGGTCAGATCGTCTCAGTGGTCGGTCCAAATGGTGCTGGTAAAACCACTCTATTGTCCGCAATCATGGGACTATTAGGTTCTAAAGGACAGGTCGATTTTGATGGGCATATTGAACAAGGGCCACAAGTTGAAACTATGGTGGTCAGAGGTTTAGGCTTAGTTCCAGAGAAGCGCGAGCTTTTTGGTTCTATGAGTATCGAAGATAACCTTATGCTTGGCGCGTTCCAGCGTTATCGTCAAGGTGATCGTTCTTTGAAAGATACCTTGGATGAGGTCTATACCATTTTCCCACGTCTCAAAGAGCGTCGCGGACAAGAGGCGGGTACACTTTCAGGCGGTGAGCGACAGATGCTGGCTGTAGGACGTGCATTAATGGCAAAGCCTAAACTCCTGATGTTAGATGAACCGAGTCTTGGCTTAGCACCACTTATTACACGTGAAATCTTTAAAGTGATCGATCAATTACGTGGTCAAGGTGTCTCAATTTTACTGGTTGAACAAAACGCACGTGCAGCCTTAAAACTTGCTGATTATGCCTATGTACTTGAAATGGGCGAGTTGTCTATGCAAGGGAAGGGCAGTGAGCTTGTTGAAGATCCAAGAATCATTGAAAGCTATTTAGGCATTAATAGTAAGCACCAAGATATTCTGGCGGTTTAATCGCAACTGTTGAGTGCAACTCAGCAATAAAGGAGGCGATGATGCAACAATCAGCTAAAAAGATATTGGTTTATGGAGCAGGTGCGATAGGAAGCGTATTGACTGTTCGATTGACCCTGGCTGGCCATCAAGTCAGCGTGATTGCACGTGGGGAAAACTATCATGTGATTTCTCAAGAGGGTATCCATCTTGAAGATCTCACCGGTCATCACCACATCCGACCTTACCGTGTGGTGAGTGATGTGAGTGAACTTGAACCACAAGATTATATTTTTATTGCAACCAAATTTCATGCCTTGGCTGAGATTACACCGCAGTTAAAAGCTTTATTGCATGATGATACGGTGATTGTTCCATTAATGAATGGAATTCCATTCTGGTATTTTTATGGAATAGAGCACTCAAGTGAAAGGACTTATATCAAATCCTTAGATCCCAATGCGCAATTATCAACACAATTTCCTTTGAAGAATTTAATCGGGTCAGTTGTTTTTATTACTGCACAATTATTGCAACCTGGAAAAGTGAAGTCTATTAATCCTTATTTGTTGATTTTTGGTGAACCAGACCATCAACTTAGTAATCGATTAAAACAGCTTGTTGAACTGTTTGTGGATACCAACATTGAAGCTCGACCAGTTGAAACAATTCGTGATCAAATTTGGACTAAGGTGATGGCTAATCTGAGTTCTAACCCACTTTCAGTAGTAGCCAATACCAGCCTAGACCAAATTTATTCTCATCCATATTTACATCCTATCTCACGTGCTATCACCCAAGAGGTTAGGCAAGTCGCAGCGTGTTATGGCGCCCGTATCACTATTGATCCCACTACTTTTTTGAAACTTGGTACAGAAATGGGCGCAACCTATACGTCCATGTGGTACGACTATCAAAAAAAACATCGACTGGAATTAGAAAGTATTGCAGACGCAGTTTTTGAACTTGCTGAAGTTTATGGCTGTGAAATGCCCATGACACGCTGTATTTACGACCTTACTCAATTTCTTAGCACACAATCACTTAAGCAAGAAGGAGCTGCATCATGAATTCAACTGTAAATCCTTTAAATGTTTCAGATACTGAATGGCAACTCAGAGTAAAGCTTGCTCATTGTTATCATCTTATTGATTTTTTTGGCTGGACAGAGACGATTTTTAACCACATTTCTGCTCGTCTACCAGGTGATGAACATTATTATTTAGTGAATCCATTTGGTCTCAATTACACAGAAATCACCCCTGAAAATCTATTAAAAGTGGATCTAAAAGGCAATAAAGTAATGCCTTCCGAATATGATGCCAATCCTGCAGGTTTTGCTCTTCATAGTGCGGTTCATGGTGCCCGCGATGATATCCGCTGTGTGATTCATACCCATACAACACCAATTAGTGCGATTACACAAAAAAAGCAGGGCTTTAAATACGATAATTTCTATGGTGCACAGCTATATGGTCGAATTGGATACCACACTTTTGAAGGTATTACGCTTTTCGAAGACGAAAAACAGCGCATGATTGAAAGTTTAGGCGATCATCATATTTTGGTTTTACGTAATCATGGTGTGGCTGTCGGTGAAAGCAGTATTGAAAAAGCATTTTTCTTGCTCTGGACAGTACAGCGTGCAGCGGAAATTCAATGTCAGGCAGATGCAATGCAAGGAGAAGATGTTCATTTGACTGAAACAGTACAGCAAAAGTGTGCAGACCTCACACAAATGCTGATCAAGGAAAGTAGTTTTGCCGATAAATTTTTCAATGCCATGGTCAGAAAAATGCAAGAAAACCATTAAAGAATAGAGGGAGCGTAACAATGGAATCTAATCTTAATAAAAATATTATTTTGACAACACCAATCCAAGAAAGAACTGCATGGGTTGGAAAAGATCTAGTCCATAAAGATGACTGGATTTATCATTTGTCAGCAAATGCAATTCAGGCTTTAGATGAAAATCTAGCTTATATAGAATCAGGAAAACTTACGCTAGCACAGATCAATCATGAGCATCTGACCGTAAAAGATCCAGGAATTCTGGCGGAATTTTCCAAATGGTCAGACGAATTAGAAAATGGATATGGATTCTTCCTTTTAAAAGGATTAGATGTTAACCGTTATTCTGAAGATCAAATGGCTACGCTGTATTTTGTGATTGGTTTATATATGGGGCAACCTGTCACACAAAACGCACATGGTGATTTACTTGGCAAGGTTGAAAATGTAGGTGATTTAAAGAATAAGTCAACACGTGTATATGAAACCAATGCCTATCTTCCATATCACACTGATTTGTCCGATGTCGTTGGTCTATTATCGATTCGTAAAGCAAAGCAAGGCGGGCTTAGCAGTCTAGTTAGTGCAGCCACTGTATATAATCAAATTTTGGAAAAATACCCTGAATATCTCGGTTATTACTATCATCCGACCTATTGTGATCATTTAGGTGATCCAGAGCCAAGTTTAACGCCCATTTTTAGCTATTGGGAAGGTAAATTAAGCTGCCGATATATGCGAGCATATATCGAGTTAGGGCATGAGCGTCTCGGCATACCACTTTCTAGTGTACAAAAGCAAGCATTTGATATTTTTGATCATTTTATTAATAATCCTGATCTTCGACTAGACATGATGCTTGAACCAGGAGATATGCAGTTCTGTAACAATTATAGTGTCATGCATTCAAGAACAGCATTTGAAGATTTTGAAGAGCAGAGTCAGCGTAGAAAACTACTACGTTTATGGTTGAAAATGTCGAATGCACGTGAACTAGCTAAAGATTTTCCTGGTCGAAATGGTATAGCGGCAAAAGTCGCATAGTTTATGAAGAATTCAGCGTAGGATGGCTTTTTTACTAGTGGTTAAGTCATCCTTATGCTCTCTTTGTAGATGGATTTAAATACCAAATTATGGACCTCTTTCATAAATCAAAAAAATGACCACCGTTTTGCTCGATATTCATCCTCTAATTTTCTTGGCATTCGTGCATAATTTACGAATGAAATAGATCGATTCAAAGAAGCTTTCAAAACACACTTTAAGCGATATACAGGCATCTCATGGTCAACTTTTTATTTAATGGTTGAGCAATTGAAAATGCATGTCTCTGCCAAAGTTAAGCCTGGAGGATCAGGTTCTGTTCTGTCTAAGCTATTGGCGAGAATACCGAACCTTATTTCACGTCGCTATAAGTTACGGAGTTTCAGAGCCAACAGCCTCAAGAATTGTAGGCCATGTCGAAGATCGCCTGATCAAGTCTAATCTGTTTAATTTACCGAAGAATCTGCCTGAAGGTGAAGGCGTAGACTGGAATGTGGTAATCGTGGATGCTACAGAAATTCCAATACAAAGACCTAAAAAACAGAAGAAAAGCTATAGCGGCAAGAAAAAGAAGCACACCTTTAAAGTACAAGCCATTATTCATTATAAAACTCAGCAAATTCTGAGTTTATGTAACAGTCGCGGTGCAGTGCATGATTTCGAGTTGTTCAAGCGCAATTTAAACCAGATTCCTTCAGGAGCTTTTGTTCTTTCAGACAAAGGGTATTAAGGAATTTATAAAGTGTATCCGAATAGCCTAGTACCGTTAAAAGTCAAAAGACGCTGTAAACAGGAGCCTGAACTAAAAATCTATAATCAGGAAATCAACAAAAGAAGAATCGGGATTGAGCATATATTTGGCAGTCTGAAGACCTTTAAAATCCTTGCTGAACGTTACCGAAATAAAGGTAAAAGACTAGGTTTGAGATTTAACTTAATTACTGGAATTTACAACTTGGAGTTGAGTATAAAATGATTTATGAAAGAACTCTAATGAACATGCACCTCATTCCAAAACAAAGTGATGTTTGCCTATTATTGAACAGTCACCGTTACAGGTTCAGCATAACTTTGCACACGACAAAAGCAGGTTGATATTGTGATCATCTATCAAAAAAGGCATGAAGAACTACATCTATTGGCAGACTTAACTAGTCTTAAATTTTTAGGCGAAGGTGAATGGAAATGTAGGAAATATCAGCCTGAATATCGTCGGCAATGGCGTAAACCGCATATGGGTATAGATGCTAAAACCTTGCAAATATAAGCTGTACAGCTCGCCACAAATAATGTCAGTGACTCGCAAGTCTTGAGGATCTGCTGAATCAAATCTCATCTGATGAACGCATTGATTCTGTCTATACCGATGGAGCATATGACACGAAATTGCGTAGACAAGTGATTTCAGATCGTCAAGCACATGCCGTAATTCCTCCAGGAAAAAATGCAAGGCCATGGAAAGATAAGAAATTTGGGGCTTTAGAGAGAAATGAATTATTGAAAACAGTCAAACATCTAGGAAAAACGCTTTGGAAAAAGTGGTCTGGTTATCATCAGCGTAGTTTGGTAGAAACCAAGATGCATTGCATCAAATTATTGGGCGATAAACTCAGTGTAAGGAGTTTTGACAGTTAAGTCAATGAAATCCATGCACGTATAGCCATGTTAGATAAATTTACAGAATTAGGCAGACTTCGTACCCAAGTTGTCACTTAAATTTGAGCAACTTAGGAAAGTTCTATCTTTAAAATCTTTCTACAACAAAGCCCTTATAGTGAGACTTTTCTAGAAGTCAACCTTGCAATCAGCTGGTTATTCAAGTGGTTACTTAAATCTAAATATTGAAATAAATATAATTAAAAAACAATCATATAAAAATTTATGTGATGCGTAGGATACGCATCATATGAATATCGCTTAAATTTGCTATAATTCAAT
>JAHLFF010000113.1 GCA_018883945.1 Candidatus Acinetobacter avistercoris
ATTAGCAAACTATGCCAAAATATAGTTGTTGGAGAAATATCCAATAAAAATTATAACTGTCATCTTCTATAGATCACTTTTTTATTGTTTTGGGGCTCTTATGTCATACGTCATCAAATTGATTTCAGAAAATTGCTACATCATCCCTGATGATGACGGTTGGCTTACTACTACAGAGTCACAACAAGAAGCTATTGATATAGGACTCTTTGATGATATGGAATCCGCAGATGAAACAGCACAAAGTTTTAGTGGCGGGATGACCAGAGGCATTGATTACATAATTCAGCCTGTTTCTAAAGACCCGTATCACGTTGTGGAAATTATTATTCCTGAAGAAATTGCCCCAAAACTAAAGGATATCAATAGATTTATTAAAAATGGTAAGGCACACATATTCCTTACTAATGTAACGACTGCAAATGATGCTATGGATGGCTTTACTCGCTACGGCGTTTCCACTGGAGCCAATGCTGTTCTTTATAAAACTGCTCATTATGAGGCTCGGAAAGATGCTATTTCACAGTACCTAAATGAACGATTTGGAACTCATTGGACATTAAACCTACTACCTGTTCAGGCTTGAATTTTGAAAAATTAGATTAAATTGGAAATAATATATGTCAATTTGTGCCACCTACCATCAACTCACTGCATCAGTAGAATCTCTTATTCAGGGTAAACCTAAAGCTATTGCTACCATAAACCTATATGAATATTTTCAAAAATTAGTTGAATGGGGTTATGTTGATTTTAAGCGAAATTTTTTGAATGATAGATTTTGTGGATTAATTTCGGATGTGCATTTTGATGATGATCTCAATGCAATCAAATTTGTATTTATTATTGCCGATGCCGAAGCTGAAAATCAGGTTGCACGTAACTTAGAAACCAATAAGACACGACCTTTAAAAAGAAATAAAAATGAGGGAGCAGATAAAAGAGTAAATGTAGCGATAAAAGTTGATTCATCTAATCCTGCTATAGCTAAGGTTGCCTTAGAATATGAGCGAGGCATCACAATAAAAAAACTTATTGATACTCTAAATTATTTCTTTAGCCATGCAAGAAAACATGGAGGTTTTGAAAGTTACTTTATTGGTGATGATCCAGTTGAACGTTATCAAAAAGCACCTAAGGCAGGTCAACCGAAGCCTTTAGCCTATAAGCCAAAATTAGAAATTAAGGCAGAAGTAGACCCAAGTATTATTAAGGCTTTCGAAGATGGAAAAATTCAGCACGTAGATTTTTATAAACAAGCCCAAAATAGTACAAACTTTGACGCTACTGGACATTTTAGTCAGGATAAAATTAAAGTTTCAATGAAAGTAGATACTCAAATCATTAATGATACTTCGATATCATTCTTAGATAAAGCTGCTGATGTTATTGGTACTTTTGCCTTATTTAGAAAGGGTCAGCCAGATATGCAAGGCTCAGTTTTTACAATTAATTTTAAAGATGAAAATGGGAGCCCACGTACTGCAGAATATGATGCAGATGATGAAGTTTTCCGTTTAGTTAAGAAAGAATATTTCCCAGAAGAACTACGACAACCTATGTCGGAAGAGGATGAAAATGGTGAGAGTCCTGCTCGTGCCAACATTGCCCTATGTGATAGAATGTTAGCTAAAATGTGATCCTAGTTATAAAAAATTGGGGGTAGTTATGCTTGAATTGATTTTTAAGCCTTTAAACTATCTTAGTATAAGATGGGATAACGGACTAATTAATAAGACACGTTTTGATTTTATTGTTCCTTCATTAGTTGCAATTATATTAAGTGCAATTATGACCTTTTTATGGTTTGAAATTGGTACTAAGAATTCAAATATTTTTACCAATGATCTGACATATTATTTAATTTGCTTTCTACAAACAATGCCAGGATTCTATATCGCTGCCTTAGCTGCGATATCGACAATTAATAGTACTACTATGGATCAACCAATGGCTGGCGATCCGCCTAAAGAAAAATATGTTGAATATAATCCATATAAAGTTTTTTGGATTGAAATGAATAGAAGAAGATTCTTAGCACGATTATTTTCTTATCTAACATTCATCAGCATCGTACTATTTTGCTTTTTATTGATTATCCGTTTTTCATATAGCTTAGAAATTAAGGTTTCTTCACTATATGTAGTCTATATGGTTTACTTTTTTTCTTGTGTAGTTGTTATCTTTTCGCTTGTACAGTTAATAATGATGACTTTTTTAAGTCTCTATTATCTTGGCGAAAGAGTCCATAAAAATTAGTTGCTTATACTATGATGTATTTTTTAACCAACCCACCCCAGCTGTGGGTTTTTCTTTTTATACTTATCTAAGTTTTCAAACTTAAGCCAAATCATTGTTTGATTGGACTGCCGCGCAAGTGACTCAAGTCCGTTTATTACATAATTAACTATCGATCTTCAAAATATTTCATGGCATCTACAAGGTGTCTCATTTGAATGAGATCCGTTTTAATTTGGGTTATTTGAAGATTGCTTTCAAAAATTTTATTTAAGATTTTTTCAATATGCTCAGCTTTTAAATCAGGATTATTGAGTACTATAAAAGTGTCATCTAAGAACTTCATTTTTGTCTTAAGAAAATCTAGATTATTTAATCCTCTACCAGACAATACTTCAGCAGAGAACTTTTCAACATCAGTACGCAATATAGATTTTTTAATAGTAAGTTCTTGTTTACACATATAAAACATATCTACCAAATTCAAAAATTCATCATGCAAAATTTGAATTTCATGAGATTCGCTACTTACAGCCTTAATTAAATTAAGCCTTAACTCATAAAATCTATTTTTCTCTGCCTGCTCTTCCTGTTTTGTTGAAATATATATTTGCTGTAATACTTTTTTATAACCAGCAAATGCCAGCCAAATTGCACCAAAGGCAATGACAATCTGAATCTGTCCTGAGTTATTCTCGACCCATGTAGAGAAACTAACTAAACACTCACACATTAAATAAATCCTTGTTATAAATTAATCTCCATATTACCTAAACTTATTAAAAAAATTCTGATTTTTCATGCCAGCATACCGCCTCTAGCCTTCATACCAGAAGAACCTGTCATGATTAATGTTCTTCCACGGCGTGCCGTCATTCTCCATGTGGGGGGTAGTCAGGTGAAATTTTGGTCACCACCCTGATTACTGGATTTTTGCTAGTTTCACAACCCCAACTCCCAATCCAACTCATCAATCACCTGGTCACACAGACCGCCGTCTTCAAAAATATCCATCTGGCCAATCTTGTACTTGTATGTCATCCATTCACCTTCCAGTGGGTAGCGCACAATGCCTGTCTCTGTTTGCCATAGCAGAATGAAGGCATGGCCGTTGTCATAGTTCGGCATGTCGCTCTCAACTAGAATCATTATTTAGCATCCGAACCCGCATCCACATTGCATCTCAGCAAAATAAAGTCCTTTCATAAATAAGGATATAAATGGGGATACATCTACTCCACATGAAATTCAAATCAGCTATAGATAAAGACTTTTAGAGGATAGTTCTATCCCCGCAGGGCGCACCATCCTTTCAAAATGTGATCTATACTTCAAAAAATTAGCGTTAATCTTCATATTTTTAGAATATTTTTTATACAAAAAGTCATTTTTTCTTCATTATTTTATTTCTTTTACTTTCAAATACTTATTTCAAAATGAGGCTATTTTTTGGTGTAAAAACTCTATTTTGATGCTTTTTTAGACTAATGAGTTTTTTCTAGAGCATTTACTCTTATTTTAATTGTGCTATTTTTGTCACATGGAGTAACAAATGATTGCGGATAAATACCCGAAATCTCCAAGAATTTAATAAGTGCAAACAACAACGCTAGATATAAATTTGTACCTCAAGGAAAGACGTAAATGAAATTAAAAACATTAACTACTGCAATGATTCT
>JAHLFF010000114.1 GCA_018883945.1 Candidatus Acinetobacter avistercoris
GTGTATACCCGTCGTTCGATGGAGATTTTGCATGCGGCTGGTGTAGCGGAAAAAATGAAAGAAAAATTATTACCTTGGACACATGGTAATTCAATTTATAAAGGTCAAGTCGCATTCCGTATGGCATCACCATTTGGTGAACATGATCAATTTGCTCCTCTCAATAACTTGCAACAAAACTGGTTAGAAGATTATTTATTAAAAACTATTGCTGAGCATGACAACATCGAAGTGCGTTGGGGCAATAAAGTCGTTGCACAACAGCAAGTGGGTGATCAAGTGACACTAACAGTGCATACACCTGAAGGCGAGTATAAGCAGACATCTTCATGGGTTATTGCTGCGGATGGTGGGCGTTCAATTCTGCGTGAAAGCATGAACTTACGTATGGAAGGAGCGAGTTACGAAGGAAAATTTGTAATCGCTGATATTCGCATAAAATTAGATTATCCAACTGAACGTTTAGCATTTTTTTCGCCGGATTGGAATCCAGGCAATACCATCTTAATGCATCGTGAACCTGATGATATTTGGCGTTTTGATTATCAACTTGATCCAAGCATTAGCCCTGAAGAGGCTTTAAAACCTGAGAATTTATATAAAGCAGTTAATGACCAATTAAAAATGATTGGTAAAGACCATTTATCTTGGGAAATGGATTGGAGCACAGTGTATTCAGCTCGGGCATTGACCTTAGAGAGCTACGTGCATAATCGTATTTTATTTGTGGGTGATGCGGCACATTTATTACCAATTTTTGGCGTTCGTGGTGCCAATACAGGTTTCCAAGATGCTTATGATATGGCATGGAAACTAGATGCTGTTATTAAAGGTTGGTCTCATGAAAAACTTTTAGCAAGCTATACTTTTGACCGTGTAGGAGCAGTACGGGAAATTATTGCTGAAGCTGGTAAATCTACACGATTTATGGCACCACCAAGTGAAGGCTATAAATTATTACGTAATGCAGTTTTGTCTTTATCTTTAGAACATGAATTTGTACGTCCTTTATATCATTGGCGTACCTCTCGTCCACATGCGTACACTCACTCATCTTTAAACAGCCAGTGTGACGATAATGCACGAATGTCAGAACATACTGAGAATGGTGCACTTATTCCGAATGTGAAATTTTCGGACAATACGTTCTTGTATGATGTTTTAAACAATAATTTTAGTGTAGTGATTTTCACTGAAAATGGGCAACTACCAACTGGGTTGGTAGAAGAAGTTAATCAATTAAAAGCACATGATGTTCCATTACAAATTATTGCCTTAGATGTGAATACACAGCCAGTTGCACAAGCAGATTATAGTTTTTCTGCGACAGCTGATGTTTTACAAGAACGGTTTGGTTCGAGTGCGGGCAGTGTGTATTTGGTGCGCCCTGATCATCACATTAACGGTCGTTGGTTAAATTATCGTAATCACGCCATCAGTGAGACATTCAACCAATTCATACAAGTAAAAGAGGGAGTTTAATCATGGCGATTTTGATTGAAGATTTAGAACAGGTATATGATTATCTCGCAGAGAATATAGATGCTCTTGATAATGAAAAACGTGAATTATTCCTAGTGAAATTAGCCTTGTTAAGCGCCAATGCCTTAGAAAATGGTCCTGCTTTTATTCATTTAATTAACCAAGCGAAAGTCTTTGAAAACTGAATTTATCTATGAAGTTTTTAGTTGAGTCCCAAATGTTTGAAGAGAACGATTAAACGTTGTGACTATCCTGATTTAACCATGATAAAAGATTAAAATCCGAATCATATTAAAAGGATATGCCAGCATAGATATATTTCTGTTGTTGTAATCGTAATGTAGAAAGCATAAAAATCAAAGCTCATCGAAAGGTGGGCTTTTTTATTGCTTCGACAGTTATGCGCTTTTTATTATTCGTGCTGTTCAACTTGATTCATTACTATGGCGTGTAACAGTTCAGTTGGATCACGATCCCATTCAAAAATGAGGTAGGCTAAAAGCTTAATTCTTATATGGTGCACCATGATTCAACATACAAATAAGGACTAATTAATTATTTTCACGGCAGGATCTTTGATATCAACATGTTCGACTAAAATTAGAGTTAATCGAAACCGCAGAGTGTTTAAATTATCTTGGAATGATGACAGCATCAATGTAGCCGCGAGCTCTAGAAGGATTAAAGTTTAAATGTAAAGAATCTCAATTTAAATAGGAATTTTTGAACTTTTCTAAGGACAACCAAATAATGAGAGGTCAAAAAAATGAATTTTCATAGTTTCTATATAACTTATCTTAAAGTATTGAAATTTCTCTAAGCCAGTATAATTTTGCAAAATTTTTTAATCTTAAGTTGTCCCATCACCAATAATAAATTCGATATGAATTGTATTTGCATCCACGACTAGATGAATAGTGAGTTTTTCTACTAACGTTCTTCTAAAAGGATTATTCGAGGCATATTTAGAAGTGAATTTTTTTGGTGATTAAATTTTACTTTCTCGATGTTATTTTGAAAAGAAAATATCAATAAGATCTGAGTTTTAGATTTAATTAATTTTATCTCGATATAAAATT
>JAHLFF010000115.1 GCA_018883945.1 Candidatus Acinetobacter avistercoris
GAAGAACAATATACTTTAAACAAAGTGAATAAAAAGTTTAAATAAAACAAATTTGTTTTTAGCATTTTTTGAAAAAAAATCAAAATAAACGCTTTAACAGCATAAAGTTTAAAATATCATCCCCGTATTGATCCCAATTGCATAACGTGAATCTACGCATTGGATGCCGTTTGAGTGTGGGTTGAATAAGATCGAAAGTGTAGATGTCCGTGAATAAAAGTGCGCTGACGAAAATTGGAATTTGATTTTTTTAAGTGCTGATATTGGGAATAGAATTGAGGATAGGGTTTAGGATAGGATTGAGAGCAGTATTGAAAACCATATTAAAACGATCTTGAACGTTATGATAAAAATAATACGGAGCTTGTTGATCTACAGCCATTGATATTCAATTGATCGTAGTTATTCCTTGTCGCTTTTTTCGCAGTATTCAGACTGATTTTAAATACGTGCAAAACCTTATTCATCATTATTCATTCTAGGAATCGATTTCCTCATCGTCTTTTTATTGTCATTCGAACATTGTAGTCCTACATTTCCTGTGTAATATTCAGCTTAAATTCAATTTTTCAATTGGGAGTAGGGAAGATGTTCCAATCTGAGCGAGTCGCGTTGATTGTGGTGGATGTACAAAATGGATTTACACCAGGTGGAAATTTAGCAGTTGCATCGTCAGATCAAATTATTACGCCGATTAATAACATCGCTGAATATTTTGATCATGTGGTCATTACTCAAGATTGGCATCCTAAAAATCATATTTCATTTGCCCATAATCATGATGATAAAAAGCCATTCGATACAATTGAATTGAATTACGGTACTCAAGTATTGTGGCCTGAACACTGTGTACAAGGAACACACGATGCAGCGCTGCATTCAGATTTGAATATTACCAAAGCACAACTCATTATTCGGAAAGGCTGTCATCCTCATATTGATAGTTATTCCGCTTTTTTAGAAGCAGATCATAAAACCTCGACAGGTTTGGCGGGTTATTTAAAAGAACGAGGGGTTGATTCAGTTTTTATCGTAGGAATTGCGACAGATTTTTGCGTGGCTTGGACGGCAATTGACGCTGCAAAATTAGGTTTTAATAGCTATGTGATCTCAGATTTGACCAAAGGAATTGATTTAGGTGGTTCATTACAACACGCTTGGCAAGAGATGTTGGCGCATGGTATTAAACGTATTTATGCGAAAGAAGTCATGCAAATTTTAAAACCAGATCTTTCAACCTGTGTATAAAAATGATGTTGTCTTAAATCAATTTTTCAAATTTATCGTGTGCATCCGTCTCTTCTTTTGCTAAGTTTAGATGCGTTGTGTTGCGTGCAAGAATAACCCATGGTATTGCGTATGAATTCATTTATAAAATTTACTCAATTTATTCAAAAAACGTTTGCACTTTGGGTCGTCTTGTTTGCAGGCCTTGCCTTGCTGATGCCAGACGCATTTGTATGGCTGAAAAGCTATATAACGTGGATGCTTGGAATGATTATGTTTGGCATGGGAATGACCATGACCATTGATGATTTCAAAGGGGTATTGAAAAATCCCAAAGCCGTTTCAATTGGTGTGATTGCTCAGTTTCTTGTGATGCCTGGTTTGGCCTATGCATTATGTAAATTATTTCAATTGCCCGCTGAAATCGCGATTGGCGTCATTTTAGTGGGGTGTTGCCCTGGCGGAACTGCATCAAATGTCATTACTTATATGGCAAAAGGAAATGTCGCACTCTCGGTTGCCTGTACGTCTGTTTCAACGCTATTGGCACCATTATTAACCCCTGTTATTTTTTATCTTTTGGCGAGCCAATGGATTGAAATTGATGCGCTATCTATGTTGAGTTCAATCTTACAAGTGGTGCTCTTTCCAATTATTTTGGGGTTGATTGTTCGGGCATTTTTGAAAGAGAAAGTGGCGTCGTATATTACGGTCATGCCTCTGATTTCAGTGGTCGCTATTGTATTGATTGTTGCGGCGATCATTGGAGCGAGTAAGGCACAGATTTTAGAGTCTGGCTTGCTTATTTTGGGTGTGGTGATTTTGCATAATGGCTTGGGTTTTATGATTGGTTTCTGGGCGGCTCGATGGTTCAAATTGTCTTATGCTGATAGTAAAGCCATTTCTGTAGAAGTGGGGATGCAAAACTCTGGTTTGGGCGTTGCATTGGCTGCTGTGCATTTTGCAGCGTCACCTGTGACAGCGGTACCGAGTGCTCTTTTTAGTTTATGGCACAATATTTCAGGGCCTGCTTTGGCAACCTATTGGGTAGCAAAATCCGAGAAAATGAAATTAAATGAAGTAAAAGATGATTGATTAAACTTGGGTTTAAAACTTTGCTTAAGAAACAAAAAAAGAGAGCCAAAGCTCTCTTTTTTATAGGTTTAAAATTATTCGACTGTTACCGATTTTGCTAAATTACGCGGCTGATCTACATCTGTGCCTCGCAGTACAGCAACATGATAAGACAACAATTGCACTGGAATGCTATAAACAATCGGTGCAAGCAAAGCGCTCACATTCGGCACTAAAACCACATGCTGGCGGTCTTTTTCTTTAATACCGCTGGTTTCATCTGCAAAAACAAACAGTTCACCACCGCGAGCCTGAACCTCTTCCATATTCGATTTAAGCTTGTCTAACATGTCATCTTTAGGTGCAAGAATCACCACTGGCATGTCGTTATCGACCAATGCCAATGGACCATGTTTGAGTTCACCCGCAGCATAACCTTCGGCATGAATATATGAAATTTCTTTCAGTTTCAAAGCGCCTTCAAGCGCGATAGGGAACTCCGTTCCACGACCCAAGAATAGACAATGTTGCTTTTCAACGAAAAGTTCAGATAAACGTAAAATGTCTTTATCTTTCTGCAAGGTATCTAAAATGACTTTCGGTAAATGCCATAAACCTGTAATAATTTCAGAAATTTTCGTTTCAGAAATAGTGTTCTTCACCTGACCGATTTTTAAAACCAATAACATCAATGCAGCAAGTTGAGTGGTGAATGCTTTCGTTGATGCAACGCCAATCTCAGGACCAGCCAACGTTAACAAACTATGATTCGTTTCACGCACCATCGATGAAGTTGCAACGTTACAAATCGTTAAAGTTGCAATTTGAATTGATTTTTCTAGCGCGCGTTTTTGAGTATCACGCAAAGCTGCTAAAGTGTCTGCAGTTTCACCAGATTGTGAAATACACACATAAAGCGTGTTATTCACAATAACAGGCGTGCGATAGCGGAACTCGCTGGCAATTTCGACTTGGCAAGGTAAATCAATCAGTTGTTCAAACCAGTATTTTGCAATCATACCAGCGTGATAACTGGTACCACAGGCAAGAATTTGTACCTGTTGAATGCTTTCAAAATTTTGATTTGCACTTACTAAAAAGTCATCGCGTAATGCATTTCCATTCAGCGCTTGAGAAATCGTTTGCTGAATCGCTTCAGGCTGCTCATAAATTCCTTTGAGCATGTAATGCTTATATTCGCCTTTTGAAGCGTTACTTATCGTTGCATCAAGCTCTTTAATCGGGCGTTCAACCAACTGACCATTCACAAATACTTCAATCGAATCACGGGTTAATCGTGCAATGTCACCTTCTTCAAGGTACATAAAACGATTGGTAATCGGTAAGAGTGCAAGTTGATCAGAGCTGATAAAGTTTTCACCGATACCCACGCCAATCACCAAAGGTGAACCTTCGCGGACAGTAATGAGTTCATCAGGATAATCTGTATGCACAATACCTAAAGCAAAAGCACCCTTTAGCTGCGGAACGACTTGTTCAACGGCTTTTAATAAGTTTGGCGCAGATTTTAATGCATCATGAACAAGGTGCGCGACCACTTCAGTATCTGTTTGTGAGGTAAACACATAACCCAAAGCTTCAAGATCATCTTTAAGCTCTTGGTGGTTTTCAATAATCCCGTTATGTACCACTGCAACATGACCCGAAAGATGAGGATGTGCATTGGTTTCCGTAGGTTTACCATGTGTAGCCCAACGCGTATGTGCAATACCCAAAGATCCCACAAGATCAGCTTCAGTGACAGCTTCTTCAAGATTAATGACTTTACCCACACGACGTTCACGAAGTACTTGACCTTGATTGATCAAAGCCAGACCCGCGGAGTCATAGCCGCGATATTCAAGGCGTTTCAAACCTTCAATTAAAATATTGGTAATACTACGTTCAGCAACGCCACCGACAATACCGCACATATTAGATTCCTCTTATTTCTTAGTCTTTTGGGGACGTTGATAATTTTCTTTTGAAATTTGTTTAGCACGTTCAAATGCAAGACTATGGTCTGCAACATCATGGGTAATCACTGAACCTGCACCTGTCGTCGCACCATAACCAATTTTGATCGGCGCAACTAAAGAATTATTGGTGCCAATAAAAGCATGATCACCAATAATGGTTTTATGCTTGTTTGCACCATCGTAATTGCAGGTAATTGTACCAGCGCCAATATTGGCACCTGTACCCACTTCAGCATCGCCTAAGTACGTGAAATGATTGGCTTTAGAGCCTACGCCAATGGTAGTGTTTTTCACTTCTACAAAATTACCGATATGTACGTCATTGTCTAGTTTGGCACCTGGACGTAAGCGAGCAAAAGGACCAATTTGGACATCTTCGCCAATAATGGCTTGATCAAAAATGCTGTAGGCTTGTACTTTGGTTCCAGCGGCAATGCGGGTATTTTTGATGATACAACCTGCACCAATTTCAACATTGTCACCAAAATGACAATCACCTTCGATGATGACATTGATGTCAATACGGACGTCTTGTCCCACTGTGAGCTGACCACGTAAATCAAAACGTGCAGGATCAATCAAGTGGACGCCTTGTTTCATTAATTCTTGAGCTTGGTGATTTTGAAATTCACGCTCTAAGGCTGCAAGTTGAATACGATCATTAACACCTTCAACTTCAAAAGCCATTTCAGGTTGAATTGAGGCGATTTCCATGCCATCAGCCAAAGCCATAGCGACGATATCAGTCAGGTAATATTCACCTTGTGCATTGTTATTGCTGAGTTTTGGCAGCCACTCATGTAGTTTGGCATTGCTAACACAATAAATACCGGTGTTGATTTCTTTAATTTGACGCTGTTCATCTGTGGCATCTTTATGTTCAACAATGGCTTGGATTTTATTGTTTTCACGAACAATGCGACCATATCCCGTTGAATCTGGCAGGGTTAGCGTGACGATGCCAATCCCTGTTTGAGTGGAAACATCTAAGAGGCGCTGTAAAGTGCTGTGTTGTACGCAGGGCACATCACCCGACAAAATCAGAGAAATACCGTCTTGAGGAAGTACGTCTAAAGTGACTTTAACAGCATGACCTGTACCCAGTTGTTCTTTTTGTTCAACCCATTGAATATTTTCATGCTGAAATTGATCTTGAACTAAATCACCGCCGTGTCCAAAAATCGTAATAATATTTTTTGCTTGGATTTTTTTAGCAGTTTCAATCACGTGTCCGAGTAAAGGTCGTCCTGCTAAAGGTTGTAATACCTTAGGTCGTTTGGAACGCATGCGCGTGCCTTTACCCGCAGCAAGAATAACAACAGTGGTTGACATAAAACACCTTAAAGCTTGGCTTAAGCCATATCTATATACAAGTAAATTATAATACATAACGCAGCCCAAAGGCCTGCGATGATATCGTCGAACATAATCCCAAAACCGCCATCAATACGGCGATCAATGACCCGAATAGGCCAAGGTTTCCAAATATCAAATAAACGAAATAAAACAAAACCAACCAAGATCCAGACCCAATTGATGATTCCCAAATAAAGCAGTGGGAGGAAAGTAATCGATTGTCCTGCAAACTCATCCCAAACGATTCTGCCATCATCATGGACGCCCATGATATCAGCAGTCCGACCGCAAATATATATACCAATCAAAGACATAATTGAGATAATAATCACGCTAATGGCGAAGCTTTGTGACATAAACAGGGGAATAAACAACAGGGCAAAAGCAGAACCAAAAGTTCCAGGTGCTTTAGGCATTAATCCTGAACCAAAACCAACACCACAAAAAACGATACATCGTTCAGACCATGTCATTTGTTTGAAGTTAATGGGCGGTTTAGGCAAAGTGCTGGTATCCATCGAATTGTAGCGAATGATTTAATCCATTTTTTTCAAAGATTAACCCTGTTCCTTGGGTTATCTGGCCAATGATTGTAATGGGTGTTATTGGTTTTTTTTGCATTAAAATATCGTAATTTTGAGGACTTATTGTAAAGCATAATTCATAGTCATCGCCACCAGCCAAAGCATATTGCCATTTCTCATGATCTTGTAAACGCTGTAAAGATTCACTTAAAGGCAGTTGCTCAAGTTCTAATGTGGCACCGACTTGAGAGGCTTTTAAAATATGTCCTAAATCTTGCGCTAAGCCGTCCGAGATATCAATCATGCTTGAAGCGAGACCTTGAAGCGATTGTCCCAGCTCACAGCGAGGTGTTGGATAATCCAAACGACTTTGTAAAGCATGACCTAAGTGTTGGAGTGCGTAGGCTGCATCGCCCACTGTGCCACTTACCACCACCAAGTCACCGACTTGAGCGCCGGAGCGAGGAATGGCTTTACCCTGTTCAATCCAACCTAAAGCGGTAACTGAAAGCGTAAGATGAGGACTTTGGGTGGTGTCACCACCAATTAAACTTACCCCAAATTGATCGCAACAATCATATAAACCCTGACTAAACGCTTTGAGCCAGTCATGATCAATTTGGGGTAGGCTCAATGCCAATAAAATACTCTGCGGTTTTGCACCCATAGCAGCAATATCGGAAAGATTGACAGCAACAGATTTCCAACCAATGGCATGGGGAGCGGTGTCTAGAGGAAAATGTCGTCCTGCGACGAGCGTGTCTGCACAGATGACCAATTGTTGATGGGGAGGAGGGGTGAGCAGGGCTGAGTCATCACCGACACCTAGATCGACTGAAGCTAAACTCGGTCGATTGAAATAGGAATCGATAATAGAAAACTCAGCCATATTCGCAACTTACTTCGCTTGTTGCTTTTCTGCTTCACGTAGGCTTTGTGCCAAACGATCTAATACACCATTGATGTATTTATGACTGTCTGCACCGCCAAAGTGTTTTGCTAACTCAATAGCTTCGTCCAATACAACTCGATACGGAATTTCAAGATGTTCTTTCAATTCGTATGCGCCTAAACGCAAAGTTGCAAGTTCAACACCATCCAGTGCACTGATCTCGCGATCAAGAACTGGTATTAATAACGCATCCAATGCTTCATGACTTGCAATCACTTGCGTGAGCAATTCATGATAATAGCCTAGATCCACTTTGTGCATGGCATTTTCGACACGGGTACGCGCCTCAATTTCATGCATTGGGTTGTGGCTCATTTGCCATTCATAAATCCCTTGTACAGCAAAACGACGTGCTTTGCGTTTAGCTGCATAAGTAGCTTGGAGTGTCTGCGACATGCTTTAGATCGCCTTTAGCAAGTTAACCATTTCAATTGCAGTAAGGGCAGCTTCACCACCTTTATTGCCTGCTTTTGTACCTGAGCGTTCAATTGCTTGCTCAATACTATCTGTCGTCAATACACCATTAATGACCGGTAAGCCAGTATCTAAACCAACCACACCTAAGCCTTTGGCACATTCGCCTGCAACAAAGTCAAAGTGAGGAGTGCTTCCACGAATGACTGCGCCTAGAGCGATAACTGCATCGAACTTGCCTGAAGCTGCTAATTTTTTAGCAACTACAGGTAGCTCCCATGCGCCTGGTGCATGAACAACAGTGATATTATCGTCGGATACACCATGACGATGCAACGTATCAATTGCACCTTCAAGTAAATGTTCTACAACAAAGCTGTTAAAACGACCAACTAAAATCGCGTAACGATCATCGCTCGCGAGATGTAATAAACCTTCAATACGGCGAATCGCCATGGCAACCTCGATATTTAATAAGAGTTATTTTACAGAACTTTGATCAGCAGTGAGATATTCCACCACTTCTAAATTGAAACCAGACAATGCATTAAAGCGTAATGGTGAGCTTAACAGCTTCATTTTTTCAACACCAAGATCACGTAAAATCTGTGCACCAACACCAATCGTTTGATATTGCTGAGAAAGTGCAGCATTCGACTTGCTCGGTTTTGGTGTGGTCAATGCCGCGAGTGCAGGGCCGAGGTCAGATAAATGACGTTGACCAATCCAAACCAAAACACCACGGTCGCTATTTGCAATCGTTTTGAGTGCTTTGTCTAGATTCCAAGCAGCTTCACCACCTTGCTTATTAATTTTAAGTAAATCGCGTGCTGGACTGAAACCATGAACACGAACCGTGGTGATGCCTTCTTTCGGTTGACCTTTTACCAAGGCCAAATGAATATCTGGATTACCTAATTCACGATAACGATATAAATCAAAAACACCATATTCTGTGTCGATGGTTTGTTGATCAATACGTTCAACCGTTTGTTCATTGGTCATTCGATAATGAATTAGGTCAGCAATGGTCCCCATTTTAAGACCATGCTTTTCAGCAAAAATTTCTAAATCTGCGCGACGCGCCATGCTGCCGTCTTCATTAATGATTTCACAAATGACGGATGCGGGTTCTAGACCTGCAAGACGCGATAAATCACAACCAGCTTCAGTATGACCAGCGCGGTGTAAAACACCCCCTGGTTGAGCCATAAGCGGGAAAATATGCCCAGGTTGTACAATATCGGCTGGCTTAGCATGTGCAGCGACAGCAGTCTGAATCGTAAGCGCACGTTCAGCAGGCGAAATACCTGTTGAAATACCGTTTGCAGCTTCAATAGACAGGGTAAAGTTTGTGCCGTGTTGCGCACCATTGGCATCGACCATTAATGGAAGATTCAATTGTTGGCAACGCTCTTTACTGAGCGTTAAGCAGACTAAACCACGCGCATGGGTGATCATAAAGTTGATGTCTTCAGGACGAACATGCGTGGCTGCGAGAACTAAATCCCCTTCATTTTCACGATCTTCGTCATCCATAAGGATGACCATTTTACCTGCACGGATATCTGCTACAAGTTCTTCAACAGTATTGAGCGACATCAACCTTCACCTTTTTGTTACGTCATTTTGACATTTGAATAAAATCTTTGTGACATAGTCTAACGCTTTTTTGCGCATTTTGCCTATGCTTATCACATCCCCTTTACCTACACTGTTATACACATCTTCCTCATCGATTGAAAAGAGAGAAAAGCATGAGAACAGCGAAAACAGGCTTGTATTGTATAAAGAATAGACGTTTGTGGCTTTAAAATTACTAAAAAAGCAACGAGCAGAAAAAAACCAGATCTCATTTAGCATGAAATCTGGTTTAGTTATGTGAATAAAATCTAATTAAGAAGTCGGTTCAGGCGCACTTGATGCTTGTGAATTTTTACCTTTCAAAATTTCAGTACGAATTCGCTGTGCCAGTTCAGCACACTCTTCATTCATACCATTCATCATAAAGGCATGACGGGTGAGAACACTGGTCGGATTAGGCATTGGAACAAGTTGATAACATTCACCGAGATGTTTGAGTTGATCATTACTAAAATAAAGTGCCATTTCTTTGGCAATTAAATGATGGGTCAAACGTTCAGAAGCTTGAATGGCATCGAGTTGCATCGATTCGACAGGTGAAGCCACAGAACATCGCGTTTGCAATACAAAGCGTTTATCTTCACGGTAGCGTTTGTACAGAACCTCTGACAATAATTGAAATACAGAACCAATCATTAACAAACAGTGCGCAGCATTATTTTGTAGACCTGACATGCTCAGCACAGCACCTTGTTGATCGAACTCTCGATTCATCACAAAATCGTCTTGACTGAGTTGATAATGTTTTGCACAAAGTTCAATACTTTTGTTTAAGAAAATTTGACACAAATTAAAATAAGGCAGAGATACTGAGTGATTAACGGTATTGATCAACTGTTTAGGATCATAAAACTGAATATTCAAAGCCAAAGCGTCTTTATCTAATACCTTAACTTGAGTTGCTTTCTTTTCAGTCACAGGCTGTGCGTTGCCTGTAGCTTGATGAGCAGCCATTTTATTATTGGTTTTTTCAAGTTCTAAGGCTTCAGTCAGTAGAATAATCTCATGCTTTAAACGTGATTCATTGTTTAAGCGGGCCAAGTACTCACTACGCGTTGGACGAGCAATGGCACGATAAGCCAGCCACAATAAACTATGAATAATCAGAGACACTAAGATCGCTAGCCATTGTGTACGTAAAATTTCACCAATACTTGGTTTAACTAAAGTGATCTCAATACTGCCGACTTTCTTTTCATTTTGCAGTGCATCACGAACAAAAACTTCGCCCTGACGTGTTTTCGCCATACCCGCAGTAGCCAACACTTGCTGACCCGAATTTAAGATACGAATATACGCAACACTTGGGTTGGTTGCATAACGATTCGCAAGCAGTGCCAATGAAACAGTATTTGCAGGTTCCAGCTCAGTCAGACTGTCCGCGACCAATTGACTGGTCATAAGTAGACCTTGACTCGCTCTATTTTCATTGAGCTGGTGAGTCGTTGCAATTACCACTAAAAAAGTATGTAAGGCAAAACTAACGATTAATAGGCTAGCAAATAGCCCTTGTCTAGGCGCATTCAACGTAAACTTCCAAGGCATTTATATTAAAATTCGATTATGATTCTAGCAATAGTTGTAGCTCAACCCAGAGTCAATTCATGCGCGAAATCATTCTTATATCATTCTTAGGACCTGATCAACCTAATCAATTTACACGATTAATGCAGGTTTTGTCCGTACATTCTTTGCAAATTTTAGATGTTGGACAGGCCGTGATCCATAACCAATTAACGCTAGGGATTGTTGTTTCGTCAGATGACCAAACAGCAACGGCTTTAGCAATGAAAGATATCCTTATTTTAGCACATGATATCGGTCTCACAGTTCGTTTTAAACCGATCACGACCACAGATTATGATCAATGGGTAACTGAGGGTGGCCGGACACGATATATCGTGACCGCATTGGCACCAGAGTTAACACCTGCACATTTGCAGGCAGTAACTCATATTGTTTCAAATCAAGGTTTTAATATTGAAACTGTGACGCGTCTTTCTGGTCGTCCAGATTTGGATGATTTGAGTGTTGGTCCAAAGCGAGCTTGTGTTGAGTTTGGCTTAAAAGGGCAGATGCTTGATGCTGCAGCGATGCGCGCAGCATGTTTACGCTTATCGAGCGAACTTAATGTCGATGTTGCTGTTCAAGAAGACAATGCATACCGCCGTAATCGTCGTTTAGTTTGCTTCGATATGGATTCAACTTTGATTGAACAAGAAGTGATTGATGAGTTGGCAATTGAAGCGGGCGTTGGCGCACAAGTTGCTGAAATCACAGAGCGCGCGATGCAGGGCGAGTTAGACTTTCAGCAAAGTTTCCGCGCACGTGTGGCATTACTGAAAGGTCTAGATGCTGCAGTACTTCCAAAAATTGCTGAACGTTTAACAGTGACAGAAGGCGCAGAACGTCTTATTTCGACATTGAAATCATTAGGCTATCGGACTGCTATTTTGTCAGGGGGCTTTCAATATTTTGCTGAATATTTAAAAGAAAAACTCTCGATTGATGAAGTACATGCCAATATTTTGGATGTTAAAGATGGCTTCGTGACGGGTGAAGTAAAAGGTCATATTGTCGATGGCGCGCGTAAAGCATTATTACTGCGCGAACTTGCCGATCAGATGGGAATATCTTTGGAGCAGGTGATCGCAGTTGGTGATGGAGCAAATGATTTACCGATGTTGTCAATAGCAGGTCTCGGAGTTGCTTTCCGTGCTAAACCATTAGTTCGTCAAAATGCCAATCAAGCAATTTCAAGTGTGGGCTTAGATGGTGTGCTTTATCTTTTAGGCGTGCATGACAAAGATTTAAATCGAGCATAAATATTTCAAATATGTGAAAAAAAGCGATCCATTGGTCGCTTTTTTAATATTCAATGATGAATAAAGAATCAATTCTAAAGCGTGTTTTAAAAAGCAAAAAAAACGATGCTGAAGATCGAAAAAAAGATGATTTTAACAAAAAAATATAAGGTATTTTTTTGTAATGACACGGCAAGATTGATGAGGACTCGTTTCCATTAGAAATAATGCGGATAAAAAATGTAATGACAAAAGAATGTTGCGACAAGGTGTGTCGTTTACAAAAGCAACAGGTCTTTTTTTCTAAAAAAAACTCACCATAATGCATGCAGAGGCTCAGAATAAGATCACTGAAAATAATTTGAGCTTTACATTTGTTGTCGTGCAGCTGTTCTAGTACAGCATTGAACAGCAACTGAAACTTGCATATTTTGACGGAGGTTTTTATGGTTACAGCTACTTTTGCAACGATACTTGGATTTTTTCTGATCGCTGTAGCGTTAGCAACTGTTTTCTTTTCCCCTTACCGTCATTGGTTAGGATTCATGTTTGCAGGAATGATTTTCTGGGGGCTATTGGAAACGATTCGTTTTAGTGTGCAGAATGTATTTGAAATGTCCTTAGCATTTAGCTATTTAACTGCGATCAGTTTAGCGATGATAGCACTTACAGGCTTTTTATTACTCGAAGATAATCGTGCCCAAAAAGCGTTGGAAAACCGTCAGTATATTGAACATACGCCTGTTTATGAAGATGACTAATCTAGATTGAGAATTTAAGTTAGACCGTAGAAAACCCGTTTTTTAATGTTTTATATTTATTTTTTATTCAAAGGTGTATCAAAATGATATACCTTTTTTTTGTCTATAATTTTGTTAAACAAGCGCTGATTATATTTACAATAAGGTATGGTAGGATAAATCTAATCTCTTCGAAAATAACACCAAAGGCTTAAATGTCATGAAACTTTCTTCAATTCCAGTGGTTAAATTACCAATTGTAGATGCGAGTACGGATCCACTCGATTTACTTATTTTGGGACTTTCGTTACGTATGAAGCAACTTGCTCGTACCAGTCCTAAATTTATTGAGTTGATTCATGACCGTCAATTCCGTATCCAAATTGGTACAGATTTGGGTGTGGCACGTCAAATATTGGTGAATAATGGTCAAATCGATACTGTGTCTGGAGATGCAGAAAAGGCTGACTTCGTTTTACAGTTTGCAGACAGTGAGCAAGGTGTTAAAACTTTAATGAAAGGTGATCCAACTGCGTTTATGACTGGCATGCAAAATGGCACGATTAAAATGGAAGGTGATTTCAGTTTGTTGGTGTGGTTTAACCAAGTGGCACGTTTAATTCCACCGAAAGTGCCTAAATCGGTTAAAGAAAAATTCAAAATTGCTCGTCAATTTTTAAAAGATAAAACAGGTAAGTAATTTTTTTGATAAATCATTATTTTTTATGCATCATTATGTTTGTTGAAAAGCCCTCAAATTGAGGGCTTTTTTAATAAGCATTTAATTATTCAACTTCTAAGTTAAAGGTGACAGGTCCGTCATTCACCAAATAAATTTTCATATCGGCAGCAAAAATACCCGTTTGAACATGATCAAATTGAGTCTTTGCATATTCAACCAAGGCTTCATATAGAACTTTGGCTTCACTCGGAGGCATTGCGGGACCGAAATCAGGTCTTAAACCTTTGTGGGTTTGCGCCATAAGCGTGAACTGCGATACTAACAGCAGTCCACCATCAGCTTGTGCAACATTCCAGCCCATCTTGCCTTGCTCATCATCAAAAAAACGATATTTTAGAATCTTATTAATGAGCTTTTTACCCTTTTCAAAATCATCGCCTTTGGCTAAACCTAAAAATACTAAAATGCCATGCTCTATCTCGCCAGTAATGTTTTGATCAACGACGACTTTTGCTTCGAGAACGCGTTGTAATAATGCGCGCATGTATAAAATCCATCAAGTGTTGCAAATAATGCAGAGGATTGTAGCAAAGAGAAATTAATCTCAGTAATGGGTGAGAGATTGATAGTGTTAAATCGTTGTAATTAAAAAATAAATTAATTCATTTATCTAATAAAACGATCAATATTATAACTATTATCCGTTTGCTCAATTATTACGCTTTCCGTAGAGTGCTTTAGGCAGGAAAGGTACTTAATTTTGAGAGAGAAGACGATGTTTAAGCGTTCTTTATTAGTTGTAATGGTTGCAGCAGCAACCGCAATGAGCCACGCAGCTCCATTGACTAAAGA
>JAHLFF010000116.1 GCA_018883945.1 Candidatus Acinetobacter avistercoris
CAATGAAATCCATGCACGTATAGCCGTGTTAAATAAATTTACAGAATTAGGTCGCCCTCACACCCAAGTTGTCACTTAAATTTGTGCAGCTTAGGAAAGATCAGTCTTTAAAATCTTTATGCAACAAAGCCGTTTTAATCATATATCTTTTTGCTAGATCAAATTCCTCTCTTAATACTGCTGCACATAACTGATAAGAGTCTTTACATGCAGACCAATCTTCAGCATCAAGTATTTGATTAAAATTTCTATTACTGAATTTATACGATATAGATTTATTTATTACAAAAACTAGCCTTTGACTTTCAGAACTCCATTTTTTTAATACATCACAGGCAAAGTCTAATAATATGGATGCTAATTCATATTCTTCATTAACTAATAACTCATAAGTTAAATTACTTAAACTGTCATCTGCCTTTTCTAAATCTTTAGGAAATTGTTTTCTCCATAAAACTTGAGTTAATTTCACTGGGATTTCATAAAGTGTTCTATAAACAATATTTATATATTTTTTATCTGCGCGAAGTTTTTTACCTGCCTCAGATTCTTTATCTAAATCAAATTTAGCATCACGACATTTTTTAATATATTGCTCGGAAATTATACCGTTGCAGTGTACAAAAAGATTTCTTCTTTCTGTTAATTCTATAAATTGTGGCCATGATTTTAAACCAGTTTTTAACGGTAGGTTATATTTATTTTCCATCCAATCAAACTGTTTAGAATGACTATCTCTTAATAGATTTTCAATTTCATGACTGATAATTTTATCGCGAGCTTCTTCAATACTATTTAATGTGCTTAACTCTTCAAATGTTATTGTCTTTTGATCGGCTTTAAGTAATTCTGGTTTTTGTTTCAGTATATATTTATTTAGTTGTCCTAAAAATGAGTCATATTCTGAAACAAAAGTAACCAAAAAAGATTTTGGTAATATCTCTAGTGCAAGTTGAGATTGTTTTCTTTTAGTACTTAACCGATGTATTGAACGAGCATGTTTGAAACTAATCTTAAATCCGGCATCTCCATTTTCATCTGTAAAAGGTTGTCCACATTCTTCAAGTTGTTGATTGAATTTTTTATTTGTACTTATAAAATTTTCAATTACAGAATGAATCTGAGAGGGAATAATTTCATTTAAAGCCACAATCTTGTGAAGATAGTCATCAAGTATGTTGTGAAGTTCGTTATTTTCCATTTAGATTTTTTTGAATATTGAAGTAATTAATATTATATAAAAAATCCCCACTCTCGAGGGGATTTTTTTATTCAATAGGAATAGATTCTTCCCCCCTTTAATAAAGGGGGCTAGGGGGATTTAAACAATAGAATCATCCAAATTCGGCGCTAACCAACGCTTCGCCTCATCCAAAGTCCAACCTTTACGCTTCGCATAATCTTCCAACTGATCGCCAGAGATTTTACCTACATTAAAGTATTCAGTTTCAGGATTTGCATAATAGAAACCACTGACAGAAGAAGGCGGCCACATAGCAAAACTAGAAGTGAGGTATGTGCCCATTTTCTCAGTCGTACCGAGCCAATCAAACAATGCCACTTTTTCTGAATGCTCAGGACAAGCAGGGTAGCCCGGTGCAGGACGAATCCCGACATATTTCTCTTTAATCAATTCTTCATTGCTTAAAGACTCATTGGCTTGATAACCCCAGAACTCTTTACGAATACGCTCGTGTAAATGCTCAGCCAACGCTTCAGCAAAACGGTCACCCAATGCTTGCGCCATAATTGCGGAGTAATCATCACCCTTGGCTTTATATTCGTGAGACAACTCTTCTGCACCAAAGATCGAAACAGTAAAGCCACCCAAATAATCCTGTGCAACGTCTTGAGGCGCTACAAAGTCAGCCAATGAGTAGTTGGATTTACCCGTCACTTTGTCAGACTGCTGACGCAAATGTTCAAATGTATGCGTCACTTGCCCCGCTTCATCTGAGACAGAAACAGTATCTGCACCAGTACGGTTTGCAGGGTATAGGCTAAACGTAGCACGTGCGTCATAACGTTTATTTTCAATAATGTCTTTCAACATGATTTGTGCTTGTTCAAACAAATCTCTTGCTGCTTCACCGACCACGTCATCTTGTAAGATTTTTGGATATTTACCTGCCAAGCTCCAAGAGATGAAGAATGGTGTCCAGTCAAAATATTCAACCAAGGTTTCAAGCGGGTAGTTTGTAAAAGTTTGCGAGCCTATGAAATTCGGTTTGATTGGTGCATTTTGAGTGAAATCGATTTTAAAACCATTTTCAACAGATTCAGCATATGACAACTTCGCTGCTTTCGGTTGTTTGTTGGCTAAGCGAATACGAATTTTTTCATAATCCGCTGCATAGTCTGCCAATAGTTTTGGCTTCATTTCAGCAGAAAGCAATTGCGTTGCAACACCCACGGCACGTGAGGCATCGGCAGTATAAAGCACACCGTCATTATGATATTGCGGTGAAATTTTTACTGCTGTATGTGCTTTAGACGTCGTCGCACCACCAATCATCAATGGAATTTTAAAGCCTTTACGTTGCATTTCTTTAGCAACAAATACCATTTCATCGAGTGATGGTGTGATTAAGCCCGACAAACCAATGATATCAACTTTTTCATCAATCGCAGTTTGTAGAATTTTCTCACACGGCACCATCACGCCAAGGTCAACAATGTCATAGCCATTACAACCTAAAACTACACCAACAATATTTTTACCAATATCGTGTACATCGCCTTTTACGGTCGCAAGTAAGATTTTACCTTTAGCTTGTGCTTGAGTTTTCTCTGCTTCAATGTACGGGTTCAACCAAGCTACAGCTTGTTTCATCACGCGTGCAGATTTCACCACTTGCGGTAAGAACATTTTACCCGAACCGAACAGGTCACCAACCACGTTCATGCCTTGCATGAGCGGGCCTTCAATCACATCCAGAGGACGGGTTGATTGTAAACGTGCTTCTTCAGTATCGACATCAATATAAGTGGTGATCCCTTTGACCAACGCATACTCAAGACGTTTTTCAACGCTTTGCTCACGCCATTCTAAGTTTTCAGCTTCACGTTGAGCACCGGCCTTACCACGATATTCTTCTGCAACTTCAAGCAATCTTTCAGTGGCATCTTGCAATGACTCACCTTGGTTCTGGTTGCGAACCACATCTTCAACTGCATCTTTCAAGTTTTTTGGAATATCGTCATAAATCGCAAGCTGACCTGCGTTAACGATACCCATCGTCAAACCTTGTTGAATCGCATAGTACAAGAACACCGCATGAATCGCTTCACGAACAGGTTCATTGCCACGGAAAGAGAAGGATACGTTTGAGATACCACCAGAAATCATGGCATTCGGTAGGTTTTGTTTAATCCAACCTGTTGCTTCAATAAAATCAACAGCGTAGTTATTATGTTCTTCAATCCCTGTCGCAATCGCGAATACGTTCGGGTCAAAAATAATATCTTCAGAAGGGAAGCCAATTTCATTGACTAAAACGTCATATGAACGCTTACAGATTTCTTTCTTACGTGCAGCCGTATCTGCCTGACCATCCTCATCAAATGCCATAACAATAACAGCAGCACCGTATTGACGACATAGACGTGCGCGCTCTACAAATTCGTCATAACCTTCTTTCAATGAAATCGAGTTAACAACGGCCTTACCTTGAACGCATTTTAAACCAGCTTCAATAATTTCCCATTTTGAAGAATCCAGCATAATCGGAACACGAGAAATGTCAGGCTCAGATGCGATTAAGTTTAAAAACTTAACCATCGCACCTTGAGAATCCAGCATGCCTTCATCCATATTGATATCGATGATTTGTGCACCGCCTTCAACCTGATGACGTGCAACGTCTAAGGCTTCAGTGAAGTTTTCTTCTTTAATTAAACGTAGGAATTTTTTAGAACCTGTGACGTTGGTTCGTTCGCCGACGTTTACAAAGAGTGAATCTTTAGTAATGTTAAATGGTTCTAAGCCTGATAGACGACACGCAGGCGCAATTTCAGGGACTTGGCGTGGTGGAATATCTTTAATCGCATTGTAGATCGCACGGATATGATCCGGTGTTGTACCACAGCAGCCACCAGTAATATTAATCAAGCCGCTTTCTGCAAACTCTTTAATGAAGGCAGCTGTTTCTTCTGGTGTTTCATCATAACCACCGAATGCATTCGGTAAACCCGCATTGGGGTGAGCAGAAACAAAAGTATCTGCAACATCAGAAATGGTTTTGACGTGTGGACGCATGGCATCTGCACCCAAGGCACAGTTAAAACCAATCGACAATAAATCGCCGTGGCGCACAGAGTTCCAAAATGCTTCAGGCGTTTGCCCAGTCAATGTACGACCAGAAGCATCGGTAATCGTGCCTGAAATCATCAATGGCAATTCATAGCCAATTTCTTTGAAGACTTCTTTGACCGCAAAAATCGCGGCTTTACAGTTCAAGGTATCAAATACAGTTTCAATCAGCAGAATATCTACACCACCTTCAATTAAGGCATGCGCAGCTTCAATATAATTGACTTTGAGTTCATCAAAGTGAATGTTACGAAATGCAGGATCATTCACATTCGGTGAAATAGAACAGGTACGCGAAGTCGGTCCAAGTACACCTGCCACAAAACGAGGTTTCTCTGGCGTTGAATATTTCAAACATGCCGCTTTTGCAATACGTGCTGCTTCACGGTTGATTTCAGGAACCAAATCTTCCATATGGTAATCAGACATCGAAACGCGTGTGCCGTTAAAGCTGTTGGTTTCAATAATGTCCGCACCCGCTTCTAAATAAGCTTCGTGAATGCCTTGAATAATTTGGGGTTGGCTAAGTACCAATAAGTCATTGTTGCCTTTTAGATCTGATGCCCAGTCTGCGAAACGTTCTCCACGATAATCAGCTTCTTCTAATTTGTGTCGCTGGATCATCGTGCCCATCGCACCATCGATGATCAGAATACGTTGAGCAAGAAGTGCTTTTAATGTAGCGAGGGTAGACATCAATGACTCTCTCTAAATATTTAGCTTAATAAAGGTGCGTTATTTTAACAGATATTGCGCAGCATGCAGCGCAAATAAACATCTTCATGGGCATAACTCATGCTATTTAGCGTGTTTAATCGCCATTTTTATGAAATTTGAAATATTCAAATTAAATTTATGTTTTTATTCATAACTTTGTCATATTTTTCGAGCAAAATAATTTCATTAGAATTTGTGATGAAATATTTGAGAAATGTTACAGAATTATTTCATTTATATTGTTCAGCGAGTTTTCTAAATTTTAAAAAAGGATAATTTATTAAGTAATTGAATTATATTAGCTAAAACTAAAAAAAAATTGGTCTTTTGATCAGAAAATCAAAATAAAGCCTCAAATAGATGCTTTGTATGGCAGCGTCTTGTCATATAATTGTAATAATTAAACTAAACAATAAGGGGATATTCTTATCCTCTTTGCCTGCTTGCATGAATTCTAACCCATCTCCAGATTCAGAACTACATTCGGCGCAAGTCTCGTCGACTAACGTTCATGTGCCGACACCGAAATTTTTTATGCCGGTGTTTTTAACACTGATTATTTCCACACTCATTTATATTGGCTTCCAATTGGTGGCTGATTTATCTCTTGTTCCATCATTAAGTTTGTATGCAGTGGTTTTGCTGGCGACAGCATTATTCCTAGCATTGGGTTTCGAGTTTGTAAATGGTTTCCATGACACAGCCAATGCCGTTGCAACCGTAATTTATACCAATGCCTTATCCGCACCCGTGGCGGTGATGTGGTGTGGCTTTTGTAATTTCTTAGGGGTAATGGTCGCAAGTGGTGCAGTCGCTTACGGCATTATCGCATTACTCCCTGTTGAATTGATTATGAATGTCGGTTCAGGCGCTGGTTTTGCCATGGTATTTGCTATGCTGATCGCTGCGATTACGTGGAACTTAGGGACTTGGTTCTTTGGTATTCCTGCTTCAAGTTCGCATACTTTAATCGGTTCGATTTTAGGTGTGGGCATCATGAACTACATTCTTAACGCTGGAAGCGGTGCGAGTGGTGTTGATATGGAGCAGGTTTTAAAAGTAGGTAAAGCATTATTATTCTCGCCATTGATCGGTTTTGCTTTTGCAGCTGTATTGTTCTTGTTGGTGAAAAAAATCTTCAAGAAACAAGTTGAGCTGTTTCAGCCACCTGAAGGGAATAAACCACCACCGCCATTGATTCGTGCAATTTTGATTTTCACCTGTACAGGTGTAAGTTTTGCGCATGGTTCAAATGATGGTCAAAAAGGAATGGGCTTAATTATGCTTATTCTGATTGGTTGTGTGCCTTTGGCTTATTCTTTAAATAAGAATCTAGACGAGAAACATCTTCAGTCTTTTGAGCAATTATCAGCTCAAACGGCGAGTGTTATTTATCCGAATCATGCTGATATTCCGGATGCTGAAGCACGTGAAGTATTGACACAGTATATTCAAACCAAAGAAATTACGCCTGCTGTCGTGCCTGCATTGGCGAGCATGACAGATCACTTGGGTGATCGTGTAAGTGTTCATGGTTCATTGAAAAATATTCCAGAAGTTGAAGTCTCTTCTTTACGTAATGATATGTATTTAAGTTCAACTGCGTTTAAGCGTTTGGATAAAGCTGAAGCTTTACCTGCGATGACAGTTGCACAAGAAAAAGTGGTCGATGACTACCGCGATAATATGGATTCATTTCTTCAATATATTCCAACTTGGGTAAAAGTTGCTGTAGCACTTGCACTGGGTCTAGGAACAATGGTGGGTTGGAAACGTATTGTTGTGACTGTAGGTGAGCGTATTGGTAAGCAACACATGACTTATGGTCAAGGGATGTCTGCGGAACTCGTTGCAATGACGACGATTGCTGCTGCTGATGGTTTTGGTATGCCAGTGTCGACGACGCATGTATTGAACAGTGCTGTTGCAGGTACGATGGTTGCCAATAAATCTGGTTTGAATTTCCAGATGGTTCGTACGATTCTATCTGCATGGATCTTCACCTTACCAGCAACGATCTGTTTATCAGGTGGTTTATTCTGGTTGTTCTTAAAAGTATTTTAAGCGCATGGTGAATTAAAAAAACGCTGCAATTGCAGCGTTTTTTTTGTTTTGAATTTTGAGTTAATTGACTCTAATTAAGCATGATCTCGATCTTTATATGGCTTAGATAATAGAGGCATTAACAAGGATCATGATTTCTTAATTAAACTCAAAATTTTCTTTAGGGGCAATTTTTCTTCTGCAAAACCGTATAAGGCAGCAAAGGGAAGTGCAGTGCGCGCAAGATAAGCCACACGCCATAATCCGCCATGATTTGCTCCTTCCATCATCAACTCTAAAGGATGGTCCATAACACGTTCTGGATTGGCAATCGACTCAGGATTACGCAGGTCGTGAATCCATAGCGCAGCCATGATCGCATTGGTGGTTTCAGGTTCAAATGCTTCAACACCAAACAAACTCGCACCATTAAATGCGGCTTTCAATAATGGATTTTTTGTGACTGAACGTGTGGTGGTCGATGGCGCGATATTGATACTTACATGCTGTCCTTGATGACGTGCCAACGTTGCACGCCACTGCTGTATACGCTTAGCCAAGGCATAGTTTGGGCCTTGCTCGACCACTAAACAATCTGCAATACCATAAGGTTTTCCTTCCTGAGAAGGGACTGGGCAATGTAAATTCTTTCGGAAAAAATACTTTAGACTGATTGCTTCGATGCTTTGACTGATTAATTTTTCAGAACGAGAACGCGCTTTGAAATTTTCTTCAGAAGCCTCGATCACTTCGAATGGAACAGCATATACATCCGTTGGCGTACACATATACATCAGGCTTGAGTCAGGTTTATGCTGACTGACATATTGCATAATACTGTCCATCGCCATAGATACTCGCACGTGTTTTTCACCATCTAAATAGGCGATTGCAGCGAGATCGAGCGCATGATTTTGCTTCATTAACCACTGTGCAATTTCAGGTGTTTGCGTAAGTAAATTGGCACCTAATTTTTCTTTTAAATGTGTTGAAGCAAGACTATTGTCAATTTTTTCCAGTGATGGTGCAATGAGTGTTGCATTGCCATTTTTAATTGTGGTTAATATTTTATCCCAAACATTTGGATTTGGCAGATCGAGCGCAATGATATTGGCTTTCCATTTGGCTAACCATGTTAATGGTCCCGCTTCAGAGCCTGCACCAAATAACACCATAGTACGGTCTGAAAGATCAAACCATTCAGGGTGCGCAATCACAGTTTTTAACGCATCTGCATGACTCGCTTCAATAATTCCGTTATCTAGCCAGCTTTGGATTTGCTCAACTAAAGCCTGACCTTGCAGACGTTGACCTTTATAAGGAACATACCACTCTGGAGCTGCTTCACTTTCTCCTTTTAACTTCACACTATGTAATGGCGTTAATGGCAAATCCATCATGTCTTTCAATGCATATTTCTTATCGTTGCGATAAAACTCAAAGGTTTGGTGTGCTTTATCCAAACCATGTTGAGCGATCGCAATCGCGTGTTCAGGATTGGCGATACCATTTTCAACCAAGGCTTTAAAATGAACAGGATAGTTTTTCCGCCAATTTTTTTCATGAAGTACGTTCAAGGATGCTTGATGATTTACGGTAGACAAGGCCTCAGCCAAAATAGCTTGTCCTGTTTTAGAGCTACTTGGCTTATGCGTATGAGGAAGACTGGGAAATTGAAGACCCTCTAAATGATTAGACATGCAAAAACTCTCAAGATTGATCATCATTAATATATAGATGTATACATTATCGATGCCAAGTTCAGATTTGTGCTGACATTTACTACCAGAATTGTAGGTTCCTGCAACAATGAAAATGCATAGCCAGTTCTCAATTTTTCTCAAATTGCATTGAGAATAATGGTTTATGGTCTCAAAACGGTACGGAATCCTACGTGGCTGGTGGCTAAATCTAATTCTTGTGGATGTCGGCTACTACTTCTATAACGGGCACAGTAATCATTTGCGCATAAATAAGAGCCGCCTTTAATCACAAAATTTTGAGGCTTGTTTTGCTGTTGTCGTAAGGATTGATAATTCCCCATATGTTGATCATGTGCGCCTTGATAAATTGAACTGGTCCATTCCCAAACATTTCCAATTTGATCGTATAAACCAAATACATTGGGCGGGAAACATCCAACAGGCGCAACACTTTCAAATTGATCTTGTTTGGTATTCTTAAATGGAAATTCACCTTGCCAGTAGTTTGCGAGTGGACGGTGCTGATGATCTAAAGGTGCTTGATGTAAAGGAGTATCTTGAGAATCGCCAGCTTTGGCTGCATATTCCCATTCTATTTCTGAGGCTAAATCACGCCCTAACCAAAGCGCATAATGCTCGGCATCATTTTTAGTCACAAAACGGACAGGCTCGTTGCTTTGTGCGGGAGGTGTTTTGGGTCCATTCGGATAACGCCATGTATATCCAGATTTGAGCTGCCACCATTGATGTGGTGAAGCTGAGTTTGGACTGAAAACAGCAGCTTGATTTTGCTTCTCTGCATCTGTGACATACTTTGTAGCATCGATAAAACTTTGAAATTGAGCCACGGTCACTTCAGTTCGATCTATCCAGAAACCCTTGACTGATCTTTGTTTTTGCCCAAAGTTGATCTCGTCAGGATAAGCAATATCGGAACCTAAGTTAAAAGAGCCAGAAGGGAGTTGAACCATACCAGCCGTTTTTACATTAAGCCATTTTTCGGGTAAGCCTGAATAATGTTGACAGTTCGCTAAGCTGCCCAGTTGAATCTCTTTTTCAATGCTGTTCTTGCTTTGCGTGTCATTTTTTATACTTTTATTTGGATCAGTGACATGGTTGCAGCCTGCTGTGAGCAGACTGCAAACGATGAAGCTGAGGACTTTGGGGGATGAATATTGCATTAAGGCGTATATTCCTGAACACCATTTTTCTTCACATAGTCTTGATAGACCTGAATAATTTCTCTGACTTTTTCAGGATTTTCTTTGGCTAGATTTTGAGTTTCACCACGATCATTCTTGAGGTTGAAGAGTTCCCAAGAACCAGAATGAGGTGATACTTTTTGATTGAATGCGATTTTCCAATCCCCCAAACGGGCATATTTGTTGCCATGCAATTCATCTGCAAATTGAAAATTTTCAGGACGTATAGTTCGAGCTGAATTTTCTAATACAGCTTTCCAAGAATAACCACTTGGCGTATTGATCACACGACCTATATATTCTCCATGTGGAACAGCAATGTTGGCATAGTCGAGTATGGTTGGAAATACATCGAGTACTGAAGCAAAGCTTGGGTGGATTGCCTTTGCCTGCGTTTGATGTGGATATTTAACAATCGCAGGGGCAGTGGTTGCACCCTCGGCTGCTGTGTCTTTCCATAAGTGAAAAGGTGCTGCACTCACTTCAGCCCAGCGTGGTCCAATAAAGTGGTAAGAGGTTTCAGTACCGACATTGGCGAGTGAGTTGTCAAAACCGGATTCAGATCCATAAGGGCTACGGATAAAACCTTCAGCACCATTGTCAGAAACAAAGAAAATTAAAGTATTTTCATATTGTCCTGTGCTTTTTAAATATTGAATCACTCGACCGATATTATCATCTAAATTTTCTACCATACCTGCATAGACTTCCATTCTACGCGCCTCTAATGCTTTTTGACTGGTGTTGAGTTCGTTCCATTTGCCATATTGTTGTGGCGTGTTTTGAGTGTCTAAAGGTACAGCGGGTATGAAATCGGCAGGAATAATGCCTAATTTTTTTTGCTGTGCGATGCGGTTTTCACGGATCACATCATAACCCACATCATATACGCCTTTATATTTATTACGATATTCAACGGGCGCTTGAATAGGCCAGTGCGGTGCGGTATATGCAGCATAAGCAAAGAATGGTTTTCCAGAGTTCTGATTGCTTTTTAAATAGCCTAATAATTTGTCTGTAAAGTAGTTGGTTGAGTAGAAATCATCAGGAAGTGACGAGATAGGCACGATTTTACCATCTTCGGTATACGTGGCGTTGCGTTTAAAAGCACTAGGCGCATATTTGAAATTATGATCTAAGCCTTGTAATAAGGTAAAAGAATGATCAAAGCCTTTGGCATGCGCATTGGTCTCTGGGGTCAAGCCCAAATGCCACTTTCCACTGATAAAAGTTTGATAGCCGTGATCTTTTAAGACTTCAGCAATGGACAGCGAACGGTCATTTAAAAATCCTTCATACCCTGGTTGTCCTTTTAGGTGGGCAGGTGTCAGCTCTGCCATTGCCCCAATACCAGCGAGATGATGATCTGTACCAGAAATCAGTTGCGAGCGTGTGGGAGAACAGGTGGGCGCAGTATGATAATCACTGAGGATTCGACCATCGCTCGCTAATGCATCTAAATGGGGAGTCCGGATTTCACTACCAAAAGCACCTAGGTCTGAATAGCCTAAATCATCCGCCATAATCACCAGTACGTTGGGCTGCCCTTGAGGTTCAATAGGTTTAGCATTGGATAGGTTTGAATCATCATTATTACAAGCCGTTAAATTGATGCCTAATAAAAATAAAGTAATACTCAGTTTGAGTCGGTGATTTTTCATAATGTATGATTTTTCTAAAAATTTTGCACAGACTAGCGTGCAATTTTTCATTATAAAAATATTAAAAATTGAAAAAATAATCTTAAAATAAGCTATGGAATCGTTAAACATTAAAAAAGCCCATAGGATGGACTTTTTTAATCAATATCATGAGAATTTTACAATGATTAGAAGGGCAACTGTGCCAACTTACTGAGGAAATGTGGAATCAAACGCGGTTCAATAATGATAGTCATGATCACACCATAAGCTGCACCCCAAAGATGAGCACTATGGTTCACATTGGAATTATTACGTTTACCCGACCAGATGCTATATGCGACATAAAGTATGGCAAAAATAATGGCAGGAACGGGAATGAAAAATACAAAAATCAGTTTCCACGGTTCAAATAAAATATAGGCAAACAACACCGCTGAGACTGCACCAGATGCACCTAAGCTGGCCCAGTGTTGATCATTTTTATGCTTTAAATAACTAGGGATAATCGCAACGATTAGACCGCCTAAATAGAACAAAACAAAACCAAGTTCATATAAGTACTGTCGGTAAAAGCTCTCAATGATACTACCGAAGAAAAACAAGGTGATCATATTGAAGAGCAAATGCGTACCATCTGCATGGATAAAACCATGCGTAAAAAAACGGTCGTATTGACCCTTTTGTACAGCAGGCGGCCAAAAAATGAGACGATTCATTACATTTTGTTTGGAAAGTGCAATGAGTGAGATAATAACCGTGATGATGATTATCGTAACTGTATGATTAAAAGGTAAATCTAGCATCGAATATTTTTTCATTTTATCAATATTTGTACATCATAATGCCATTTTTTAAGACTTTAAGTAGTCTTTTGATATTAATTCCGACAATTTTAGTTGATTTTTTAATATTACCCCCGATCTTCAGTTAAAATAGATGCTTCAGCTTGAGGAAATATTGTTATGTCGACTGAGAACACCAGCACTGCAGTTGCTGAAGAAATTCCAAACTTATTGATTACGCCAACTGCGCAAGAGTATTTGTTTGATTTACTTGAAAAACAAAACACTCCTGGAATTGCAGTGCGCGTTTTTGTGGAACATGCAGGTACGCCACGCGCTGAGTGTTGTATGGCTTATAGTGCTCCAGACGAAATCGTAGCGACTGATTACAAGCAAGATTATCCGAATTTCGCAGCCTATATTGACTCACCATCTATTCCGTATTTATTAGATGCTGTGATTGATTACAATAAAGACCGCTTTGGTGGGCAATTAACCTTCCGTGCACCTAACTCTAAAGTTCCACGTGTCGGCCCTGATGCGTCGATCGAAGAACGCATTACCTATATTTTGCAGTCTGAAATTAACCCAGGCTTAGCAGGTCATGGTGGTAACTGTGCTTTGGTAGAAGTGGTAGAAGATGAAGAACATGGCTTAACCGCTGTACTTAAGTTTGGTGGTGGTTGCCAAGGTTGTTCAGCGATTGATGTCACTTTGAAGCAAGGTGTTGAAACGACGCTTCAACAACATATTCCTGAACTTAGACGTGTCGTTGACCAAACAGATCACACACAAGCTGAAGGCGCTTACTTTAAATAAGCCATTCTGTTTGTACTTAAAAGCCTCCTTTTGGGAGGTTTTTTTTAAGTTAAATATGAGATTTAATGTGAATATTAATGAGAATGATTGTTAATACTGTTTCGATATTTGTTATTAGTTGTTACACTATTCATCTAAAATTCAGAATCTCTCCTTAATTTTTTGAGCTCACACATATGAATTACAAGTGGATTAAATCAACCTTATCTTTAGCTGTATTGTCAGTGATTACGGGTATGGTTAATGCAGAAGAAACTGTCGCTAAAAATGAAGCAAAGTTAAAAACAATCGTTGTCACCGCAGCAGGGTATGAACAGGATGTTACGCAGGCGCCAGCAAGCATGACTGTAGTGACTCGTGAAGAGTTAGATAAGCGCCAATATAATGACATTACCGATGTACTCCGAAATACCCCAGGCGTTGTCATTTCTGGTGCTGGCTCAGCGCAAACGATCAGTATTCGTGGGATGGGCTCTGACTACACATTATTCCTAATTAACGGTAAACGACAATTTTCTAAGGATGTGAATCCAAATGGTGACGACAGCGGATTCGAAAAAAATATTCTGCCTCCACTTGCTTCAATTGAGCGCATAGAGATTATTCGAGGTCCAGCGTCAACATTGTATGGAACAGATGCAATGGGTGGCGTAATCAATATTATTACTAAAAAAGTATCAGATGAGTGGTCTGGAAACTTCGAGGTGGGAACAGTTGTTCAAGATTCTGGTCAATCTGGTGATATAAAAGAAACATCAATCTATCTGGCCGGACCGCTGCTTGAAAATAAACTAGGTTTACAACTTGCGCTCAATAAGTCTGAACGTGATGAAGATAATTTTACCAATGGTTTTAGAGGTACAGAAAAAGAAAGTATTAACTCGCGTTTTACCTATGTCATCAACGATAAACATGATCTTGCGTTTGAAGCCAACTTTTTAAAACAAGAAAGTGAAACGACAATTGGTAAAACTGTTGCGATTGCAAAACCTGGCAGTAAGCAATCGGAAGGGAGTAAAGGCAGAAACTATAGAGATGTTTACAGTATTACTCACAATGGAGAATACTCTGATGTACTGAAAAGTACGTCCTATATACAATTTGAAAAATCAGAAAATCCAGATAGAAGTAATGGCATTACCAGCGGTATAGAATTAGAAACGTTAATTGCAAATAGCCAATGGGATTTTAACTTTGATCGTCATAAATTGATTTTGGGTAGTTATTATAAAGATGAAAGTCTTGTTGATAAGGCAACCAATCAGAACGATGCAATGCCAATCACAGCACTTGATCGTTGGGCATTCGCTCTATTTGCTGAAGACACATGGTCTTTAACTGATCGTTTTAATTTAACAGGCGGTATTCGTTATGATCATGATGAAAAATTTGAGGGTAACTTTTCACCTCGACTATATGGTGTCTATAATTTAAACGAAGCGTGGACATTTAAAGGTGGTGTTGCAACAGGCTATAAACAGCCAGATTTAAAGCAATCTTCAAGTGATGTACATTCTATTACAGGTAAGGGCAGTGCTTTCCTACGCGGAAATGACAATTTAAAACCTGAAAAATCTGTAACCTATGAATTGGCTACGGCATGGCATGGGGATCAATCTACCGCCACTTTAACTGCGTTCTATACAGATTTTAAAGATAAAATACAAGAAAATCGAATCTGTACCTCTCCAAATGGTAGTAACTCTGATGCGTCTACTTGGGCATGTGCCGATCCATATGGTCGCCTTGATGAAAGTGGTGATGTCAGAAAGTGGAATTTCTGGGGAGATCGTATTAATGTCGATGACTCAATTATGCAAGGGATTGAAGCGACATTTGAAACAGAGCTGGCAGACGGTGTTAATTTGAATGCAAATTATACTTTTACAGATACTGAGATTAAATCTGGTGAATTTAAAGGTAAACCATTAAATAAAATGCCTGAACATATGTTCAATTTAACAGTTGATTATCGTCTTACTGATGCATTAGATGTTTGGTCTCGACTGCATTATCGTAGTGAAACTTCTGAATATAAAGGTCGTTCAACGATTGAAGCATCGACACCTGGTTATGAGTTTTTAGATGTAGGTTTTAACTATGACTTTAATCCAAATCTTACGGGTAAATTTGGAGTCTATAATTTACTTAATGAACGAGTTGAAAATGCGTCTGGTAATTTAGAGTTAGATGGTCGTAGATATGGTATTAGCTTTGTTGCGAAATTCTAATCTTTAATTTCCATCCATAAATTTCGAATTACTTATAAAAAAGCCGCTTAAGCGGCTTTTTTATTCAGGTTTTAATTAAAAACAGTTTTAATAAACTTCTTTCAAAACGCATTATTCACTCCACACACTCATCGTGAATATTTCCTCATCCTAAGCTTTTCCGAAACGGAGAAGGAATTTTTACAAATCATTTTTTGCTAATAAATGATCATTTTGGGACTTATGAAAGAGATCTAATGAAGAGCAGTTTTAAGATTTATCATTTAAGATTGTTTGCGCAGAATCAGAATAATAAAACTTTTCTAAATAATAACGCGCACGTTGTTTTAAATGTTCAGATGAAATCATGGTTTGAATCACAGGTGCAAGTAACTGTTGTAATTCATTTTGAATTAAACTTTCATCGATATTAATGTCATTTAAAATAGCATCGAAATTACGTTCTTCATTGCGGATATACCATGCATAAATACCATCATGCACTTGGCGCTTCAAATAATCTGTTTGACGTATATGATCCCAAATCTCATGGCCCATTGCGACCGTTTGAGGCAGATCAGATACTTCGATATATTTTCGCATACTCGACAAAGGCACTTGTTTAATTTTATGCCATAAATTTGCTTGAAAATGATAAAGCTTGTTGTCATCGAACTGTTGGTTGATGACATGTTCGCTAAGCTGACTAATTTTTATAATATTTTTTTGCAAATAATGTTTAACGGTATCATCCAGATTGGAGTCAGTAACACTCTCTAAAACAGATTTTCCCATCTTCATAAAACGTCCGACACCAGGGACTTTTTTATTCATGACAGAATTATCGATGTAGTCTTGAATAGAGTGATGAATCAATTGCGTTAAAGTTGTAGAAAAGGCTGGATTATTCACCAGGCGTTTAATCAGTGCTTGGCGATGCCCACTTTTACTTGCGACATATTGTGCAATTTTATCAATCGTTTGTACCGGAATGACATCTTCTATTTTAGTGTCTTCGTTGGCGTTATGTGCTAACGCCAATCGAATATGATCTGCAATTTGTTCAATCAGAAAATCACTGGCAGGGGTAGCCAAAATTTGTTTATGTAATAGGTCATTGATCTGTGGAAATGACCAAAGCTGCTTAAGGGGCTGCTTACGAAACCATTGATAAAAACTTAAAAATTCAGTTTGGATCGTATTGGCTTGAGCAAATTCACAATCAAGAAACGCTAAATGAGCTTCAATCAATTGTTCAGTACGTGAGTCTTTCATCATGAATTTATATCTCTATAAACCTAAGGTTTAGGTTGAGTGGGTTGCTCAAGCTTTAGCGTATTTAAAAACTCAATATAATGTTGAGTCACGCGTTCAGGTGCTTCTATGATGGGTAAATGACCCACCTGATCCAAAATCACTGGTTGACGTGCATGTTTTAGAGATGTCTTTAAATCTGTTGCGACCTCAACATTCACGATCTGATCTTGCTTACCCCATAGAATAAAAGTCGGGGCTTCAATATTTTTCAGCATAGCGGCAAAAGTATTGATTGAATAGAGTTTATTCATATCAAGCAGATGAGTGATCAATTTTGCTGTGTCTAAAGAGTGAGAGATCATCAGTTTTTCTTGCTGCTTTTTGATCACTGACGGGATAAAAGGTGGATTGTACATAATTTTGTTCATGACAAAATTTAAATCCCCTGGCTGAGCAACCACCAATTGTTTTAGATAAGCAGGATTGTTCAAATATGAGGTTTGGTTGTGTTTAAATAAGCCGCCAGCACTGATTAAAAATAGACTTTCGGTATCAAAATTGTATTTAGATGCATACAGTAAAGCGATTGAACCACCCACTGAATGTCCCGCAATGTGTAGATTGTTTTGAATATTGGCTGTTTCTACAAACCTGCGTAATTGTTCAGTGATATGGGGTAAAGTCATTTCAAAATTTTTAGCAGTTTTGGTGTTTCCGCTACCAGGAAGGTCTGGGATAATCACATGATATTGCTTAGATAACTGATGAGCGACTAGATTCCACGTATCTCGACTATTGCCAATGCCATGAATTAACAATAATGTCGGTTTATTGGCTTGTCCACCTTCGCTATAGCTCCAAACCACATCACCCACTCTTAAGGTTTTAGTACTTAAACCTGCCCATGCGCGCTCTTCTTGTAAAACTTTTTGATAATCGACAAATTCAACTGGATTAGATGCATGTGATGATTGAAACAACATGAAGCCACTTAGACTGATTGCCAAAACAGCCGTGGTCATAAACTTAACAAAAGCAGGGAGCTGGAAAAAATACATTCATGCTGATCCAAAAAAGTTGCTGGGTATTATAGGGAGAGCTTATGGATTATTCATCTTGAAAATCGTGACAGCATCTGTCTGATAACTAAAATTGATTACTTTTGACGCACTATTGGCTTTAAGATAAAACAACTCAATCACATTAATTTTTAAAACACTTTATAAAACGAATGTTTAAGGCGAAATCAAACAAAAAAAATAACATAGATGTCATTTTTCGCAATTCACAAAAATTGTTACAGAGTTTAAATTTTATCAGTGACATTCAAAATACACAGTATTAAAATCTCTTAAATCCTTTATAGACCACGGATAGATCATGCTTACAGCAGTCGAAGCTTTAGAACGTTTAAAAAAAGGTAATCAGCGTTTTGTGAAAGGAGAGACCAAACATCAAAAATTGTTGACTCACCATGAACGCGCACAAATGGCCGAGACACAAGAACCTTTTGCTATCATTCTGGGATGTTCAGACTCTCGTGTACCTGCTGAAATGGTTTTTGATCAGGGTTTAGGAGATCTCTTTGTGATTCGGGTGGCAGGGAATATTGTTGCGCCGTCGCAAGTAGGCAGTGTTGAATTTGCAGTAGACAGTTTTGCCTGTCCTGTGGTGATCGTATTGGGACATACACATTGCGGTGCCATCGACTCTACGATAGAAGCTTTGCGTAATCCAGATCAACCACCTTCTGCAAACCTGATGTCGATTGTAAATCGTGTTCGACCATCGGTTGAAATTTTAATGCAAACAGAGTTGAAAAATGACCTGAAAAAATTATCTTGTCATGCTGTGCGTTCAAATGTATTTGCTTCTGTGAATCAGCTTCGTCATGGCTCTGCGGTTTTAGAGAGCTTTATCGCTAAAGGTGAGCTCATCGTTGTAGGAGCAGAATATTCTTTGGAAACAGGCGAAGTGCTGTTCTTCGATTTCTAAATATCGAATTTAATTTACACTTTAAAAGGCGCTTATAAAGCGCCTTTTATATAGGGATAAGCATTGTTTAACAGTGTTTTTTGAGCAGCGGCATTGGGGTGAATTAAATCTTTTTGCATGAATTGTTTAACACCTGCTACATCTTGCATAAAGAAAGGCAATAACTTAACTTTATATTGCTGGCTAAGCACTTTGTAATTGTTTTCAAAAGCTTTGCTGTAAGCAGTACCATAATTCGGCGGAATCTTCATACCGAATAGTACAACAGTCGCTTGACTTTTTTGACTGTCCTGAATGAGTTTTGCTAAATTTTGCTGAATCATTTTGGGTGGCTGGCCACGTAGCGCATCATTGCCTCCCAATTCAATCACAACAATATTTGGCTTATGTGTTTGCAATAATTTAGGCAATCTGGCCAACGCGCCACTTGTGGTTTCACCACTGACACTGGCGTTAATAACCTGATGTTGTTTAGGATATTGCTGATTAAGACGTTGTTGCAACAGATTGACCCAACCTTCCTGAGTCGTCACACCATAACCTGCACTTAAACTGTCACCTAAAATTAAAATGGTTTTTGCAAAAACTGTACTTGGTAAAAGCAAGATTGTGCTACATATAAAATATTGACCAAATTTCTTTAAGATTTTGAGATTAAATATTTTTTCAGTTTGCTTATTTTGCATAAAGGTTTTCTATGGTTCCAATAGATTCGACTACATCCATCATGCCACAGGTGATTATTTCTGCACGAAAACTTACACAAAGTATTCAATTACAGCAAAAAAAGTTAACCATTTTTGAACAGCTCGATCTGGATATATACGCAGGTGAACAGGTCGCGATTACTGGGCGTTCAGGTTCAGGAAAATCAACACTTCTCGGTATTTTAGCCACTTTGGATCAAGCCTCATCGGGTGAGCTATTTGTGCATGGTGAACCGATACATGCTTTAAATGAAGAGCAACGAGCATTGGTACGTTTAAAACATATTGGCTTTGTTTTTCAATCTTTTCAGTTACTCCCATCATTAACAGCACTTGAAAATGTGATGTTGCCGCTCAGATTGCAATCCGATTTTTCCTACGCAAATGCTGAAAAAAAAGCCTTAGCCCTACTCAAAAAAGTTGGCTTGGAACGTCAAAGTAGTCAAACGCCTAAAGTTTTGTCTGGAGGTGAGCAACAACGAGTTGCCATTGCACGTGCTTTAGTTAGCGATCCTAAAATTATTTTTGCGGATGAACCGACGGGAAATTTGGATGGTGACACCGCCGAAGAAATTGAACAATTGCTGTTTCAATTAAATCGAGAACTCGGGACAACCTTAGTGTTGGTAACGCATGATCCAGAATTGGCAGCGAAATGCCAACGTCATTTTGAATTGAAAGAGGGTGCACTTTTTGAGCATGCTGCACAAGTTGAGGCGCTGTTATGATGGCCTTGTTCAAGCCATTGCTTAGACAAAGTTTTGGCTCTACAGGAATTTATTTGCTGATTATTGCGCTAAGTTTAGCCATTAGTGCAACTACCGCTTTAAAATTTAGCAACGATCAGATTCAACAGGCTGTGTCATTACAAGCAGCAAAGATGCAGGCTGCAGATTTGGTATTGAAGGATAATTATCCTTTAGAAACGCAGTGGCAAGAAAAAGCATCTGAGCTTTCCTTAAAGCAGTCTCAAGTGACTGTATTTGGTTCGATGGCGCATACAGATGATGCATTTGTAATGGTCAATGTTAAAGCAATTGAACCGACATTTCCTTTGCGTGGAACGCTAGAAGTGTCGCCTAAATCTGCGCAGATTCAATCTGGTGAAGTTTGGCTCAGCGCAAGGGCAATGGAGTTACTGAAAGTTAAACTCGGTGAGACTTTAAATATAGCGGATGGCGTATTTACAGTGAGTGCTGTGATTGAGCAGGATTCTAACCAAGAGTTAGGTTTCTCTGCTTTTTCTCCGACGGTTATTATCTCGCAGCAAGATATTGCCAAAACCAATGCGATACAGCCTGGGAGTCGTATTGATTATCGGTTATTAATGGCCGGAGAGCCAGAGCAGATTCAAGCATTTGAGCAGTACTTTAAGCAACTTAAAAAGCCTTCAGAAACGGATTCAAATTTAGCTGATGAAACGGGGCCAATTGCAGAGCAGGAGCAATCGAGTTTAACCTTAAGAACAGCCAGTGATGCCAATACCCGTTTGATGAAGCCAATTGAAAACTTAGATACCTTTTTACAATTGGCGAATATCTTGACCATTTTACTGTGTGGGATTGCGATCGCATTAACCAGTGAGCGCTATGTACAGCAGAATCAAGATCATATTGCCTTAATGCGTTGCATGGGCGCTAAGAAAAATCATATTTTTATGACCTATATTGCACTCCTATGCGCCGTGATTGCGATTGCGATGATCATCGGAAGTATCTTGGGCTTGGGTCTAGGTTATGCGCTTTTGCAGCTCATGTTAGAGCTGATTCCAAACTTAGAATTGACGTTTGCTCTGTGGGATATGCTACTTGGGCCATTGCCGATTGCGATTTTTACCAGTGCAATGGTGTTGTTCGGTTTTGTCCTTCCGAGCTTATGGCAATTATTGAATACCCCGCCAATTCGAGTGATTCGTCAACAAGAAAAATCAGCGCGTTCGATGTTCGTCATGTTTGCGATGGGCATCCTGAGTTTGATTGTTTTTAGCTTGGTGCTGACTGAAAATATCATGCTGAGTACGCTGGTTATTGGCGCAATTATATTGTTGAGTGCGGTACTGTATAGCTTAGTCTGGTTCGTGTTAAGGGGACTTAAAGCACTTAAAAATAAATGGTCGGGCTATATCCGCACGCCGTCACAAACTGCATTGCAAATCACGGCATTGGCTTTAGGTCTAAGTCTAATTACTGTGTTGGCGGTGTTGCGTACGGACTTACTCGAAAGATGGCAACAACAGTTACCTGAAGGTACGCCAAATCAGTTTGTTTATGGACTACCACCTTTTGAAGTCGAGCAGTTCAGACAGCAGATTGAAACCAATAAATGGGTTGGAACTCCTTTATATCCGAATATTAAGGGTCGTTTGATTGCACACAATGGTCAGCCTTTTTCAGCAGAGATGATTAAGCAAAACAATTCTTTGCGCCGTGAGTTGAATTTAACCCAATCCAATGAATATCCAAAAGATAATGTTATTGTTTCAGGGGCAGCGCCTTTGCTTAAAGCGGGTGAAGTATCAGTCGAGTCTAAATTGGCTGAAGAGCTTGGAATCAGTATCGGAGATCAATTGACCTTTAGTTTGCCTGAAGGGGAGCTACAAGCCAAAGTGGTCAATCTCAGAACGGTTGAATGGGAAAGCTTTAGTCCTAACTTTTTCTTCATTTTTGCAGCAAATAGCATGGATGAAAATGCGGGCAGTTATTTGGGGAGTTTTTACGTCCCACCACAAGAAAAAGGAAAATTGGTGAGTCTGATTCAACAATTTTCAAATACAGTATTTATTGATGTTTCATTGATTTTGCAAGAAATTAAAAACTTGGTGAACGTACTGGTGCAGATCATTACGGTCTTGGCGGTTTTAGTCAGCTTATCGGGCTTTTTAGTGCTCATCGCCTGCATTAACTTGCTGATGGATGAACGTAAAAGTGAAGTGGCTTTAATGCGCTCTTTTGGTAGCTCGAAAGCCCAGTTAAAAAATATGATGACTTTGGAAATTGGTTTTATTGGCCTTATCGCGGGAATTGTGTCGTGCTTATTTGCTGAAGTCATTAGTGCTATTGCAAGTTATCGCATGGGTTTAGCCATACAAGCGCATTGGGAAATTTGGTTTATTTTACCGATCATCATGATGCTCTTATGTGCCTTGATCGGACGTTATCGATTGAGTTATCTCAGTGAGATCCCGCCCTTACAGAGTTTAAGAGAGATGAGTTAATCGCATTCAGTGAACTTGAATTCAATATACATTTGAGTCGAATATGGCCCTGAATCGAATATGGCCCTGAATCAAATATGGTCCTGAATCAAATCTAACATTAAAGAACCAATTGGATTAGAACCCCAATTGGTTTTTACTTTGTTTAAGCATTTCGAACCAAAGTGGCTGAATGGGTTGGACTAAACTCAGACAATATTGATAAGTGAGATATGTTGCAACAAAGCCTACGAGTAAAATGATGATTTTGCTCAGCTGGCCTTGATTGAATTTGCTCAACATATACCACAATAGAGCAAGGACTGCGCCCATCAACATACCGCCTATATGTGCAGCATTGTTGATGCCAGGAATCATGAATCCCATACCCAAGTTCAAGGCCAAAATGATCAGTAAAGATTTACCATCAAGAATAAATTTTTGCTGCGGTAGCGGAGGAAGTAAAGAGAGTGCAGCCAGCGCACCACCGAGTCCCATGACCGCACCAGATGCGCCAGCAGAGACTCGTGGCAGCAAACTTGGGTCAAAGCTACTCAGAAGCTCATAAGTATTGCGAATGTCAATATAACCGCTGAGCAGACTACCCATGATGCCTGCTAATAAATACAAGCCAAAAAAATAAAATGAGCCAAAGGTTTTTTCTGCCACATTACCAAAAATATACAGCGCCCACATGTTCAACATCAAATGAACTAAGCCGAAATGAAAAAAAGTGCTGGTGAAGATTCGAATGGGTTCCTCTAGATAAGTAAGAGGTGCATAATCAGCTCCCCAACGAATAGCATCCATCGTTGCTGGATTGGATACGCTTACACCTGAGAAAATTTGCCAAGCAAATAAACCGACATTGATGATAATCAACAACAAGGTGACTCTGCCGATCGGATCTCTTTGTGACTTTATAAACTGTGGAGGTTGCATTTCAGACCTGTATTTGTATTCTATTTTCTATTATAAATGATTGAGCATCGCATGACATTCCCAATGAGCAGGAGTAACACACTGACATGAAAGCCTTTATTGTTCGGACTTTGTTGATTATTGTCAGTATTATCCTTGTAATTCAATTGTGGATTTTTTCAAGTTTGGTGTGGTGGCGTACTCACTCCGTTGATACCACGATGTTGATGCGCTGGACGTATTGGACGAATTCGTCTATACCGATTCAACACCAATGGCGCGACTACGATCAAATTAGCGATAACTTAAAACATGCGATTGTGGCCGCTGAAGATGCAAAATTTACACAGCATCAAGGTTTTGATATTGAAGGCATTAAATTTGCTTTAGAACGTAACCGTGAAAATGAGCAAGTGGTGGCAGGAGGCTCGACCATTTCCCAGCAGTTGTCTAAAAATTTATTTTTATTCAATAAGCGATCGTTTTTACGTAAGGGTCAAGAAGCAGTTGCGACAGTCATGATGGAACGAATGTGGTCGAAACAGCGCATTCTTGAGGTGTACATGAACTCAGTTGAATTTGGAGATCATATATTTGGAGTTGAGGCCGCTTCAAAACATTATTTCGGCAAAACTGCAGAAAGCTTGAATCGTGAGCAAGCTGCATTTTTGGCAGCCATTCTTCCAAATCCAAAATATTATCAAAACAATCGTAATGATCGAAGAGTCTTAAATAAAAAAAGGACGGTGTTGCGTTATATGCGCTCAACTCAAATCCCCTAATTTGCTGCTACAATTTTCTCTAATCAATGCTAAGCAATAAGAGATAATTTGAGTAAATTTCTTTGATTTTGCAAAGAAAAAACTCAATGTAATAAATTTTATAAAAAGTTGAAATTAATTTTTTGACTTTTTATAAAATTGTCACAAATATGAAGCATACTTAAGAAAGATTATTAACATGCAGGTTGTGGTATGAATACCGCGGTTCCCAATACTCCTATTCAATATACTTATAATGAACGCTATATCAATCGCGAACTGTCAATTTTGGATTTTCACCTGCGTGTTTTAGAACAAGCAGTTGATCCTTTACATCCGCTGATTGAGCGAATGAATTTCTTACTTATTTTCTCCCGCAATATCGATGAATTTTTTGAAATTCGTGTGGCGGGAATGATTGAGCAAATTGAACTGGGCAATGAAAGCCGCAGTCCAGATGGCTTAACACCTAAGCAAGTGCTTGAAGCCATTGCCAAAACGACGCATGCCGCTATAGAACGTCAATACCGTATTTTAAATGAAGAGATTTTTCCGAAACTGCGTGAAGCAGATATCTGTTTTCTACGTCGTGGCGAATTAACTCCTGCGCAATCCCAGTGGGTAAAAAAATATTTTCAAGAACAAGTTGCCCCAGTACTTACACCAATTAGTCTTGATCCAGCCCATCCTTTTCCACGCTTGGTGAATAAGAGTCTGAACTTTATAGTGACTCTGGAAGGAAAAGATGCATTTGGTCGTCAGATTGACTTGGCCGTTGTTCCTGCGCCTCGCTCTTTACCACGTGTTGTTCGACTTCCTGATGAGCTAACAGAAGGGAAAGATCACCATGTCATGCTGTCTGCCATTATTCATGAACATATTTCAGATTTATTCCCTGGAATGACAGCAACAGGGTGCCATCAATTCCGCGTGACACGTAATGCGGATCTGGCATTGAATGAAGATGTAGAGGATTTGGCCAAAGCATTGAAAGGCGAACTGAATTCTCGCCGTTTTGGTCGAGCAGTGCGTTTAGAAGTCACTGAAAATTGTCCAAAGCATATTTATGACTATTTGCTGAATGAGTTTGATCTAGAAGTTGATCAACTTTATAAAGTTGAAGGTCCAGTGAATTTGGCACGTTTATTGACGAATTTTAAGCGCCCACATTTACGCTATGATTCTCATACACCCGTCATTCCAAAAGCTTTGAAAAAAGCAGAAAACGTTTTTTCTGCGATGAAAAAGCAAGATATTTTACTGCATCATCCGTTTGAATCTTTTGCTCCAGTGATTAATTTGTTGCGCGAGGCAGCACGTGATCCACAGGTTTTGGCGATTAAACAAACCTTATATCGTAGTGGCCCTGAATCTGAAATTGTTCAAGTGTTGGCTGAAGCCGCACGTAATGGTAAAGAGGTGACTGCGGTTATTGAGTTACGTGCTCGATTTGATGAAGAATCCAATATTGAAGTTGCCAATGTTCTGCAAGAAGCAGGTGCAGTGGTGGTGTACGGTATTGTCGGTTATAAAACACATGCCAAAATGATTCTGGTGGTACGCCGTGAAAATAATAAGTTAGTTCGTTATGTACATTTAGGGACAGGGAATTACCATGCGGGTAATGCGCGTATTTATACAGATTATGGTTTGCTCACCACAGACAAAGATTTGTGTGAAGATGTACATCGTATTTTTCAAGAGCTTACAGGCATGGGGAAAATGGCGAAGTTAAAAAAATTACTTCATGCTCCATTTACCTTGCATACACAATTGATTTCATTTATCGATGATGAAATAGCGCATGCGAAAGCGGGTAAACCTGCACAAATCATTGTGAAAGTGAATGCGCTTACCGAAGTGCAATTAATCAATAAACTCTACGAAGCTTCACAAGCAGGGGTACAAATAGATCTCATCATTCGTTCTATTTGTTGTTTACGTCCAGGTCTGCCAAATCTTTCTGAAAATATTAGAGTACGTTCTATCGTGGGTCGTTTCTTAGAACATACGCGTGTTTATTATTTTGGTAATGCTGGTAATTCAAGATTGTATTGTTCGAGCGCTGACTGGATGGATCGTAATCTATTTAATCGTGTAGAAGCATGTTTCCCAGTAGAAGAACCAGCCCTGAAGAAACATATTCATGAGTTGGGATTGCTCAATTACTTAAAAGACAATCAGCAAGCTTGGCTGTTGAATGGTGATGGAACTTGGCATCGTGTTGAAATGGCTGAAGGCGATACTCCTCATAACGCGCAGCAGGTTCTATTAGAAGCCATTAAATAACCCATATTTTTGAATCAATTTAAAAAAATAAGGAGCCTTAAGGCTCCTTATTTTTAACGGTATAGAATCAGCGATGCATTAACATAGACTTGCTGTTACACGCTGTAGAATCTGTAATAACACATCAAATTCGCTTTGTAGCGGTGTGCTTTTACGCGTTATCAGAGCCAAAACTCGAGAAGGCGCATTTTCAACAGAGCGTACGCTGATTTGCTCGTTGTTTTTTAACATATTCGAATTTACAGCAATTTGCGGTAGCAATGTAAATCCAAGATTTGAGCTGACCATTTCAACCAATGTCGGGAGAGAGCTTGCTTTTAAGCGATGATCATTCTTACGATCACCGATTGGACATACACTCAAGGTGTGATCACGTAAGCAATGGCCTTCTTCAAGAAGCATTAACTGAGACAAATCTAAATCATCTAAAGTCTTTGCCTGAGCACTCTTTTGATCAGCCTTATGGGCAACCAAAAATAAACTTTCTTTTGCTACTTCCGCAACTTTCAAACCGCGTGTATCAAATGGAAGCGCTAGCATGATCATGTCTAAATTACCATGTTCAAGCTTTTCAACTAGATGTTCACTTTGAGCTTCATGCAGATGTAATTGAATTTTAGGTAATTCTTTATGCACTTCTTCAAGTAAACGCGACAAAATAAAAGGTGCAATCGTTGGAATAATGCCGAGATGTAAATCACCTGTTAAAGGTTCACTCATTTCTCGGCTGAGGCGCATAAGATCCTGAGCATCCGCAAGTAGGACACGGGCGCGAGCGACGACTTGTTCGCCGAGCGGGGTCAAACGGACATTTTGGCGATCACGTTCAACGAGTACGCCACCCAATAAACGCTCAAGTTCCATGATGCCACCCGAGAGGGTAGACTGGGTTACGAATGAGCGACGAGCTGCTTCAGTAAAGTGCAGCGTTTCAGACAGTGTCACCAAATATGACAGCTGTCTTAGGGATGGTAATGCAGCCATAGTGTCCTAGTTTTTATCATTTAAAATGTTTTGCAAATAATCCACATAGATGTGGGATGAAATGTGCAGGAATATCATGCCCCATTCCTTCAATTAATTCAAATGTCGAGCCTGAAATCGCTTTCGAAACAGCTCTACCATGACTTGCAGGGAGTAATCGATCTTTTGATCCATGTACAACAAGAGTGGGTTGTTGAATTTGTTTATCAATTTGAAGTAAAGAACCTGTACATAATATTGCTAAAAACTGTTGAAGTACACCCGCTGGGTGGTAACTACGACGATATAATTTTCGTGCAGTTTGAATTGCCTCAATTTGATTAACATATCCTGGTGATCCAATATTGTGGAACACCTTTAAACTATGGCTCACAATACCGTCTTCATCATTAGAAGCAGGTTTACCAATTAAACTAAATAATTGTTTTGGAAAGGGCGGTGGCAAGAGCGGTTGGTTATTGCTGGTGAATAATAAACCCATTTTTTCAATTTTTTCTGGATATTTCGCTGCTAAAATTTGTGCAATCATGCCCCCCATTGACGCACCAATAATGTGGGTTTTTTCTAGTCCCATACGATCAATCAATAACGCAACATCATCCGCCATATCGTATAAATCATAGGGTGAGCCTTGATTCCCTAAACCGAACGCAAAACGACTCATAAGCTTTAATGTGTTTAGTCGGGGACCTTTATAACGGACTTTAGACGATAGGCCAATATCGCGATTGTCAAAACGGATAACTCGGAAGCCTTGATCAATCAATGATTTACAAAAAAAATCAGGCCAAAACAACAATTGAGCACCCAATCCCATAATGAGGAGAATACTCGGATGTGCTTCATCTCCTCCTATTTCAACATGCAGCTGAATGCCATTGCCAAGATCGACTTTGGTTTCTTGCATGTATGAGGCATAAGGAGAAAGATTATATTGTAGTGCGTTATTCATTATTATTTTCCTAAAAAAGGGTGTTCATTGATCTTAAAACACTCATTTTAAAAATATGATCTTAAAAACATGAACTTAAAAAACCGATTTATAAACACCCTGATTGTTTAACGCCAAATTATGACTACTTAACGCTAAACTGCGACTGGAATTAAGTCAGGGACCAATTTAGTGAGAGTTAAACGTTGTTTACCTGCAGTTGGACCGAGCAGTACAAAACCGCGCAATACACCTTCATCGTCTAACGCTTTGGCGATCATTCCATCTTCAAGATCATCTGTTTCCCAGTTTACGTTCACATTGATCGGGGCTGGAAGTACTGTTAATGGCGCTGCTGGTGTTTTAACTGCAACTGGCATCGCTGGGTAATGAACTGGTGTAGATTGACCATTCAATGTTTTTGCGAGCGCGCGTGCTTGCTGCATCAGTGGCATAACATAAGGTAAAAGTAAGCCATTCACTTCAGCGCAATCACCTAGCGCATAGATATCCACTTGATTGGTTTCCATGAGAGTATTGGTAATGATTCCTCGACTGGTTTGAATATCTGCATCATGAGCTAATGCGATGTTCGGCTGTAAACCGATTGCGGAGAGAACGACATCTGCAACCAAGTTTTGACCGTTGGCAAGCGTCACGATATAACCTTGTTCCGCATGCTTAGAGACTTTTTCAACTGTCGTTCCTAAAACGAATTGAATACCCGTTTCTTGTAAATTTTGTTTGAATGCCTCTGCAACATGCGTAGGTAGAAGACGACCTAAGGGTTGTGGTGCTAAATCAATCACAGTGGCTTGATGACCAGTATTTTGTAAATCATTGGCAAATTCACAACCAATCAATCCTGCACCTAAAATCACCACGCGCTTATCTGCACTCTTTGATAAGTTTTCACGGAAAGTACGATAGTCTGTGAGCGAGTTAACCACATGAATTTCATCACTAGCATCGCCTGAAATAGCCAAGCGAATCGGATTTGCTCCCACTGCTAAAATAAGTTTTGAATAGGGCTGAATTGAATTTTGGTCTTGAGTCTCTAAATGAAGTTCATTTTTTTCAGTATTGATCTGTTTTACCCAAGTATTTTTTTCAATTCTTAAATTAAGTTGAGCTGCCATTTTCTCAGCGTCACCCAAACCAATTTGTTCGGGAGTTTTGTTGCCAACTAATGCATTAGAGAGAGTTGGTTTTGCATAATTCACCGCATCATCAGCACAAATCATCACAAGCTCTTGCTCGGTATTTAATTTACGAAATTCTCTAGCGAGGGTATATCCAGCCATGCCAGAACCAATGATTACGATAGGTTGCATACAACGCTCCAATGTATAATTTAAATTTTATAGCTCTAAATTTCTAGTTTAAAAACAGGTTTTGTTTAAAGTCAGGGCATCCTTAAAAGGATGAAAATTAAAAATGATGAAATAAAAAAGACCATGATGACATGGTCTTTAGCATCTATTTAGACTTCAATCATTTCAAAATCAGCTTTAGAAACGCCGCAATCTGGGCAAGTCCAATCATCTGGAATATCATCCCATTTGGTACCAGCAGTAATGCCGTCTTGAGGCCAACCTTCTGCTTCGTCATAAATCCAACCACAAACGATGCATTGATATTTTTTCATCTGATTCTCCAAAAACTGACATATCCGCTTAAAGTTGTCAGTAAAATTTTCCTGTACATAGACTCAATTTGATATGACTTTTTAAATGTACATATTCCAGCAAATTTTTACGCAGTTCTATGATGAATGTAAAGTAAATAAGGGAGTTTAACCTACTAATCTTGAAGCTGAATGGCTGAGTAGGACAAAACACATGCTATTTAGGCAAATCCAAGCATAAACTTGATATTTATCATTCATCTTATTGTCTAAACATTATTGCTTATTACTTACACATTATTAACGTATATGAATTTATTAAAAATTTAAATCCAATATTTATAATCAACAGCAGTCAATATTCATGCATAAATTTACGATAACAGTCAAATATGTTTAGTGAGCGTATGCGTTAATTTGATTGATTTTTGAATGAACATCAAATTAAATTTGTATTTAATAAGAAACAATAACTTAGATAAGATGGATACATTTAAAAGCTGAGGCTGCCTATATTTTTATTGAAATTTTCAGTAAAATTCACGTATTCCTTATGATTCTTTATCTCCTATGAACAACTCCTTTACGGCTTTGTGGTCGAATATTCGCACGGTTCAAGATTTTCCAAAACCTGGTATTTGCTTTTTTGATCTCACACCTTTGTTTATGAATAGCATTGGTCCATTAACGGACGCGCTCATTGCCAGCATTCCCGAACAGCAGTTGGCTGAAGTGGAAAGCTTTGTTGCTGTTGAAGCGCGTGGTTTTGTATTGGCGAGTTTATTGGCTCAACTTACGGGCAAAGGCTTATTACTCGTACGTAAAGCAGGTAAGTTGCCGCCGCCTGTAGTGGGTGTGGGATATAGTTTAGAGTATGGTATGGACCGTTTGGAAATGTCTGCCAATATCCAACCACAAAAAGTCATCATCGTTGATGATGTGTTAGCCACAGGCGGTACTTTAAAAGCCGTTAAGCAGTTGATGGATAAATGCCAACACACTATTTTGGGTGCAAGTATTTTTCTAGATCTTCCTGACTTACACGGTGATTTAGGCTTGAATGTTTGGTCTGTTTTAGATGACAAGACGATGCCTGAACAAAATGTGGCTTAAGTCGAGTTAATTTAAGAGTGATAAAAAACCATGTTTAAGCATGGTTTTTTATGTCTTAACTTTTTTTCATCATTTGTCTTAATCATTTGCATGAGTTATTTGTCTTAAGATCATGTCCCATCAAATGTTAAATCTTCCTCATAACTCGAAAAGAATAATGAGCGGCAATAAATGGACTAAAAATGCCTTCTCTCTCAGAAGACTAGGATGAGGGAGTACTGATCCAGATTTTGTTGTGTAAAAAAACAACTTATGAAAGAAGACTATTTAATACATTCAATAAACGATCATTTTAGATGAATTAAGAGATCGTGAGGTAATGTTTTTCAATTTTGGCAATGAGCTCATTAATTTTTTCAGGCTCAGCCAAGCGATGATGTCCCCCAATGATACTTTCAACCTGCATAAATGATTCCAATTGATCGACGGTTTGATACATATCTAATATTTCATCACCCAATTCAATATAAGCAAACTGGGGAATATCATGGTCCAAATCGTCTTCACAAATAGCGGGATAATCTAGATTAAAGTTAGGTGCTAGACTTGGATTGGTAATGACTGTAGGGAGGTGAAAATGCTTCGACATTTTGAGTGCCCAATATGCACCTAGACTATGACCGACCAAAATTGAAGGCTGAAGTTTTTCGATGATGTCGCAATAAAAGCGCTCTACAGCAGCATAATTTAAATTGCGATAATCCACGTTAATGCAGAATTTATTTTCCGCCACAATCGCTTGAAATTTTGATGACTCTCTAGAGGAATCTAATCCATGTAAAAAGAGTATTTTATGTGTACTGATTTTCATTGTTTTAATGCACGCAATTATTGAGTAAACCAAAATAAAAAACCAAGTTTGAAAATAATGGAATGTTTCACTATTTATTAAGCAAGATAGTAGATCTTATTTCGCTCAGAAGAACTTAGCTTTTGGTCTAAGAGTGAGTGATTTAGAAGGAGATTGAGAAAAAAATAATCAATTTAAGCAACCTTTAAAGTATGATATTTAAATAATTAATTAACTCGTAATTTTGTTTAAATTATTGATATTTAAAAATTATTAATTATTAGAAAATTGTAAAAATCATTCTTACTACTAAAACTAAATCTTTTTTTCTGATATTGAAATGATGAAAAGTCTGGTCAATCGGGTTTGCAATTGTCGTTTTCCATAGGGAACACTACTGCGCAATGACGACTAAATCTGATATGCTATGCACCTTCCGATTTTTTACTACATATACGAGGCAGTGATGACGCAAAATAACGCTCAATCGACTTCTGAACAACCTATTTCCGAAAACGATTTAATTGCACAGCGTCATGCCAAGTTAAAGCAGATTGAAGAGCAGGCAAAAGCGGCTGGAAAAAGCCCTTGGCCAAATACATTTAAACGTGAACATTATGCGCAAGATTTGCAAGAGCAGTTCGCAGATAAGTCTAAAGAAGAAATCGAAGCAAGCGAACATGTTTATGTGAAAGTTGCGGGTCGCGTGATGTTGAACCGTGGTTCTTTCATCGTCATTCAAGATATGACTGGCCGTATTCAACTTTATGTCGCACGTAAAGAACTTACTCCTGAAACTTTAGAGACCATTAAGTCGCTTGATTTGGGCGATATTATTGCCATTGAAGGTTATATCGGTCGTTCAGGAAAAGGCGACTTGTATGTACATATTGAACAATTTGAATTATTGACTAAATCTTTACGCCCGCTTCCAGATAAATTTCATGGTTTAACAGACACTGAAGCAAAATATCGTAAACGTTATTTAGATTTGATCGTTAACGAAGAAACACGTAAAACTTTTGAAATTCGTGCAAAAGTTGTTTCAGGTATTCGTGCTTTCTTAACAGAACAACGCTTCATGGAAGTTGAAACGCCAATGATGCATGTCATTCCGGGTGGTGCTTCTGCGCGTCCTTTTGAAACCCACCATAATGCTTTAGATATGCCTTTATACTTACGTATTGCACCTGAGCTATATTTAAAACGCTTGGTTGTGGGTGGTTTTGAACGTGTATTCGAAATTAACCGTAACTTCCGTAATGAAGGTGTGTCTACACGTCACAATCCAGAATTCACCATGATCGAATTCTATCAAGCTTATGCAGATTATAAGGACTTGATGGAACTGACTGAAAATATGCTTGAAAAGCTGGCAAATGACATTCTAGGCTCTACCGATGTTCCTTATGGTGAAGAAGTCTATAGCTTCAAAGGCCCATACAAAAAAATCTCAATGGCTCATGCGATTTTAGAACATAATCCTGAATTCACAGCTGAAAATGTAGCTGACCGTGAATTTTTGGCTAATTTCATCGAAACTGTTTTAAAAGAAAAAGTAAAACCAGGTTTTGGTTTAGGCCGTCTTCAAACCATCGTATTTGAAGAAACGGTAGAGACAAAACTTCGTCAACCGACGTTCATTACTGAATATCCTGCTGAAACTTCGCCACTTGCACGTCGTAATGATGATAATCCGCATATTACCGATCGCTTTGAGTTCTTTATTGGTGGTCGTGAACTTGCCAATGGTTTCTCAGAGTTAAATGATCCGATCGATCAAGCAGAACGTTTCCAAGCGCAAGTTGAAGAAAAAGATGCAGGTGATGATGAAGCGATGCATTATGATGCTGACTTTGTGGAAGCACTGGAGTACGGCTTGCCTCCAACAGCGGGTCAGGGGATCGGTATCGATCGATTAGTTATGTTATTTGCTAATGCTGCCAGTATTCGAGATGTAATTTTATTCCCACATATGCGCCGTAAAGATATCTAAGTTTTTGTATTCTAGATAATCATTTCAAAAGCCACTCTTAGAAGTGGCTTTTTTACCTAGATTATATAACTTCTTTCGAAACTCATTATTCATAAAACACACTCATCATGAGTATTCCCTCATCCTAACCTTCTCCCAAAGGGAGAAGGGATATTTACCTATCAATTTATGGCCACTCAATAATCATTTTCGACTTATGAAAGAGATCTATTATTTAAAATAAAAAGAATTAATAGCCTTAATAAATTTAATTTGTAAGGTGTTTAATGGAATGTATTGAATTAAGAGAACTGTTTCGTATTGTTTTAATTTTGTTGGTTAAGTGTGATTAATGAAAGTGTTAATGTAATGTTTGTAGATTAGTGCTATTAAAACACAAATAATAGCAAAGACTCATCTTGTGAACGTATTGTAAATGTTTAATTATTCTAAAAATAAGTGGTGCATTCCATTATTACTTGTTTTAACACAGCAAGCGACTGCACAAGGTTTACAGTTAAACAATCAAGATCTACGCACAGATTTAAATTGGTTAAATCAACAAGGCGTGATTCAACTGAGTACATCGACTTGGCCAATGAGTGGCGATGAAATTCAACGTGCATTATCTAATGCTCAAGTCAGTAATAAAACACAGCAAAAAGTCATTAATTCGGTTTTAAGTTCATTAGATCAAGACAATCAAATGGCTAAGGTCGGCTTATTTGCAGAGACAGAACAAAAAAATATTCCTCAAGCATTTGGCGATCCTCAAAAAGCTCAATATGTTGCATCCTTAGAATTAAATGCAGGTGGTGAACACTGGGACGGAAAACTGCGTATTAATGCAGAGCATGATCAGCAAATTAAAAATGATCATAAGGTCAATGTAGAAGGCTCTTATCTTGCAGGTAAGTTGTGGAATCAGTGGCTCATTGCGGGTCAAATTCCAACGTATTGGGGTCCAGGGCACGACGGTAGTTTAATCCGTGGTGATGCCAGCCGTCCCGTTTATGGTTTTACAGCACAACGAGCAGAACAAAAAGCATTTGAGTCCAAATGGTTGTCTTGGATTGGACCTTGGCAGTACCAAGCTTTTGGCGGGCAACTTGATGACTATCAAGCGATTCCAGATGCTAAATTAATAGGTTTGCGTTTAACTGCTCAACCTTTGCCTTATTTAGAATTAGGTGCATCACGTACTTTTCAAATAGATGGTGAAGGTCAGCCAGGAAGTGCGAAAGCGTATTGGAATGCTTTTATTGGTAATGATAATGAATGTGCTGATGCAACATGCACAGGTGAAGGGAATGCTTCTAATCAAATCGCTGGTTTTGATGCACGTTTAAATTTACAAACTTTGCTCAATACTCCCGTAAGTATTTATGGTCAATATGTCGGTGAGGATGAAGCTGGGCTATTACCAGCAAAAAAAATGTATTTAGCGGGTGTTGATTATTCTTCAACTTTTAAAAACTTACCTTTTCAGGTATATGCAGAATGGGCTGATACACGGACCAATGCTCGAGTAAATGGCATTTCTTATAATCACCATATTTACACGGATGGTTATTATCAACATGGATATCCATTAGCACATGCTATGGGTGGCGATGGTGAAATGGTTTCAATTGGCGGTGATATTCGTTTTGATCAAATGAACCGATTATCAGGTCGTGCATTATTTGCCAAAGTGAACCAATCAAATCTTCCTATAAATCGTGCATTTCCTTTAGAAGATGATATTAAGGCACTTGATCTAACTTGGACTCATTATATTAAACCAACCATTCCACTGAAATTGAATGGTTGGGTCTCAGATTCTGATCGTCAAGGACGTGATGGTGGTTTATCACTGGGTATTGAGCTTCCTTTAGATGGCATATTATTTGGACGATAATCAAAAATTATTAAAAAAAGCCCTCATCAATCTGGGGCTTTTTTTTGGAAAAATTTAAGCATTCTGATTCAAGTTGAACTAAAGCTTTATGATCTTATTGAAGATTTAATCGATTTGACTCAGTGTTAAATCTGAGTGAAAGATTGGTCTTAAAATTTTGTTTATGATCTTTTGGTATATGAATATCACAAAACAAGCAAAAGGAAATTGTTCTAAATCACTATAATGAATATAAATTTTTAAAAGTGTAATAAGTACACGTTTTAGTTGAGCTGGTGTTGTCGATGTCAATAAATGAGGAAAGACTTACTCATCTTAAGCAGCTTGAAGCTGAGAGTATTCATATCATCCGTGAAGTAGCTGCCGAGTTTGAAAATCCGGTGATGCTTTATTCCATTGGTAAAGATTCGGCGGTGATGCTGCATTTAGCCTTAAAAGCATTTTATCCTGCAAAACTCCCATTCCCGCTGTTGCATGTTGACACAGGTTGGAAGTTTAAAGACATGATTTCGTTCCGTGACAACATGGCGAAGAAACATGGCTTTGACTTGATTGTCCATCAAAATAAAGAAGGGAAAGATGCAGGCATCAATCCATTCGATCATGGTAGTTCTAAATATACAGATATCATGAAAACCCAAGGTCTAAAGCAAGCTTTAGACAAATATGGTTTTGATGCGGCTTTTGGTGGTGCGCGTCGTGATGAAGAAAAATCACGGGCTAAAGAACGTGTTTATTCATTCCGTGATACCAAACATCGTTGGGATCCGAAAAACCAACGTCCTGAGCTTTGGAATTTGTATAACGGTAAAGTGAATAAAGGCGAAAGTATTCGTGTTTTCCCATTATCAAATTGGACAGAACTGGATATCTGGCAATATATCTACTTAGAAAGCATTCCATTGGTTCCACTCTATCTTGCGGCAGAACGTCCTGTGGTTGAACGTAGTGGCACATTGATTATGGTGGATGATGAACGTATGCCGTTGAAAGAAGGCGAAGTTCCACAAATGAAATCGGTTCGTTTCCGTACTTTAGGTTGTTATCCATTAACTGGAGCAGTTGAATCTACTGCTGACACTTTGCCTGAAATCATCCAAGAAATGCTCTTGGCGACCAGCTCAGAACGTCAAGGTCGTATGATTGACCATGATGAAGCGGGCTCGATGGAAAAGAAAAAGCAAGAAGGTTACTTCTAATAATCTGCTTCTGATTCCTCTTTGTTAAAGAGGGGGAATAGAAAGTCCTTCTTTACTGAAGGAGGATTAAGGTGGATTAAGAACGATTTCTAAAGAATTTGTGGAGCTGTGAGCATGTCTCATCAATCAGAATTGATTAGCCAAGATATATTGGGCTATTTGAAACAACATGAAAATAAAGACTTATTACGTTTTTTGACCTGCGGTAATGTCGATGATGGTAAATCAACCCTTATTGGTCGTTTACTTTATGATTCAAAATTGATCTATGAAGATCAATTGCAAGCTGTAACGCGTGACTCGAAAAAAGTCGGTACGACGGGTGATGCACCTGACTTAGCGCTTCTTGTGGATGGTTTGCAAGCAGAACGTGAGCAGGGTATTACCATTGATGTGGCTTATCGTTATTTCTCGACAGAAAAACGTAAGTTTATCATCGCCGATACTCCGGGCCATGAACAATACACACGTAATATGGCGACTGGTGCATCAACTTGTGATCTTGCAATCATCTTGATTGATGCGCGTTATGGTGTACAAACACAGACTCGACGTCATACTTTTATTGCCAGCCTACTGGGTATTAAGAACATTATTGTTGCGATCAACAAAATGGACTTGGTTGAATTCTCTGAAGCTCGTTTTAATGAGATTAAGACTGAATATGCAGGTTTTGTTGCGCAATTGGATGGTCGTAAACCATCGAATATTATCTTTACGCCAATTTCTGCATTGAATGGCGATAACGTGGTAAACAAGTCTGTCAATACGCCGTGGTACACCGGTGAAACTTTGATGGGTTCTTTAGAGTCTGTTGAAATTTCGCGTGTTTCAGGCGATGCAGATTTCCGTTTCCCTGTGCAATATGTCAACCGTCCAAATCTTGATTTCCGTGGCTTCTGCGGAACGATCGCTTTGGGTGATGTTAAAGTTGGCGATAAACTGACGGCTTTACCGTCTGGTAAGTCTTCAACTGTAAAAGAAATTGTGACTTATGATGGCAACCTTGAATCTGCTGTTGCAGGTCAAGCGGTGACATTAACGTTAAACGATGAAATTGATATTTCTCGTGGTAACGTTCTTATTCGTGCTGATCAAGCGCTACCTTTAATTTCACGTTCTGTGAATGCGACTGTGGTGTGGATGGCAGACCAACCCTTGGTTTTGGGTAAGTTATATAACATTAAGATTGGTACACAAACTGTTCCTGCAAAAGTCACGGCGATTAACTTTCGTACCAATGTGAATACTTTGGAAAAAGTTCAAGTTGAAAATCTTGAATTGAATGCGATTGCCAATGTGACTGTTGAATTTGATGCACCAGTGGTATTTGACCGTTATCAAGACAGCCGTTATACAGGTTCATTTATCTTCATTGATCGTTTGAATAACGTAACGATTGGTGCGGGTATGGTGGAAGAGTCTGTTGAATGGTCAGCGCACAGCAATCCTGTTGCAGCAGAAGACCGTGCAGCACGTTTGGGTCAAAAACCTGCGTCAATTACAGTGCCAAGCAAAGCGTTGCAAAATGCACAAGCACTTGAAAGCTTATTGCTTCAGCAAGGTATTGTTGCGATTGCAAAAGCGGGTTTAGACGCTGCTGAAGTGGCATTACTTCGTGAAACAGGCATAGCAGTAATTACAACTGTAGCTGAAGGGACAGATGTTACCTTTACGCAAGATACGGTTGAAGAGCTTGCTGATAAAATTGTGGAATTGGTCCGTCTGTAATAGATTGGATTGATTTAAAAAACCCACTGTAAAGTGGGTTTTTTATTTATATTCGTTACTGAAAATTTTGATAATTTCACTGGGGGATCTTTTGAAGCAATTATTTAAGTATATGAGTCAGCCACGTAATTTCTTTGAGGAGGGATTCATTCGGTTATCTCAACTCAGTGCTTTAAATGATCCTTTTGAAGCTGCATTTTGTGAAAAAAGTTTAGATGAGTTAGTTGGAAATTTTGATGATTCGGAATCATGGGATCCAGAATTTGGTAGAATTTCTTATTCAAAATATGTACAACTACGAATGAATAATGTCGGTGTAATAAGTTTTTCAGAAAATAAAGAAAATTTATTAATGTGGGCTCATTATGCGAATGAACATAAAGGAATGGTTGCAGGTGTATCGTATTTTAAAGATCGTTCTATCTTTGAGAACCTTTTTAAAGCAACATCTTATATCAGCTCTACGATGGGGGAAGAATGGTCATTATTTAATGGAGTACCAAAACCTGTATGTTATAGAAAGGGGATGAGATATAGAAATGACAAATTCGATTATGATTATTCGAATATAGCTGCTGAAGGAGCAGATAGGATTCTGTATGAGGTATTTTTACAAAAAAGTGATGAATGGATTTACGAGCAGGAATATCGAGTTATTTTGAGATTAGAGCAAGCTGATCGAGTAACGATTCCTGATTTAAAATCGATAAATGATAATAAAATTATAGAGAAATTAAAAACTCATTCATTTGTGAAAATTGATTCGAAAGGCAACTGTACAATTGATCTTTATAAAATTGAAGATGAAGCAGAAAGATTATTTTTGGCTATGAAGCTTGCTAAATTGAGTATTAATCCTAAAGTCCTCTATTTTATGAAATTAAGCTCTAGTGCAATTAATAATTGCTTGTTAGGGCTAAATTGTATATCGAAAAAAGAGGATATATATGGAACCCATGCAATCAAGACAGGATCTTTAGATGTATGGAAAGCTAAAAAAAATTTGGATTATTATAGTCTTGAATTTGATGAAATAAGATAATTATCCTGAAGAGTTTCTATTTTTGCAAAAATCTAATAAGATATATCTTAATTATATTTAAGATATATCTTATCTATGCAAACTCCCGAATCTATCCCTATCCTAGACAGCACACCAACACCACGCAAACGCCTCTTCGAAGCAGGCGAAATGAAACTGTTGGTACTGCACTTTATTGCAGAATCACCAAAGTACAGCTATGACGTGATAAAAAGCATCTCTACATTTGTGGGTAGTGATTACAAACCCAGCACAGGCACGATTTGTCCGAATATCGACTCGCTAGAACAACAGCAATATATAGAATTTAAATTGAAGGTAGATGATCGTAAACAATACAGTATTACTGAAAAAGGTATGCAGTATCTTATAGAAAAAGCAGATCAAATCGAGCACATTCATACACGCTTTGAAACCCGCCGAAGAATCCATACGCAAACAGAATTTATCGACATTAAACGTGCGATGGAAAATCTGAAATCATCACTTCGACTCAAACTGCAAACAGAACTGAGTCCTGAACAAGTGCGTGAACTTGCCGAACAGATTGACCAAGCAGCTGTCAATATTGCTCGTATGTAGGGGGAGAGAAATGAAACAGCATGAATATAAAATTAGCGTAGAACACATTGCCGATGCCAAAGGTAATCCATCGACTTATACAGAGGCACTCGAATTTACTGCATATAACCACGATGATCTTTTTAAAGTTTTAGCACATTTGCAAAAAACCGAATTGGTCGATGAAGAATCCACCAAAGCTTTGGCAATTGGGTTGAAATTGTTTGGGGAGGTGTTATTGCTTAATAAAGACGTGACCATCTTTAAAGAATTTTTACCGCAGTTTATTCAATTTATTCAAACATTGAAAAAATCTGCGCCATCACAAATCTAATTATTATCCTCGATCGATTAAAGGTATTTAATGTCAAACTCTCTTCCAAAAATTCACCCTAAACATATGATGTGGCTGATGCCACTGATTCTCTCAGGCTTAATGAGTGCTTCAATTTCTTTTTTTAATATGCTGATGAATAAAGGATTTGTAGAAGGATTCTTTCCACTTTGGCTCAAGAGCTGGAGTATTTCATGGCTTATTGCATTTCCATTGATTATGATTTTTTTACCTTTAGTCCGTAATTTTTTAATGAAATTTGTAGGTAGCATCAACCCTTAATTAGATCAAAGATTCAAGTTATTGGAGTGCAGCGTTGGGAAAAATAAGCGCTTATATCCCTGTGCTATTCGAGCTTAAGTACGAATAGCATAGGAAATAATTCAATTTTAAATGAAGAGACTAAGGAAATCTGATTTGTTTAGTTAAGAGGCTGTTTACTCTTCATATATTCAACCACAACATCTAAAACAAACTCTTGGCAGGCTTCACCAGTTTTGGGATCATAAGCACCATTATTGGTAATATTATTAGAAAGTACTCGAATAGCTAAGAAGGGTACATTAAATTGCTTGGCAATTTGCGCAACAGAAGCGGCTTCCATTTCCTCAACAGAGGTGCCATAGGTTTTGTGCAGAAAAGCAATACGATCAAGTTCACTGTTCCAAGTATCCGCAGAACCAATGGTGCCTTCAACGACTTGTCCAAGTTTATAATTGACTTTGGCTTTACGTGAAGCATTCATGAGTTCAAGATCACCTTCAAATTTTCGAATAGCAATGGGCTCTGGATCAGATTCATCATCAGGTAAGACATCAAATGCCTCATTCCACTCTAAAGTATTCGAGCCTTGACCTAACTCGCGAAAAGGTGTTTTAAAAGCGCCAATATTGGTGGTGTATTTGCCTAATACGATGTCATAAACCTTTAACTTCGGATCATGACCACCTGAGGTTCCTTGGTTAATAATTGCAATCGGATCGTATTGTTGAATTGCTATCGCAGTAGCTGCAGCGGAGTTAGATATCCCCATACGTGTTTTAGAAATGATGACAGGATAGCCTTGATATGTGCCTTTCCAAAACTTCCAACCGCCAATTGTTTCAGTGGTGGTGTTATCGAGTTTTGCAGCGAGACTTTCAGTTTCTATGGGCAATGCACCTTGAATAATGATGGGCTGTAAAGCGACAGTGGGTTCAGACGCTTTATTTTTTTCGGAATCATCAGCATTATTGTTATTACATGCACTGAGTATAAAAGTACTGCTCATGAGGACTGCTGAAAAAATAGTTTTAAATTGCATGCGCACTTTTCTCTTGATATTCATTATTAAGCTCTAAAGTTAGCAATAAATGAGCCAATTTACCCTGTGTTTTCAGTAAAAAGTTAAGCTAAAGAGTTATGTTTAATTCGGTAAAAGGCGTTGTTGAAGTCTGAGTGCTATTGGAAGAAATTTTTGTGAATATAAAGTATTTCGGTTTATGAAGTTATTTAAAGACGTTTTATATCAGTCATTTTTATACACCAAAATCACAATCAGTATTCCCTCATCCTAAGCTTCTTCCAGATGGATAAGTTTTTTTTATATAACGCTCAATCAACTTTTCTGATTTATGAAAGAGATCTATTATTAAAGTTAAATATAAAAAATATGAATAAGTTAGTTTTGTATTATTAGTTTTGTATTAAATGAAAACTCATATTGATTTTTTAGAGGGACTAATAAGATCTCGATGACTTTTTCACCATTTATATTTTTTAAGATATATCCTGAAAAAGAGTATAAAAATATCAATGAGAAAAAGAAGACCTCCAGCCAAGCGAACTTAACTGGAGGATATAACTCAATGCGTTATCTGTAGATTATTGGATGGTTACTTTTACAGGTGGTGCATAAAGTGTATAAGTATGATTTGGTGCAATGGTATAGTTAAATTTAGGCATCACATACGCTGTACCTTTTTCAGTAAATGTAACAGCTTGACCATTTTGAGTGTATTTCGCAGATTGTGGTAGCACTATCATTTCTTTGAATGTATAACCTGTTTTAGCACCGACTTGAGTTAAAGTCGAACCTGAAATTTCAAGCGCTTTACCTACAGTAGCATTGACTGCAGGTGGCACATCCAATTTCACCACAAAGTCTGCAGCATCACGGGCATAATCTGTGGTTAAACCATGTGTGCCTTGTACATACATTCGATTAAAATCATCTTTATTTAAACGGAATGTCCAAGGCCAGAACGTTACGCCGCGTTGACTTGCCATACCCATCAACTCTTTATTCAAACCAGTAAATGATGGATTAAAGGTGGAAGAGTATTTTTGTGTTGCAGCCAAGATAGTGCGCGTATTTTCAAGATTGTTTGGTGTCTGTGGTGTACTGGTGAGGAATCCTGTTGATACGCCAGGCAATACATTTTTCATATGTAGAACTTGTGCGGCATCGAAACTGATTACAATGCTTTGATCATAGACATCATGCTGATCAAGAAGTCGTTTGAGCGCTGGAACAATTTCAGGTTTTGAACTTTTGATCTCAATAAAATTCATGACTTTAGGGTGCGCTTTAACGGCAATCAATAACTCTTCTAAAGTGGGTACTTTAAAACCGCCAGGAATAGTTCTGAGTTGTCGAACCTCTGCTAAAGTCAAATCCTCAATTTTTCGATTATCACCTGTGGTACGTTTTAAAGTACCATCATGCATCACCACAATATGACCATCTGTCGTCAGGTAAATATCACTTTCGACGGCATCTGCACCAACTTCAATGGCTCTAATGGCACCTTCAAGCGTATTTTCATCTAATTCGCCCGGAATACCACGGTGACCTGTAATCAGCGGTTTACGCAAAAGTGTATTTGGCGCCATATTCTTCATAATGTTCATGAAGACGTCAGGCTGTGATGCATAGATACCATTTACACCTGTGGTTAATATTTGAGCCGCCTTCACTGGGTCTGTTGTATTTGAACCTGCCCAAGGAGTAATGAGTAAACGTTGGAAATGACTGACCACATCTCGGGTGACCAATTGTGGTGGAAGAATCACGATTTTAGACAATGATGAGTTGGTATTGTGCACAATCGTCATAATATCTCTATTCGACGATGTAAAGCCTGAATGTTGTGAATAGTTGAGGGCGGTGCGTAATGTTGGAATTGCAATACGCGCGGTACGTAACAATTCAGGTTGGTCTGAAACGAGGGTGATGTCACTCAAATCATAACTTGGACCAAGTGCTTTTAAACTGTCGATGGTCTTGGTCGATTGAATATTGAGTAAAGGAATGCTTCGACGCTCAGTGTTCGATAAATAATCACGTAAATGCATGACTTTTTTATTTTCAGCATTCAGTAAATTTAATTGTTCATCGAGTATATAGGCAACGTGGGTTGCTGATGTTGATGCAATCCCCGAAGTTGGCACTGGCTGAGCCAAAGTAGGTGCCATTGACACAGGCAATTGATGATCAATTAACGCTGTCACTTTATTGGTGTCAGGTAATGGATCAAGTTGTTCGCTAATTTTTATAGAATCAACCCGCATTAATAGACCTGCGGTCGATAAACCAATCCCACCTTGTTCTAAATTTTGATGCAGCGTGGTATCTAGGACGAGTTTGTCATCTAAATAATGATGTATACGATTGCCGTGAACCACTACAGAAGCTTTATGGGTCTTGGTTGGATCAATTTTATGGGTATGACCTGTTTTGCTCAGAACATTCCATGTGTCGTTTGCTTCCCGGTAAGCGAGCTCTAAACCGTTTGAAGCAGTCGCATCTGTACGTATTGCAAACTGGTAATATGGGATAATTGCAGGATTTGATGCAGCACGATGCACAATACTACTCCAACGACCAGTATTGTTACTTTTTACATGGGTAAACTCAATATCAATGCGATAGTTACGTAAATTTTCATATTTAGGCGCAAGCATTAATGTGGTCATCGTGGTGTTATGTTTAAGACCATCTATAAATAAATGACCATCTTTAATATAAGCCTCTCCGACACTTTTTGCAGACAGCGTCCATGCTTCAGGAAGTGCTGTTAAATTTTTAAAGTCTTCATCCAAATAGACCTTTGGAACAGGAACTTCAACAGTAGGCACCTCAGGCTCAGGTTCTGGCGTAGGTGTATTGGGCTCTTCAGGTAAGTTGAGAGGGGGTTCTGGATCTAAAGGTGAAGTGGGTGTTTCAGGGCTTATCGGCGATGTTGGAGTTTCGTTAGACGGTGAACCTGTATCATCGTCGTCGGAACAAGCGGTTAACGTTAATATCAGTAAAATTGCAGTGGTTAAAGTATTCAGTTTCATTGTTGTATTGATCTCTAGTTAAGTGCCCTAAACGCCAGTAATGTATAGATTGAAAATTACACTTCTGTTGCTTTGTCATAAACTAAAGATTTACTTACATATTAAATATTTATGAATTATTTAAAATTTAATTATTGTGTAATATTCATCTAAGTGTATGCATTATTAAAAGCACGCTTAAGTTTAATTCTTATTACGAAAGTACTCATATCGTTGATTCTCTGTGGGCTGATGAATGGTTTTATTTTTTTATCGTCTTAAGCAATCAAGCACCTTTGCAAAATAAGCTTTCTGAGTATTTATGGTGTTCAACGATTTGATTATTTTTTAATCATTAAATTTGATGCTTGAGAATTATTTGAATGTTCACTCATGCTTATTTAACTTTCGCGAGCCATTTTTTAAGAAAAACTTTGGCTGACAATATTTGATTAAATTTTTGAGATATCAAGCCCATCCGAATTCAAATTTGTATGTAGGCATAAAGAGATGCGGTTTAAATTGTATTAGTATTACGTTTGAATTTGATTGAGAGCGGTGTAAAAGATCAATTTGACTTGTCTTTGTTCCAGTGTTTATCTATGTTCAAATATATAAAGCAATGTCGAAATTTAAGATAAAAGGGAAGTATATCAATGACGCAAAATATGCAACAGATCATCATTACAGAACCGGGTGGCGTTGAAAAACTTGCCTATGAAACAGTGGCAATTCCTCATCCAGCGAAGAATGAAGTCTTGGTAAAAGTTTATGCTTTTGGCTTAAACCGTCCAGATATTTTGCAACGTCAAGGTTTGTATCCAATGCCTAAGGGCGTTACGCCAGTACCGGGTTTAGAGGTCGCAGGTGTCGTAGAAGCTGTGGGTGCAGAGGTTACTGAATTTCAAGTTGGAGATAAAGTCTGTGGTCTGACCAATGGTGGTGGATATGCAGAATATTGCGTGGTGCCTGAAAGCCAAACGTTAACGATTCCAGAAGGTGTGAGTTTTATTCAAGCTGCTGCGATTCCTGAAACTTTTTATACGGTATGGGCAAATGTGTTCCAAATGGGTCGAGCTAAAGCTGGAGAAACAGTACTCGTACACGGTGGAACCAGTGGTATTGGTACGACAGCGTTAATGCTGTGCAAATCATTGGGAATCAAAACCTTCGCAACCGTTGGTTCAGATGAAAAAGTTCAGGCCATTTCTCATTTAACCACAGCGATTAATTATAAGACGCAAGATTTTGAGCAGGTCATTAATGATGCCAATCAAAATGCGGGTGTTGATGTCATTTTAGATATCGTGGGTGCACCTTATCTCGCGCAAAATTTAAATTTACTCCGTCGTGATGGACGTTTGGTCTATATCGCTTTCTTGGGAGGGGCAAAAGCCAAAGAAGTTAAGCTGGGTCAAATTATGATGAAGCGATTAACCATTACGGGTTCGACTATGCGTGCACGTAATACTGAAGAAAAAGCTGAAATTACACAAGGCTTAAAACATACCGTTGCACCTCTATGGGCAAAAGGTGAATGTCTACCGATGATCTATAAAACCTTCGAATTTGATCAAATCCAAGCAGCGCATGCAGAAATGGATAAAGGCGAGCATGTCGGAAAAGTGGTGGTGAGCATTCTTTAAGTTTAGATTTAAGAATAAAGCTGATAAGAGAAAATATAAAATAGGCGCCTCGTTGTGCCTATTTTTATTTGTAAATTTAATCCTTTTTGAGTATAAGTGTGACTCAGTTTTAATTTTCAGCAAAAATTAAATTTATTGAATTAAATTATTTATTTACGGAACTTGGAATAACAACTACCATAAAGTATTTACGATACTTTTATATTTAAAAATTATAAATACTCATTGATTACATATTAGTTGAGGTAGAAGTGAGGAAATCTTTTCGATTAGATATGTTTCGAAATCGACTATTGATCTTATTCAGTGGTATTTCTTTCATTTTGATCATTTGCATCAGTTTTTTTATTGAGAAAGTGGCTTCGTCTCAAATGACCCAAGCCGGTGGTCAGAGTTTATATATTGCTGCAAAAAGTATAAGTAATACCATTGCGAATTCATTGAATGAACGTGAACGTGAAATTGTATTGCTGAGTCAGTCACCATTTTTGGTTGAAGCAAATTTTGATGATCCTCGTGTACTACAGCAATTAAATCAGGTAAAAAGAGCGTACCAATATTTTGCTTGGTTAGGAATTGCAAGTCCGACGGGTAGAGTAGAAGTCGCTGCAGATCAAATATTGTTAAATGTTGATGTTTCAGAACGAGCCTGGTTTAAAGAAGGATTAAAGCAAACGTACTTGGGCGATGTGCGCAATGCAACATTATTGGCAGGAAAAATTAAATCTATCGATCCCAGTGTACCTTTAAGAATTATTGATTTTTCTACCCCTATTTATGATCCCAAAACCAATCAAGTCAAAGGTGTTTTAGCAGCGCATGCAGATTGGAGTTGGGCAAAAAATGTTATGCAAAGCTCATTGACGGAAAATGCGAAGAATTATGGTGTTGAAGTCTTTATTGTGAATGCTGATGGAGAGATCCTATATCCCTTGAATAGAATTGGGAAAATCACTCCGCCACTTTATGATGAAAACAGGACAGAGTTTTTTGTAGATGACTGGGATGAGCATAGAAAATATCTGACGGTGGATAGTCCTGTACTTTCAACAACAAAAATGAACTTAGGTTGGCATGTGATTATGCGTCAACCGATTGAAATTGCGCTCTTGGAAGTCAAAGAGATGCAAAGAAAGATGCTTGGTTTAGGGATTCTATTTAGTATTATTTTATTTATTATTGCTTATCGCTTGTCAAACCGATTTAGTACACCCATTGAAGATTTGGCAAAAGCTGCGTATGCAGTACAAAAAGGTAAGACAGACGTCAATTTCGAACAGAAAACCAGTATCCGTGAAATACGAGGGCTTTCTCAATCTTTAAAAAGCATGACCGACACTTTACTGTTACAGAAAAAACAATTGATTGAATCCAATTTGAACTTAGAAGAAAAAGTTCAAGCACGGACTTATGATCTTGAAGTGGCCAATGAAGAGCTAGAAAAACTGAGTCACTTCGATTTTTTAACGGGCTTACATAACCGAAGAAAATTTTCTGAATATGTTGAATACTTGTTTAAGCAATTAAAACGTAATCAACAGCTTTATACCGTCATGATGATAGATATTGATTATTTCAAGAAAGTGAACGATAACTATGGTCATGAGATGGGAGATCATGTCTTAAAAAGAGTTGCTCAAATCTTGACTGAAAGTATTCGTCAGACAGATTTTGTTGCGCGTTTGGGTGGGGAAGAGTTCATTGTTATTTTACCGAGTACCACTCTCGACGGTGCGACTTTGGTGGCTGAAAAAATTCGTCAAAGTGTAGAGCGAAGCACGATTATTGAAAACCATCCACTCACCATCAGTATTGGAATTAGCGTAGCGAGTGAGCATGATCTAAAAGCCAATGATACAGTTCTACGTGCAGATAAGTGTTTGTATTTGGCTAAAGAGCAGGGCCGTAATCGAATCGTATCATAGTCCCAAAAAGAGATAATTGCTAAGCATCCTTATTGAAATAAAAGTCCGCGACCACAATCGATCGCGGGACTTATACTGCTCAACAATTATTCATCGTTTAAAGAACATTCTGAACGGTTCGCATTTTGTTTACAGCGTACTTTCTTCAAAAAACCCATCATTTTCGGATCATAAATACCCGCTTTTGTGAGTTGAATACGAGATTCACGCATCATCTTTTCATAGCCTGCTTTTTCACTTTCTGGAATAATCATCCAGTATTTCGCAGGTACAGCTTTTTCATAATTACTCACAATCGCCGCAGTTCGACCCAGTTGACTTGATACCCAATCACGAGATTTTTGACCAAAATCTGCAGGGAATTTGTCACGTCGAATAATGAAATTAGCGGAAACCTGAGTCAGTGGGAATTTAACAATACCGCCTTTTTCACCCAGTCCGCGATGCATTTCAAAAGGTTTATAAGCCACAATCGGCGCAGGTAAAATATCGACCTCGTGGTTATTGAACTTGGTTCCAGCATTTGTTACATCGACTGAAACGGCTTGACCACCGACTTGTTGAACCAATTTAACTTGTGATTCATCGTACTTGAAAACACCGATTTTTTTACCAGCAGCTTTTGCCAGCGTATCAATTTTACGGTCTGTGACAAATAAATAAGCAGGACCAATCGTACCTAAGCCTGCAATTTCATATTGACCACTGATCATGCTTTTTGCCATTTGCGGTTTAGACAATAATTGATATGCCGTAATTGCAGTTTTTAAATCGGTCAATGCGCCAATTGCGTCTAAAGAACCAGTAAATTTATTAAATTGACGGCCGCGTAATCCACTGATAATTGCACCATCACATTGGCCCGCTTTTAAGTCTTCTGCTGCGATCCGTTCATCGACATAGGCGCGAAGCGTAATGTCCGCGCCCCATTTTTTGGACTCTAGTGCATAGTCTTTGGCGAGCGCAAATGCATCTCCAGCCTTACCTACTGGATCAAAGACACAGACAGTTTGCTGGGCTTGAACAAAAGCAGACAGACATAAAACACTCAGTCCAAGTGCTATTTTCATTTTTTTCATTGTTGAATCCCTGATGATTTATTGTTTTATTCCAACAACAATATGAAATAGTATTTTGGGGTTGATCATAATGGCAATGATCTGAATCTTTATGTCAGATGAGTCACATTTTGGATCTTTAAATTTGATCTTATCTGATGTTCTAATAATCCTTTTAATCTAAATAAACATGATTCAGGATGCATTTTTCCGCTCAATCAATTGAATTCAATTTTATAGAGAGTATTTTGCTGATCTTGTTCTGAATCATAAAGATTTAAATCATAAACATTTGAATCATGAACATCTGAGTCTTGTATATTTCAGTCATACAAATGGGACAGCAAAATAATGATTAAACTCAGGTATAATTTTGTTTTTGCTTGTTCTTTTTCTTATGTCTTTCGATTTAAAACATACACAACAGCCATTAAGTGAGCTTTCGCCACAATACAAAAAGCTGAATAGACTGATTGAAAAGATTGAACAGCAAAAACAAGACCTGTTGCTTTGGCAAAATGCGCAGCAAGATATTCAAAGTTATATTTATCAAAAACTCGTCCCACTTTATGCCGATCTGCATGCGATATGGTTTGAGCAAATGCAGGTGCTTTGGCAGCACTTACAAAGTCCAGCGTTTTCTAAAGCAGATACCCTGCAAATAGATAGTAAGTTAATGAAGCTTACGCAAACCTTAAAAAAATCCAAAAATTTAAAGACGTCACAAATGGATTTAGTCACTGAAATCACCGATTTTTATGTTCAGCATATGGCTCACAGCCAGAATAAAAAGAAGAAAAAAGCAGTCTCTGAATTGCCACAGTACTTTTCAGAACAAACATCACAATTTGAAGATGTTGATGGAACAGGGCTAGATGAAGCAGAACAAATCGAAGAAAGTCAAAATGAAGCTACGCTAAACTACACGAATCATCACAAATTTAGTCAAAACCAATCTCGTCAAAGCCAGTTTAGTCGAAGCCAGTCTAGTCAAAACCAGTCTAGTCTAAATATTGAATGGAACGATGAGCAATGGAGTGGGGAAAAGTATCAACAGCAACGTGAAGAACATCAGCGCAAACGTTTAGCGCTAAAGCGTGAACAAGCGGAGAAACAAGCTGAGCAATCACTCAAAGTGGTGTATTTAAAAATCACAGCCATGATTCATCCAGATCGTGAGCCTGATGAAATTAAAAAACAAGAAAAGACCGAATTGTTTCAAGTCGTTAGCCAAGCGTATGAACAGCAAGATTTATTTTATTTGTTAAAGCTACAATTACAGCTCGAAACCAATAAAGGGATTAGTGCTAAAGCATTAACAGACGAGCATCTTAAATTTTATAAAATGGTGTTGGAAGCGCAAAGCCAAAAGTTAGCCAGTCAACATGATGAGATCACCGATGCTTTGCATTGGAGTGATCAACCCAAAGCTAAAAATATGCAGATTAAAGATGTGTATAAAGTGATTGATCGAGATGTGGTCGATCTTAAGGAACAATTAAAATGGGAAAAAGAACGACTGAGCTATATAGCGAAGCAGAAAGGATTAGAACAGTTATTGGCGCAAATGGCGTTATAAATACTGGATCGGATACATCAAGGAATATTGAAATGCACTTATTCTGATTCAAAGAATAAGTGCATTTATTTGAATCTTTAAAAATTAAATTTGAGTGATATTATTTGAATTCAATATTAGCGACATTGACCTTGAACGTTGCCATTCACACTATTTTTGATTGATACAGGGCGACCTTGATTGTTTTCACATTGCAAATTGCCATCGATATTATTCATTTTCACAACAACGCTTGAACGGTTGTTTCTCAGTTGAACATTACCATCGACATTGTTCTGGTTTAAGGTCACCACTTTGCCTCTAGATAATTGAATATTGCCATCGATGGTATTGTTAATCGCTGTGACTTTAGTAAATGAACCCTTAGACTCTAGATTACCTCTGACTTGACTGTTTTTAAGGGTCAATATAGCGTTGTTTTGAACGCTGACATTGCCATCGACTTTGACATTGATCAAGCTACATTGATTGCTCACATTGACATTACCATGGATGGTTTTGTTGCTGATGTTTCCAGTGCAGTTCACGTTATTTGCAAAGACAGGCACAGACATAAATGTACATAGAGCGATTAAGGCCATTTTTTTCATAAGGTGATCCAGCGTTTTAAAGAGATGTGTTTTGATAGCGTTGATTTTACTGAAGTTGCTGCTGGAAATTGGTCATGCCGCGTTAAGTTTGTTTAGTCAACTGTAGTGCTTGTGTAGAACAATGAATGAATCATGGATAGGTTTAACATTTTGTATAAGAGGAATTCATAACTGATTTGATCGTATTTTCATTGAATAATAAAAATTCCTATCCTTTAACGGGGATGAGCATCCTCAGAATATAGTCTGAGTGTGAAAGATATTGGGTAAATTAAAAGAGAATAAGAAATGAAAATAGATCCCAAATTATTAGCATTCGCAAAATCTTTACGGAGTAATGCGACTGATGCAGAACATTTGATGTGGCAAATTTTACGTGCTAAACGATTTATGAATTTAAAATTTCGTCGTCAACATGTCCTTCACTCTTTTATTGTGGATTTTTACTGTCATGACATTGGCTTGGTGATTGAGTTGGATGGTAGTCAGCATGGATCAGATGAGGGACAAGAATATGATGTTGAACGAACTAAGTTTTAAGAGGCTTTGGATTTAAAAGTGGTGCGGTATTGGAATCATGACGTTTTGAGTCGGACGGATGTAGTTTTGGAGGATTTGTGGCGTGTATGTGATGAATTGAAAAACACCTCTCCCTTGCGCACTCAGAATATATTCTGAGGATACTCATCTCCTAAAAGGAGAGGGAACATTCATTGAGCATCAAACAACAGTGGAATTCAAAAAGTTTTACTCCCTCTCCCTATGGGAGAGGGTCGGGGGTGAGGGTTATTTAATAGGTGATGTATAACGTCTTAAAACGTAACCCTCAACTTCACTTTGATCTAAAGTAATTTTAACCTTTAGCCAGGATTTAGGAATAGTTTTGTCAGGTATAACCGTTAGTAAAGTACCGGGTGGCAAGTTTTCAATAATTGAGCTTTTCTTTTTTGGGAGTTCAAGGAAATCCAAAGTATTTGTAATAACTCTTTTGTTTGAAAGAAATGTATTTAGGGTTTCTTGGTTGGAAAAATCAGTTGAAGTTTTAAGATCACATTCATCTTGTCCCGCAGTATTTTTGATAGCTTCATCTACAATAGGTTTTAAAGCATACTCAAATATAAAAGCAAGACCTAAGTCCAAAGTAACACCTGTTGATAGTTTGTTAAATGCTTGATTTGAGCTGAAGCTAATAAAAAAACTAAACAGAATACATAGGATCATAGACGACGAATTTTCTTCTTCATCTGTAATGGTTGAGTTGTGAGCTATATATTCTGTATTTGATGGTGGGAATGGAATAGTTGAATCTGAGTCCTGCAATGTGGCTTGAGATGAAAAGTATTCAATCATCTGTTCATGTAAGGATTTCCCAGTAGTATTTTGATCAAAAACTAAAAAATTGTTAAACAAAGGATTTTCTCGAAGTTTTTTTAAGCTATTTGTTGTCTTGTAGTCCTTCATTGCTTTCATAGCAGGAGAATTTTCCATCGCTAGCATAGCTTTTATGGCAGGAGAATTTTCCATCGCTCGAATAGCTTTCATGGTAGAAGAGTTTTCCATCGCTAGCATAGCTTTCATGGTAGAAGAGTTTTCCATCGCTCGAATAGCTTTCATGGTAGAAGAGTTTTCCATCGCTAGCATAGCTTTTATGGTAGGAGAATTTTCCATCGCTCGAATAGCTTTCATGGTAGAAGAGTTTTCCATCGCTTGCATAGCTTTAATGGCAGGTGAATTTTCCATCGCTTGCATAGCTTTAATGGCAGGTGAATTTTCTATCGCTTGTATAGCTTTAATAGCAGGCGAATTTTGTAATTGCTGAATAATTTTCTCAAGATTGTATTTTGGCATAATATTCTTTATCTAATTTTTTGAAATTATAAACAAAAATCCCCTCAATTGAGGGGATTCTTTTAATCAAACTACAGCCTTAAAGCGCTGCAATCTGATCCATATTCGCTTTAATTTTCACGAGCTGATCAGCAAACTCAGCCAATTTCAATTTTTCACCTTCAACTACAGCAGCAGGGGCTTTTGCCACAAAACCTTCATTTGAAAGTTTGCCTGCAATTTGGTCATGCTGCTTTTGAACTTTATCGAAGTCTTTCTGTAAACGACCCAACTCTGCTTTCGGATCAATCAAACCTTTCATCGGTACGAATACAGACACATGACCGACAACAGATGAAGAAGACAATGGCGGTTGCTCAGCATCAGTTAAGAACGTAATGCTTTCAACTTTAGCCAAAGCTCTAAACAAAGGTTCAATACGGGCAATCTGCGCTTTTTCAGCATCAGTGGTGTTTTGAAGTAGCACAGGCAATAAACGTGCATTACCTAAGCCCATTTCACCGCGGATATTACGAACCGCACCAATCAAACCTTGTAACCACTGCATGTCTGCTTCAGCTTGATCATTAATCAAGGCTTGGTCAGCAACAGGGTATTGCGCCAACATAATGGTTTCGCCCGAAATATTCAGTTTCGGTGCAAGCGTTTGCCAAATTTCTTCGGTCAAGTACGGCATGATTGGATGCGCAAGACGTAAAGAGGCTTCCATCACCGCAAGTAACACACGACGAATTTCTGCTTTACGCTCTACCGAAATATTTTCATCATTCAGTACAGGTTTGGTTAGCTCGACATACCAATCACAGTATTCATTCCAGATAAACTCGTAAATCGCTTGTGCAGCCAAGTCTAAACGATACGTCGCAAACGCTTGATGTACCGCAGCTTCTGCTTTTTGCAGACGGCTCACGATCCACTGTTCAGGCAATTCCCAAAGATCTTGACGAACCTCTTGACCAATCACTTGCTCTTCGCAGTTCATCATCACAAAACGGGTTGCGTTCCAGATTTTGTTGGCAAAGTTACGGTAACCTTCAACACGTTTCATATCGAACTTAATGTCACGACCTGTATTCGCCAATGCACAGAACGTGAAACGAACCGCATCTGTACCGTAAGATTGAATACCTTCTGGGAATTCTTTACGGGTCGATTTCTCAATTTTTGATGCTTGTTTCGGGTTCATGAGACCTGTCGTACGTTTTTGTACTAAAGTTTCAAGATCCACACCATCAATCAAATCTAAAGGATCGAGCACGTTGCCTTTAGATTTCGACATTTTCTGACCTTCGCCATCTCGAACAAGACCATGTACATACACAGTTTTGAACGGCACTTGTGGCGTACCATCTTCATTTTTCATGAAGTGCATGGTCATCATGATCATGCGGGCAACCCAGAAGAAGATAATGTCAAAACCCGTCACCAACACATCTGTTGGGTGGAAGGTGTTGAGGAAATAATTGTCTTTGTCTTTTGCTTCGTCGCCCGTCCAACCTAAAGTTGAGAACGTCCAAAGACCAGAAGAGAACCATGTATCCAATACATCTTCGTCTTGATCCAATTGAACATCAGTAGGAATGCCATTTTTAGCACGAACTTCCGCTTCATCACGACCGACATAGACATTGCCTTCCGCATCGTACCAAGCTGGAATACGGTGACCCCACCACAATTGACGTGAAATACACCAGTCTTGAATGTTATTCATCCACGCCATGTACATGTTGCTGTATTGTTCAGGCACAAATTTAATGTCGCCATCTTTAACTGCTTTAATTGCAGGCTCAGCCAATGGTGCAATTTTCACATACCATTGATCTGTCAATAATGGTTCAACGATTACACCCGAACGGTCACCGCGTGGTGGCTTCAAGGTATACGGTTGAATTTGATCTAACCAGCCTTCAGCTTCAGCTTGTTCAACCAATTTTTTACGTGCTGCAAAACGTTCTAAGCCCACATATTCAGCAGGCGCAGGGATGGTTTTAGAAATCGCTTCGCCCGCTTTGGCAATGTATTCAAACTCAGCCAACATTTCAGCGTTTTTATTAAAGATATTGATGATTGGCAATTCACAACGCTTACCAACTTCATAGTCATTAAAGTCATGGGCAGGAGTGATTTTTACACAGCCTGTACCGAATTCTTTATCGACATATTCATCTTTAACAATGGCAACGGCACGACCTGTGATCGGTAGAATGATGTTCTTACCCACCAGATCTGCATAGCGTTCATCATCCAGCGCAACAGCAACAGCTGTATCACCCAGTAATGTTTCAGGACGCGTGGTCGCCACAACGATGTAATCTTTACCGTCATGGGTACGAAGCGATTTATCTTCAAAGAAATATTTGAAATGCCAAAGTGAACCTGCTTCTTCTTTATCAGACTCAACTTCAAGGTCAGAAAGGGCAGTTTGTAATTTTGGATCCCAGTTGACCAAACGCTTACCGCGGTAGATCAAACCTTGTTCATGAAGCTTAACAAAGACTTCTTTCACTGCATTGGATAAACCATCATCCATGGTGAAGCGTTCACGTGACCAATCTACAGATGAACCTAGACGACGAATCTGACGAGTAATGTTGCCGCCAGACTGTTCTTTCCATTCCCATACTTTTTCGATGAACTTTTCACGACCAAGATCATGACGACTTACGCCTTCTGCACCCAATTGGCGTTCCACAACCATTTGCGTTGCAATACCTGCGTGGTCAGTTCCCGGTTGCCAAAGTGTATTTTTGCCTGACATACGGTTATAACGGGTTAAGGCATCCATAATGGCATTGTTAAAACCATGCCCCATATGCAAGTTACCCGTGACATTTGGAGGCGGAATCATGATACAGAATGATTCACCTTTTTCAGAGGGTTTGAAATAACCACGCTCTTCCCAAGTTTGATACCATTTTTTTTCGATCTCAGTTGGATCGTATGTCGTAGCAATGTTTTGCGCTGAATCAGTCATATTAAGAACAGACCAAAAAGATATAAAAAATTGCATCTATTGTAGCAAAATAATTTACTTGGATGTTGATTCCAGTGTTGTTGCGTTGAGAGATTACGCAACAATCAAAAAATAGATAAAATTAAGACGAAACATAGATCAAAGCTAAATAATAGAACGAGTAATGAATAAGTGATGAATAGAAAGACAACAAAAGAACATGCATCACTTGGAATTTATCTTGGTCATGAATGTATCTTGATCATTAAGAACAGCTAGTCCCGCCATTTTAAAATCATGTATTTGTATGTTTTACGCTCTTTGATGTACGAAGCTTAGATCAAATGAATTTAGTCTGAAAATATGTATTCGACCAATATATTTGGTCACAATTACAAGAATAGACATCAACACAATGAAAATAAAAGGTTAATATGCGCTATAAATAAAACGAATCAAGAAGTGCATGACAATGTGGCTGTTTCTTTGCTTTGTTAATATGGGCTCAGGCTATTCAAGACAAAGCACGGTTGAATATCAACAAGTGTTAAAGCTGAATAATTGCCAAAGCTAAACCACTATTAATGATGCAGAGTAGAACAGAACATTTAAATATTAGATCTGAATATTTGATCAGGTTTTTTGATTAAATGTTTTAAATCAATCCTTTAGTAGGAAGTTTAATGGCAGTAAATTTAAATTAATAACGAAGTACATAAAGCGAAAATGAAAGACGCTAAAATCAAAGATTCTAAATAAACAAAACACTTACAGGAGTTGCTATGTCGTATCAAATTCAATTAAAGATCAATGATCATACCTATAATGAATTGGTGGAAATCACTGAAAAATTAAATCATGGTGAGAAAAAAGATTTGGCCAAAGATTTAGGTCGTGTTTTTACCGAAATGTCCTGCCAAGTTTTAGAGCAAGTCTTTGGTACATTGGTGAAAGAACAACAAGCGAAGAGCGGTTCTACAGGTCGTTCTCATGAAGGTCAACAGGCCTTAGATCAGATTGAAAGTACACTTAAAAAATACATGCCATGGTCGATTTCATTCTTTGGTAATGATCGTTTAAAACCTGTCGCAAATCATATTTTAAATAAATTTCATGCTGAAGAGCCCGGCAATATCAAAATGTATTACAACTTAGATCGCCAGTTAGGTGAGGAGTCTCAAGCCAGTTTAGAGGCGATTCGTCAAGGTAACTTTGATGTATTACCCAAGCTGATGAGAGATTTAGTTAAAGTGATTGATTTGGGTGTGTCAGAGTTTATTCGTGATCCTAAAACATTATTAAAGTTCAATTTTGTGGTGGATAAAACCCTGAATGGCGTGATTAACATGATTACGGCAACAGGCTATAAACGGATTAATAAAATCGCAGATGAGTACGATAGTCGTGACCAAACCAAGGCAACTTATTATGCAGATCATTTTGGAAATTTTCTAATTCAAGTATAATTCATGCACACTTCATAAAGAGAACAAGATCATGGATGGAAAGGTTGTATGGATTACAGGTGCTTCATCTGGTTTGGGTAAGGCATTAGCACAAGAGTGTGCCGCAAGAGGGGCTCAGGTGGTTTTGACGGCACGTCGTTATGAAGAATTAGAAAACGTTCGGCTGAGTTTGAGCCATCCAGAACGTCATATTTCAATTGCTGCTGATATTACAGACGAGGCTCAAGTCCGTTCCGCTCATGATCAAGTAAGTCATGCAAAACAAAAAATTGATTGGCTCATTAATAATGCAGGTTTAAGCCAACGCGCTTTAATCGCAGAAACCACGATGCTGACTGAACGCGCCATTATGGAAGTGGATTATTTCTCTCAAGTCTTTTTAACCAAGACGGTTTTACCCACCTTTTTGGAACAAAAGTCAGGTCGCATTGTTTTTGTATCGAGTGTGGCGGGATTATTGGGAACGCAATATCGGGCTTCATATTCAGCAGCTAAAGCAGCGATTCATATGTGGGCAAATAGCTTAAGAGCTGAAGTGGCTGATCAAGGTTTAGGGGTTTCGGTGGTTTTCCCAGGGTTTGTCAAAACCAATGTTTCATTTAATGCTTTGGATGGCGAGGGTAAACCGCAAGGTCATGACAATGATGCGACCGCCAATGGTTTAGAAGCAGATGAGTTTGCCAAGATCACTGTAAATGCATTGTTGAAAGGGGATGAATACATTGTCGTAGGTGGGAAGAAGGAGAAATTAGGCGTTTGGATTTCTCGCTTATCCCCAAAAATTCTTTATCGTATGATTCGAAAGATGAAAGTGAAGTAAGTAAATTTATTCAGCACTATTCGTTAAGCATGATCGAGTTGAGTAGACGATGTATATCAAAAGAATAGCATTCTTCTTTTTTAATATACTGTAACTTTCCTCAACTCGACAGGCAATGCATTAGATTAAAAATGTCACATTACATTTTCTAAAAATCGACTATTTCTAAAAAACCAACGATACAAAATAGCGATGATCTTTTAACTCTGGTCTTGCAGCTTTTGAAAGCTATAACTTTTAAAAGCTGTAAGTCGAATCCGAACAATACTCATCAAACGATTATCGCTGATGCGCATCAAGACTTGATTATAGGTGAAGTCGTTAGTAACTGATCAAAGGAAAAGATCTTTAATCATCATTTTAAATTGATCAGTTCGTTTCATTTTTGATTGCTGTGCCGTAAGCAAAGACTTCAACCATCCCACCTTGCATACCCAGTTCAGTGGTACTCAAGCGTAATCCCATAATATGGGTAGCACCCATTTTTTCAGCTTCTTGCTTGAGTCGAACCACGGCTTCACGACGAGCACGTTCTACAATACTTTCATAGCTGGTCAAACGACCCCCAAAAAAGTTTTGAATTTGAGCGATCACATATTTAAAGTAATCATGAGAAATGACGACATTACTACTTACCATTTGTCCAGGCTGAGTCGTTGTTTTAAAACGGTGAGTATCCAGTGAAATATGTGCGAGACGTTTTTCGTCAGCATCTAATGCTTTAAAATGTTTGCGCTCATTGTATCGACCAAAGCCGAAACCCAGCCCAAACAACACCAAAAAGACAATGACCTTAAAAATTAAACCGTCCATAGATCAAGCCTAGTGTGTGAATGGATCTGGAAGACGTGTAGATTGAGTATTCACCATCACGGCGGTGCCATAGACAAAAAGCTCAGATGCGCCTTGGGTAATATTTGAGGTTGAAAAGCGGATACCTACTATGGCATTGGCACCTAAGTCTTGTGCTTTTTTAATCATCCGATCCATGGCTTCTTGTCGTGATTCTTCTAATAATTCTGTATAAGCGGTGAGTTCGCCACCGACAATATTTTTGAGTCCTGCCAGTAAGTCACGTCCGACATGTTTACTTCGAACGGTACTGCCATAGACGACATCAAATTGTTTAATAATTTCATGACCTGGAACGGTTTCTAAATTACTCAGAAGCATGATGTTGATTCAAATAATAAGCGAGCTTTGAAGATAGGAAATCCTACCGAAAATTGCAATCAAAAAAGCCCACACAAGGTGGACTTTTTTGATAATGAATACTTATTTAGAGTTGTATTTCAAATCAGAGCTGGATGGCTGATACTGAATTTGCTGTGAGGTATTAGTTTTTAAACCGCCACCTAAGGTTTTATACACTTCAACTTGGTTATTTAAGTTGGCTTGTTCAAGCAGGAGTAAACCTTGTTCAGCCGTGTATGAAGTACGCTGAGCATCTAATACAGTTAAGAAGCTATCAATACCTGCACGGAAGCGGGCATTCGACAGTTTATAGGTTGTATTTGTAGCATCGACTAAGCGACGCTGAGAAGCCAAACGTGCACCAATATTTTGACGAACCGCTAAAGCATCATTCACTTCACGGAATGCAGACTGAATTGATTTCTCATAATCAGACAACGCAATTTGTTGGTCCGTTTCAGAAATTTTGATATTTGCACGACGTGTGCCCCAATCAAAAATTGGAATATCTAGACTTGGACCTACAGACCAAATAAATGCGCCAGATTTAAATAAATCACTTAAATCAGTCGATGCATAACCAGCAGAACCCGTCAGGCTAATCGATGGGAATAAACGTGCTTTAGCAGCACCAATATTCGCACCAGCCGCACTGAGTTGATATTCCGCTGCTTTCACATCTGGACGATTGTTGAGCAGATCACTTGGAATACCCGCAGATAGGGTTTTGTCATTGGTGATACTGGTTACACGTTGTTTTGGCAATAACTCTGGAGCAACCGATTGACCTACAAGGAGGTTCAATAGATTCTGTGCTTGAGCAATTTGTGTCTTAAAATTAGCAACATCATTGCGGGCAGTTTCGACAGAAACTTGTGCCTGACGAACAGGTACTTCACTGTCGATACCAACGTCAAAACGCTTTTTGTTGAGATTGTAAGACTCAAGCTGTGTTTTCAGAGTTTGCTCAGCCAGCTTTAAGTTGGCATTGGCAAAAGAGTAACTTAACCATGCTTGCGCAACTTGACCCACCAATGCAATTTGAGTTGCATCGCGTGCACTTGCAGTCGCTAAGTAATTGTCTAAAGCATTGTCTTTAAGGCTACGTACTCGTCCCCAAAAGTCCAACTCATAAGCAGTTACACCAAGGCCAACGTTATACACCGTATTCGCACCATTTGATGTCGCTGTGTCTTGGCGCAAAACGCCACCACTTGCACCAATGGTTGGAAGCTGATTATTTTGAGTGATTTGGTACTGTTGCTGTGCACGTTGAATATTCAATGCAGCCGTACGTAAATCACGGTTATTGGCAATCGCTAAATCAAGTACTTGAATTAAGTTTGGATCAGCAAAGAAGTCTTTGTACCCGAGTTCAGCCACAGATGTGCCTGAAGCATTCCCCAAATAATTGCCAGGAATATTGGCTTGCGCAACGGGTTCTGGACCACGCATGCTTTGACATGCAGTCAAAGCAAGCGCAAGTGCAGATACCGCAATGCTACGACCTGTAATAGACCATAACTTTTGCATTACGATGTATGCTCCTGAGTAGTTTTTTGTTTAGGCTTGAATTTAAAGATACTTCGAATCCAAACATAAAATACAGGGATAAAGAAGATACCCAATAAAGTCGAGCTAATTACACCACCTAACACGCCATAACCTACAGAGTGTTGGCTACCTGCACCTGCGCCTGAAGACAAGGCAAGTGGTAGTACACCAAAACCAAAGGCTAAAGTGGTCATAATGATTGGACGTAAACGCATTTTAGCAGCGTGTAGCGTTGCTTCAAGTAAAGGCTCGCCTTTGTCTTCTTGAAGTTCTTTGGCAAACTCTACGATCAAGATCGCATTTTTTGCCGCCAAACCAATCACCGCAATGATCGCCACTTGGAAGTAGATGTTATTGGTTAAGTTAGGATCTTTGAGTAATACCATACCTAAGAATGTTAAACCAATTGCACCAACAATACCCAGTGGAATCACCAACATCACTGAAAATGGAATAGACCAACTTTCATAAAGTGCGGCAAGACATAAGAATACAATCAACATTGAAAGCGCGTATAGGCCCATGGTCTGAGAACCAGACTCACGTTCTTCTAAAGATAAACCTGTCCACTCATAGTCAAAACCATTCATCCCCATACTAGGCAGTTTTGCAACGATTTCTTCCATCGCAATCATAGCATCACCCGAGCTGACACCCGGCGCTGGAGTACCTTGAATATTGACTGATGAAATACCGTTATAACGCTCTAAACGTGGAGAACCATAGGTCCATTCACCTGTAGAGAATGATGAGAATGGAACCATTTGACCCGAAGCGCTACGCACATACCATTTGTTTAAATCTTCTGGCATCATGCGCGCATCTGGAATTGCTTGTACATAAACTTTCTTCACACGACCACGGTCGATGAAGTCATTCACGTAAGAGCCACCCCAAGCGATACTCATGGTGCTGTTGATTTCTGAAATGCTTACGCCCATTGCGCTGGCTTTTTCATTATCGACATAGATTTTGTACTGCGGCGTATCTTCTTGACCGTTTGGACGAACACCTGCAAGACGTTTGTCTTGTGCAGCCATTCCCAAGATCATGTTACGCGCATTAATCATTTGCTCATGCCCATTACCAGCAGCATCTTTTAACATCAAGTTAAAGCCTGCAGATACACCGAGTTCAGGCATTGCAGGAAGCTGTAAAGGCATAACATAAGAGGCATCTTTAGCGATGACGTTAAGCGCCATACCCCGTTGAATAATGGCACTTACAGTTGATTCTTTTGTGGTACGTTCATCCCAGTCTTTTAACTTAATAAAAGCTAAGCCCGCGTTTTGACCCACACCTGTAAATGAGAAACCTGCAACACTGAATACAGATTCAACGTTTTCTTTTTCATTTTCTCTAAAGAAATGTGTCATTTGATCGATGACTTTTTCAGTACGATCAAGCGTTGCATTCGGTGGGAGTTGGACCAGTGTCATTACAACACCTTGGTCTTCGTCTGGTAAGAATGAGCTTGGAAGTCCCTTAAATAGGAAGACCAAACCAACCAGAACGAGTGCATAAATTGCACCTGCTAAAATCTTATGAATAAGAAGTTTGCCAACCCATTTTTGATAACCTTCAGCCATACGGTCGAAGCGATCATTGAACCAACGGAAGAAACGAGCAAAAATACCATTACTCTGTTCTTTGTTTTTGTCATGTTGTTTCAACAACGTCGCACATAGCGCAGGAGTAAAGGTTAATGCCACGATGAGTGACAAGACCATTGCTGTTACGAGGGTAATAGAGAACTGACGGTAAATTACACCTGTGGTTCCACTGAAGAATGCCATTGGAACGAAAACCGCTGCAAGTACAGTGGTAATACCCACTAAGGCACCTGTAATTTGATGCATTGACTTTTCGGTCGCTTCAACAGGGTCGAGGTGTTCCTCCACCATAATCCGCTCGACGTTTTCCACCACAACAATTGCATCATCGACCAGTAGACCAATGGCAAGTACCATGGCAAACATGGTGAGCGTGTTGATGGAGAAACCAAACATATTAATGACGGCAAATGTACCCAGTACAACAACAGGCACAGCCATGGTTGGAATAATCGTTGCGCGCCAGTTCTGTAAGAACAAGAACATCACAAAGAATACAAGAATAATGGCTTCAATCAGCGTTTTAACAACACTCTCAATTGAAAGCTTAATAAACGGGGTAGTATCAAATGCCAGTTTATCTTCTAGACCAACTGGATAGTTTTTACGAAGTTGTACAAGGCGTGCTTCAACAGCATTTGCTGTATCTAAGGCATTCGCACCTGTTGCCAATTTAATCGCTACACCGCCTGCAGCACTACCGTTAAACTTAGAGGTAAATTGGTAATTGTCAGAACCCAGTTCAACTTTGGCTACATCACCTAAAGTGACTTTAGCACCTGTTCCAGCACTTTTTAAGTAGATAGAACGGAACTGATCAACAGTTTGAAGTAAGCTTTGTGCATTGACTGTTGCGTTTAAAACTTGACCTTCAACAGCAGGTGCACCGCCCAATTGACCCACTGCAACTTGCGCGTTCTGAGAACGCAGTGCAGCGACAATATCGCTTGGACTTAGTTGATAGCTGGCTAATTTGGCAGGATCTAACCAAATACGCATTGCGTATGAACCACCAAATACCTGAACTTCACCTACACCCGCAACGCGGCTAAGGGGTTCAGAAATATTTGAGTTCACATAATCTTTAATGTCCGCATCATTTAATTCACCATTTGGAGAATAAAATGCCAAAACCTGTAAGAAGCTCGCCCCAGATTTCGTAACACGAATACCCTGACGTTGTACGTCTTCTGGTAAAAGTGCAGTTGCTGACTGTAATTTGTTTTGAACTTGAACTTGGGCGATATCAGGATCGACCCCTTGTTCAAAGTTAATTGCGATAGACGCTGAACCGTTACCCGCACTGTTAGATGAAATATAGCGTAAGCCATCTAAACCATTCATCTGCTGTTCAATGATCTGGGTCACTGTATTTTCAACAGTTTCAGCAGATGCACCTGGATACGTCGCAGAAATAGTGACAGTGGGTGGAGCAATGGTCGGATACTGTGCAATCGGCATTTTACTGATGGTTAAAATACCCGCCAGCATAATCACCAATGCAATCACCCATGCAAAGATGGGGCGATGAATAAAAAATTGAGCCATTGAGTCTACCCCTTATGCAGTTGAAGTAGCTTTTTGTTCAGTTTCTGATTTGGCTTCAGCTGCTGGTTTTTGTCCTGCCGCTGGAGCTGCAGGATTTGCACCTTTTTGTGCTGCGGGTTGAGCTTGATAAGGTTTTGCAACAACAGTTGCGCCATCTTTCACTTTAGCAACACCATCAACAATCACTTTTTCACCAGTTTTCAGACCATTGGTCACAATCCAGTCTTTACCTTGAACACCCGCTGTTACGATTTGGCGTGTTTCAACGACATTTTTGGCATTAACAATCATCGCTGTCGCTTGACCCGTTGGGGTGCGTGTAATCGCTGCTTGTGGGATCAAAATGGCATTTGGAATGACACCTTGCACAATTTGTGCAGTTGCATACATACCTGGAAGCAATAATTGATTCGGGTTTGAGAAAACAGCACGTACGGTAATAGTTCCTGTATCTGGATTCACACTAGCGTCTGAAAACGCAAGTTGACCTTCAACTGAATAAGTACTGCCATCCTCAAGTTTTAAACGAACCTTAGTATTGTTACTGCGGTCGATATTACCTTGACTCAATTGTTTGCGTAAACGAAGGAGTTCGGCACTTGATTGATTAATGTCGACGTAAATAGGATCAAGTTGTTGAATGGTGACCAAAGCATCTGGCTGGTTAGCGGTGACAAGTGCACCTGCGGTCACTGATGAACGACCCGACTGACCTGAAATAGGTGAGCGAACTGTTGAGTAACCTAAGTTAATTTGAGCATTCTTCAATGCCGCTTGTGAAGTTGCTATATCTGCTTGTGCTAACTTAACTTGAGCCAGTAAATCATCATACTCTTGTTTTGAAACCGCATTAATACCAACAAGTTGACGATAACGATCAGCTTTCACTTGCAGCGCATTTAAATTTGCCTGTTGACGTACTAAAGATGCTTTAGCACTGTCTAGATTTGCACGGTTAGTATTGGCGTCAATTTCATACAAAGGCTGTCCTTCACGAACAAAACTACCTTCTGTAAATAGACGCTTTAATATAACACCGCTGGCTTGTGGACGGACTTCTGAGATTTGATATGCAGAAGTTCGGCCAGAGAGCTCGACAGTTTGTTCAACACTTTCTGGTTGAGCAACAATGACACCTACTTCAGTCGGTGGCATATTTTGAGCTGCAGCGGCTTGCTCTGCATCTTTAGGCTTATCGCTACAACCTACAAGTGCAATACTTGTTGCTAGAGCACAAGCGGTGAGGGCTGGCGCCCAAAGCTTTGCCGACATCATTATTCCACCTCGTTTAGATTTTTCTCTAAAAATAATTTATTTCGCTTGAATATCGCTTGCGAAAACTGTAACCACAGTAGTGCAATCCATACAAAAGCAATACTCCATCCTGCTAATACATCTGTTGGAAAATGAGCTCCAAGGTAAACCCTTGAAAAACCCATGCCAATAAACCAAAAACAGGCAAATAATTTGATCCATATTGCTTGTTTATGTTTATAAAAAATAAAAATAAACAAACACGATAACACTGCTGCATAAAGACTATGGGCGCTTGGGAAGGCGGCACCATAGGTATCTACCATCTGATAAATTGAATCTGGACGAGAACGATTGAATAGATATTTTAGTATCCAACCTATCATTGATCCACCGATTAAACTTAAGATAATCAATAGACTGGAAATATATTTTTGATTTCGTATTTGTTGTAAACACCATACTCCAAAGCACAACAACATGATGGGTAATCCACCCAGATAGGATAAAGTTATCGCCACATGATTTAAAAATATCGAGCGGTGTTGACTCATCCATATTACAGCGGATGTATCTAGTTGTTGTATAAAAGGAATATATATTCCAATGCTACTTATCGTTAGTCCTAAACAACCTATAAATATAAATACATAAGGCATATAAAATAACCAAAGTTAGAATATAAGCGCACCACCATTATCATAATAATGCGCCAAAGTGTACTAGTCGGTACACTTTTTTTCAAGTCCGAATAAAACCATTTTATAGTAGTTATATTTCTTGAAACATATCATTATTTGAACAAAAAATAACACAACAATTAATGATTTGTTTTTTGGGCGCTAGAATTTGTATCTTCCACTTCTAAAGGTTGTTTCGGTGGCCAGAAAAAATCCATAGGACGTGTAAAGAAGTGAGTGAAAACAAGTTTGGCAAGTGGTTTCCATTGTTCGAAGCGGACACGACGAGCACGAAGCGCAACGATAATCGTTAAACTAAAACTCACAAATAAGTTGGTTAAACCAATCAGTAACACACCGAGGAAAGACACAATAATGAGTCCAATTTCAGGCGTGCCATTGATGCTCATTAAGCCTTGTATGAAGTTCGCCGATGCAAATGCAATATGACGTATATCTAAAGGTAGGCCTAAGATAAATCCAATCGTACCCATACTGCCAAGCATGATACCAAAAATGAAATTACCCGCTAAAGCACCTAAATTTCGTTCAATATAACCTGCAAACTTATCTAGGCGTTCTTGCCCCAAACGATTTCTAAGCTTTTGATGTGCTTTGAGTCGAGGACCGACTTTACGGTAGACAGCCATGTTGTCAAAGTAACCCGCAATAAGTCCTGAAAAGAATAAACATACACCTGCAATCGCGGCATGAGGAACCGCCAATGACGTAAATGGATTTAAGCTATGTAATAAGTATGAGGCTTTATTGTGCGTCAGTAAGGGTTCATCGAGTCCGTACTGCCATAATAGGGTGATAAGCGCGGCAGTGGGAATCGCAATCGAGATGTTACCCAAAATTGCGACGAACTGGGTGCGAATAATATTAATAATGAGCGCAGCAAGCTCTGCGATTTGTGTCGTCTTAGAACCTTTTCGCTGTTGCACTGTCGAGGCAAGCGCGGCAGCAGTCATGGCGGGTTGTTTGGTTGCCACTGTGAAGTGCAATACATGAATCAGCATAAAACCTAGTGAATAATTCATGCTAAACATAAAGGCTTGCATCATCGGCGCTAAGGTCAGACGCGCCGTTAATATTTTCAAAGTGGCCATGATGGCAATAATGACACCCGCACCGGCTGCGGATTTATACATTTTTAGAAAGCCAGACTTGTCGGTGCTTACATAATGTTCACCTGTTTTACTGGCGTTCTCGGTAACTTGGAGTGCAATGAGCTCACTATTGGTTTTGAGCAATTCACGGACACTATTTTCAACATAATGCGCAGCGACTAAATCTTGAAATAACTCTGACAGTGCAAAGTATTGCGGTTTGCCTTGTTCCGTTAAAATTGTCAGCAAAAGTTCAATACGATCTAAACATTGCTCAAGCAAAGACAGCAGATAAGTCAGACTTAAACTGACCCCAATGCGTTTAGTTGCACGACGAATTTTCATCACAACATCACGACACTGATCAATCATTACCAATGCTTGGTCCGCATCAGGAGGAATGAGAATACTGACATCATCTGCTTCTCGATGCTGTTTTTTATAAGCTTCGATGAATTCAATGATTTCTCGGTTTTGCACCAAGAAAGGCGATTCATATTCAGAAAGTTCAGGCTGTGCATTAATAAATTCTGGATATAAGCCAATACCACTAATTCGATAGGACAACACTGTGATGGCTTTGATGATGTCACGTTTGATCCCGAGCTTGGCATCGATATGACTATGATTCTGATTTAAGACTTGAAAAAATTGAATCCATTGTTCATCTTCAATATTTTCTAACCAATATTTATCACTGCGAAAACCAAATACGCGAAAAACTAAATCTTTTAAATCCGTTTCATCTACCAGCAAGGGAAGGAAGTGTGCGCCGAGTCTTTGCCCAAATTGATTCCAAAATCCATCTAAAGATAAAATACCGCTGTCTGCATAAATACTGGTTTGTTTGTAGCGATTTATCAGCGTGACTAAATAAGCTTGAAAATAATTGGCTGCTGTAGGGGTAATCAATAATGCTTGAATCAGCGATTGAAATTTATTTTTGATTTCTTCTGAGTTGTAACTGTCTTCAGGTCTAATTCGAGCGACCAGTTCAATGAGTAAGTTTTCATCAGGAACAGATTGAGCTTGGTCAACTTGTTCCTGCATTTTTATAAAAAGATCATTAAAATTTATATGCATAAGCAAGGGAGAGTCTAATTATTGGATTCGGTTTAAGGCAAGTTGTGCCAAGTTATTGAGTGCTTGACGATAAATACTATCTGGCAATTGATTGAGCGCTGCTAAAGCAGCTTCAGTCTCTTCAATTGCACGTTTATGACAATATTGTAGTGCACCAGATTGATGTACGATTTGAATAATCTGATCTAAATTCTCAGTACCACCAGACGTAATACTCTTACGAATCATTTGATGTTCTTCACCCGAGGTGTTTTTGAGTGCCGCGATAAGAGGGAGGGTCGGTTTACCCTCCATTAAATCGTCACCAATATTTTTACCTAAGGTCTCTGCATCTGAAGTGTAGTCTAAAATATCATCGATAATTTGAAAGGCATTGCCAAAATGACCTGCATAATGACGAAGTGCTTCACGATATTCATGCTTGCCCGTCAAAATAGCAGCGCCTTCTGTGGCTAATTCAAATAAACGAGACGTTTTACCATGAATGATGTCAAGATAAGTGGCTTCATCCGTGTCTGGTTGATGTTGAGACTGTAATTGTAAAACTTCGCCTTCGGCAATTTCACAGGTGCCTGTTGAGAAATCTTTTAACAAGACCATGTTATTCAAATCTACCAAAAGATCAAAAGCACGTGAAATGAGAAAGTCGCCAACCAAAACTGCAGTTTGGTTATTCCATCTTGCATTCGCTGTCGGACGACCACGGCGCAAGCCAGATTCATCTACTACATCATCATGAACCAAAGTGGCTGTATGTAACATTTCAATGATGGCAGAAAGCTTTTGCGCATTTTCTAAATTTTCTTCTCCACAAGCGCGTGCTGCTAATAAACACATGATAGGACGCATACGTTTACCGCCAGCTTCCACAACATGTTTACTCACAGACATGACTAAGGCCACTTTAGAGCTGATCCCCTCATTGATTAATGCATCCATCGCAGCAAAGTCTGTGGCAACAGGAGCGAGAATATCTTGCTTAAAATCGATGGTCATTTGAAGGGAGTCCTTATACAAATTTATTTCTATACGTGCGCTAGTGTAACAATTAACATCATCTTATGTCGTATTTAGCAGGGATAATGTCGCTGAATTCTAATAATTTGTTTGTATTTTGCGCAAGCTTTCTCTTGCTTTGATTTCTTGTTTCAAGCATCGCCGACATAGTATCATTTTAACTTTGGCTGAATTTCATTCATTTTCATAATTTTTACTGATTAATCAATGTAACGATTGTTATCTTGCTGTGAAATGTAAGATTTGATCGCTATTACTGAACTTTAAGATAAAATACCTTGTTGTTTATTTAATTATCACTTAAAATCCATGCCCTTGAATAACCCCCAGTGGCGAGCGTATTAAGAACGATATATTCCTTTATCGTCACGTCGACACGGGTATGTTGGAGTACGTTATGTACGCAGTAATCCAAAGCGGTGGTAAACAGCACCGTGTTGTAGAGGGTGAAACCCTTAAAGTTGAGTTATTGAAAGCAGAAACTGGTGCTACTATTACGTTTGATGACGTATTAATGTTAGTGAACGGTGAAAGCATTCAAATTGGTGCTCCAGTTGTTGCTGGTGCTACTGTAACTGCTGAAGTAGTTAGCCACGGTCGTCACGACAAAATCCGTATTGTTAAAATGCGTCGTCGTAAGCACTACCGTAAACAACAAGGTCACCGTCAATGGTTTACCGAGTTGAAAATTACGACTATTTCAGGCTAATTACGAGGATTTTGAAACATGGCTACTAAAAAAGCTGGTGGATCGACACGTAACGGTCGTGACTCGAACCCTAAAATGTTAGGCGTTAAAATGTTTGGTGGTCAAGCTGTGACTGCTGGTAATATCATCGTTCGTCAACGTGGTACTGAATTCCACGCTGGTCCAAACGTTGGTATGGGCCGTGACCATACTTTATTTGCTACCGCTGATGGCGTGATCAAATTTGAAGTTAAAGGTCAATTTGGCCGTCGTTATGTATCTGTTGAAGCTGTATAAGTTTTAAGAGACATAACTCAAAAAAGCTCACATTTATTGTGAGCTTTTTTATTGCTACACAGTTGATGTGGTTCAATAAAAAATGAGTACGAATGATCTTCATCATGATGTAGCTTTTTCTACAAAAATAGTGAATAACAATACAAATCTTCTTATTTTCTCGATTATTGCATTAAATAAATGGTTTAAGATAATTCATCTCGCACATTGCGATGATGCAAATTTATAAAAAGGTGAAATAATGGATATGCTTCGTAAAACGATCGGTGCCGTAGCAATTAGTGCGGCTATGCTTGCACCAGTCATCAGCACTAATGTTTTGGCAGCAACGACTGCCGCAACGGAGCAACAAGCCACAGCCAATTTAATTCAACAATTAAATGGGATTAAAAGTTTATCTGCTAATTTTGAGCAAACCACGAAAGCAACATCAGGATCGAAAGCTCCACAAAAGAAAGGCCTGAGTGCACAACATATGAATCAGACCTTCAAAGGGGTGATGAATGTGGCGCGACCGGGTAAATTTTATTGGGAAACCACATCTCCTTCAAAGCAAACCATTGTAACTACAGGTAAGATGATTTGGATTTATGATCCAGATTTAAAACAGGCGATTCGTCAAAACCTAGATGAGCAAGTAGCGAACACACCTGCTTTATTGTTGTCAGGCAATACCAGTCAGATTATGCAGTCTTATCGTGTTACCCAGCCGAATAAAGGAAAAACGTATTACACGTTGTTTCCAAAGCAAAGTGATGGTGCTTTCCAAAGTTTAACCATTAGTTTTGGAGCGAATAAGGCACCAAGCTTAATGATCTTGGAAGACTCATTGGGGCAAACGACCCAGATTCGCTTTACTGATGTGAAAGTGAATCCAAACTTACCAAATTCGATCTTTGATTTTACGCCGCCTAAAGGCACCGACATTATTGATCAATAAATTTTTTGATCAGGCTCTTTGATCAAGCTTAGTGATCAGGCTCAAAATGAAGCGAGTTTGAAAGGTTGAAGCAAGATTGAAAGATGAAAGATTGAAGCGAGATTGAAAGATGAAACATAAAAGATAATCAAATGTATTTTAAATAGGACGCTAAAGATATTTAAGTGTCATATTTTGACTAAAAAAGCAGCCTTAAGGCTGCTTTTTTTGAACTTATAGAATCTGAAATTCATTGAACTTTTATATAGCATACGGATTTTTGAATGGTATTTGAATTGAAATAGAAGTAGACCAATCCGATACAAATTTGATTGAAAAGTCACGAACAGACTTTGTATAGTAATCAAAATGATTAAATGAAATAGTGAACAATATGAAGGCTTATTTAACTCAAAAGAACTCGCCAGTGATTAATATTCTAATGCTTTCGTCTGTATTATTTTTAACAGCATGCCAGCCTAAAGGAGCAGATCAGGATAAAGCATCTCAAGACACCAGTGCAGTGGCAAAAACGGATCAATGGGTTGCATCAAAAACAGTTGCGTTTACTGTAACACAGACGGAATCCTGTGATGCTGGGGAGTGCACGAAGTATGATTTACAAACGGTGGAAACTAATTATCCGTGGATTAATGAATACTTTATAGAACGTATTAAAAAGACTGTTCCATTGGCATTTCAAGCGGATAAAAACTCAGCCGCATCTGAAGCGGTAGTTGCATCTAAAACAACTGATGAAAAGAATTTAGGTGAGTCTTCGGTTGTGATTCGTTTTATTGGACAAAATCAAAATTTGGCAACATTTGAAATGCTGAGCTATACCTATAATGCAGGTGCAGCACACGGTATGTATCATAAAGAGTATGTAAATTTTGATTTGAAAAGCAAAAAACGAATTGCTTTGCAGGACTTAATTGTTGCGGGCACAGAGAAGAAATTAATCGAAGCTTTATATCGTAATAATATGATGTGGTTAGATGATCATTCGATTGAGCAAGCTAAATTACAGTTGAGCGATAATTTCTATTACGGTGCGAACGGAATTGTATTTGTTTATCCGCTGTATGACTTGGCTTCATATGCAGAGGGTATGTCTGAGTTAACGTTGCCTTATCAATCAACAGCAGGCTTGATTAATGCTGGATATTTACCCAATTTACCGCAATATAAAACTGAATAGGTTTGTCTGAATTTAGCCCAATCAATATTTCTGTCGTTTTGCTTAAAATTTGCTGTATTAAGGCACAGCTGAAAGCGGAGTGACTGTATTTTTTGGGCTGAAGCGCTTACACTATAGCCAGTTTTTTTCTTTACAAAAGATTGACCATGATCGACCCAAAATTACTCAGAAATAATATCGAGGCTGTTAATTTAGCCTTAGCAAAACGTGGCGTACAGTTAAACGTAGAAGAGTGGGCATCATTAGAAGCTCAGCGTAAAGAAATTCAGTCTAAAACTGAAAGCTTACAAGCTGAACGTAATGCTGGTACAAAACAAGTTGGTCAGATTAAAAAATCAGGCGGTGACGCATCTGAGCTTATGGCGCGTATGTCCGCGATTGGCGATGAAATAAAAGCAGCTGAGGCGGCTTTAAATGAATTGCAAACTGAAATTGAAAATAAATCATTAACTATTCCAAATTTACCGCATGAGTCTGTACCTGAAGGTAAAGATGAGAATGATAATGTTGAAATTTTAAAGTGGGGCACACCACGTCAGTTTGATTTTGAAATCAAAGATCATACTGATTTAGGCGAGTGGATGGGCGGTTTGGAGTTTGAAACTGCAACGAAGCTCACGGGTTCACGTTTTAGCGTATTGAAAGGTCCATTGGCTCGCTTACAACGCGCTTTAACTCAGTTTATGTTGGATACGCATACACTTAAAAATGGCTATACCGAAGCGTATGTGCCGTATTTGGTGAATGCTGAATCGCTTCGCGGTACAGGTCAATTGCCTAAATTTGAAGAAGACTTGTTCAAGCTTCAAGGCGAAAAAGAATATTACTTAATTCCAACTGCCGAAGTGCCTGTGACGAATTTTGTACGTGATGAAATTGTAGATGCAGATCGTCTGCCATTGAAATATGCCGCACATACACCCTGTTTCCGTAGTGAAGCGGGTTCATATGGTCGTGATACGCGTGGTTTGATTCGCCAGCATCAATTTGACAAAGTTGAAATGGTTCAGATTGTGAAACCTGAAACTTCACTTGATGCTTTGGAAGAATTGACGGGTCATGCAGAGGGTATCTTGCAGGCACTCGGTCTTCCATATCGTAAAGTCATTCTTTGCGCAGGTGACATGGGCTTTGGTGCAATTAAAACGTATGACTTAGAAGTTTGGGTGCCAAGTCAAAATACTTATCGTGAAATTTCTTCATGCTCATGCATGGGTGACTTCCAAGCACGTCGCATGAAAGCGCGCTACCGTACTGATCCTAAGAAAACTGAATTCTTACATACACTGAATGGTTCAGGTTTGGCTGTGGGGCGTACTTTACTTGCAGTGATGGAAAACTATCAACGTGAAGATGGTTCAATTGAAGTACCTGAAGTACTACGTCCGTATATGAGTGGTTTAACTTATATTGACTAATTAGTCGTTATATTAGTCGTTCATTAAGTCCTAAACTCGTTATCTAGATGTAAGTCATGAACCACTCATCTAGATACTTTTGAGCATAAAAATTGCTTGAGACAATCAGATCTTAATATTGAGGTAATTCGTGGATATTTTTCCAATCTCTTTAAAGTTGCAACAGCAACCTTGTCTGATTGTCGGTGGTGGACGTATTGCTTATCGGAAAGCGCTACTTTTATCAAAAGCAGGAGCAATCATTCATGTGGTTGCCCCTGAGATTGATGCTGCTTTACTTGAGTTGGTAAAGACCTCTCAAGGACGATATGTTCAGTCCATATTTAATTCAGAAATTAATTTACGCGACTATCGTTTGGTGATTGCTGCAACAGATGATCCCGCAACCAATAAAGCGGTATTTGAGGCATGTGAAGCAGATAAAATTTTAGTCAATAGCGTGGATGATATTCCGCATTGCCGTTTTATGGTGCCCGCGATTATTGACCGCTCACCGCTGATTATATCGGTGGCAAGCAATGGTACATCTCCTGTATTGTCGCGTCAGATTCGAACTCAGCTTGAATCCACTATTCCGCATGGAATGGGGAGATTGGCTGCTTTTTCTGGAAAATGGCGCCATGCTGTTAAAGCCAAAATAGTTAATCCAGATGAGCGACGTATTTTTTGGGAAGATTTGTATGCAAGTCGCCTGAAAGAGCAGGTGTTCAACAATAATATGCAAGAAGCAGATCGCTTAATTGAACAAGCTTTAATGGAATGGTCGACGCCAAAAGGTGAAGTGTATTTAGTCGGTGCAGGTCCAGGTGATCCAGAATTACTGACGTTAAAAGCACTGCGTTTAATGCAACAAGCGGATGTGGTCATTTATGATCGCTTGGTCTCTGAACCGATTTTGAACTTATGCCGCCGTGATGCAGAAAAAATTTATGTCGGTAAAGAGCGTTCTAACCATTCCGTTCCTCAAGATGGAATTAATGCTTTATTGGTGGACTATGCCAAGCAAGGTAAACGTGTTTGTCGTTTAAAAGGCGGTGATCCGTTTATTTTTGGTCGCGGTGGTGAAGAAATCCAAGAACTCTATGAAGCTGGTGTGGCATTTCAAGTGGTTCCTGGGATTACTGCTGCATCAGGCTGTTCTGCTTATGCAGGCATTCCACTCACGCATCGTGATTACGCGCAAAGTGTACGTTTTTTAACGGGACACTTAAAAGAAGGGTCTCCTGAGTTGCCTTGGCATGAATTGGTTTATGAACATCAGACACTGGTTTTATATATGGGTTTGGTGGGCTTAGAAAAAATTTGTGCACGTTTGATTGAACATGGTCAACGTGCAGATATGCCGGTTGCGCTCATTTCCAAAGGCACGACACCTGAACAAAAAGTCGTGGTTGGAACATTGGCTGATATTGCTTCCAAAGTGGCAGAACATCATATTCGAGCGCCGACACTGACCATTATTGGTGAAGTGGTAAAATTGCGCGAACAATTACAATGGCAGGGCTAAGTGCTTTGTCATAACCTTTAAAGAAGAGATCTCCCGTGATTCATGTGGTTTTGTACGAGCCTGAAATTCCTGCAAATACAGGTAATATCATTCGTTTATGTGCCAATACTGGTGCGCAGCTTCATTTGGTTAAGCCGCTGGGTTTTGAACTGGATGATAAAAAATTAAGACGTGCGGGTTTGGATTATCACGAATGGGCACACATGAAAGTTTGGGAAAATTTTGATGAATGTGTGGCGCATTTGGCTGAGCAGGGGATTGGTTTAGATGCGATTTATCCGCTTACGACCAAAGGTAGTGAAACACCTCATACTTCAAATTTAAATCGTTCTGTGGCTTTGTTAATGGGCCCAGAAACGCGTGGTTTGCCTGAACAGGTGCGAATGATGTTTCCACAACAACACTGGATTCGTTTGCCGATGGCAGCAGATTCACGAAGTTTGAACTTATCAAATGCAACTGCAGTGATTGTGTACGAAGCATGGCGTCAGCAAGGCTTTAAAGAATTGGTTTAATTTTTAACTGTATAAATTTTCAATTTGTATTCATTACTGCATAATTAAAGCCACTGAGAAGTGGCTTTTTTTGTAATAAAAATCAATAAACGCTTCATATCATGGCGAATATTGGTTATAAAAAATAAATGTTGAGTTAGATGTATAACAATGCAAAATTTATTCAATCAAGAAAAACTGAAATCCTCTGTAATACCTTTAATTATTTTGACCAGCATGGTGATAGCTATGCCGAGTTATGCTGAGGATTCATTGGAATTAAAAAATCAAAAAAGCAGTGAAAAAATCGAATCTAAGACAGTGTCAGAAAACAATCTACCTAAAACAGATACAGGATCTCAAGCTCAAAATTCAAAAGACATTGCTGTTGATGTACGGCCTTTAACGCAAGCTGAAATTCGACAGGGGCTTCAGAATATGCATCAGCGTCTGATCTCTAGCATCGAGATCTGGGGCAATAGTTTGAAGCCTGAAGACTTTGAACGTAGTTGGAGAGGCCGGCTGTTAAATAAAACCAAACGACAAGAAGTATGTGGGATTTATCAAAAGATCGTCAATGATACTTATCAATTGGCTCTTACAAATAAAGCTCGATTAAGTCTACAGGACCAAAAGGTCTTGGCTGATCGTAATGTTTTTATTCAAAATTTAGGCTTTAAAGACAATATTGTGGATACCCAAATGGGATTTAACTGCCGAATTAAATAATGATTATGAAGATCAGCGTGTCTGAGAAAAAGCTAAATTGAAACGTTAATAAGAAATAAAAAGGCGCCTAAAGCGCCTTTTTATTCATCATTAGATTATTTGTCATTAAACTCATCATGCTGAGGAGCAGGATGACGGAAACCTTTGGTTTTATAGCCTAAGTATAAAACACCAAACATTGCCCACCACAAACCAAACTTCAAAGCAGTATTTTCAATTTCTAACCACATTGCAAAGATACAGATAAAGCCCAGTAATGGAATAACCACAAAACTAAAAATATCTTTCAGATTTTTGGTTCGACCATCACGTAATGCATAACGTGAGATCACAGATAAGTTCACGAAAGTAAAGGCGGTTAAAGCACCAAAACTAATCATCGAAATCACAATATCTAAATCCATAAAACCGGCTGTTAATGCAACCACACCAACAATTAAAATATTATATGACGGTGTAAAGCTCTTCGGACTAATATGACCAAAGATTTTTTTATTGATCACGCCATCACGGCCCATCACATACATTAAGCGTGATACACCTGCATGCGCAGAAATACCAGATGCCATAACGGTGATGATTGCGAAGTACAGAACAACCGTTTTAAATGCTACACCACCCACAGCTTGCAAAATATCAGGCTGAGTCGCCGCAACATCTGCGAAGTAAGTTTTAGGGTCATTCGGGAAATAAATTTGCATGAAGTATGTGCTGATAATGAAAATCACACCGGCAATTAAAGCGGTTAAGAAAATCGCTTTTGGTAGTGTTTTTTCAGTATCTTTGGTTTCTTCTGCAAGAGAACTCAGTGAGTCAAATCCTGTGAATGAGAAACAAAGCAGCGTTGCACCTGTAATCAGTGCACCAACAGTGGTCAACTCATTCCAAAATGGCTCAAGACTCCAAAGTTGATAAGGCGCGTTCACCAATGTGCCGTCAGCATTTACGCCTCCAGCCAATAATGAATAGACCATCCAGGTAAAGTAACCAATCACGGCAAGCTGAATAAAGACGATTAAGCTGTTGAAATTGGCAACAAATTTTACACCACGCAAGTTCACTAGGGTCATGAAAGCCGTTAAGCTGACCACCCATACCCAATGATTTACATCTGGGAATAGTGCTTCTAGATAGATCACTGCTAGAATAATATTCACCATTGGCGACAATAAATAGTCGAGCCAAGATGACCAACCCACCATAAAGCCAACGTTCGGGTGAATGGATTTTTGTGCATAGGTATATGCAGAACCCGACGACGGATAGCGACGGATCATATGCCCGTAACTAATCGAGGTTAATAAGATTGCGACTAAGGCAATAATATAAGATGTGGGTACATGAAAATGACTTTGTTCCGATACTAATCCAAAAGTATCAAATAAGGTCATTGGCTGAATATAAGCTAAACCAATAATAATAATGTGCCAGAGACCTAGCGTTTTTTGCAGTTTAGCTGCCGATTGAGTCCCAGTTATATTTGTCAACGGCGTTATCCTCTTAATCGTTGATCAAGGATCAGTCAAATCTATCTAGGATCGTTTGAGACGAACGATCCCCCCTAATGGATGAAACAAAAGTGCGCCAATCTAAACTATCTTGGGGCAGTTTGTCAGTAACTTTCATGAAGTTTTAGCAGAAAATGTGCCACTTTGTTTAATAATTAAGTGAATTTAATTTCTGCATGATAAAAGCCTGATGTTTAAAAAAACATCAGGCCGGATTTCGAAGTATATTGGCTTACTTTGTTAAATTTACCAAGCTTTTTCTAAGATTGATTTTAAATCGAGCAAAGAAGTTTCTTTCGGGTTAAAAATAATTGAACCATCATTCAACGCTTTTTCAGCAATATCATCAAACTGATCTTCCGTCACTTTTCCTGTTTCACGCAAGGTACGCGGCAATTTGGTTAATGCATAAATTTGATCACGCATAGCACTGATGACACTAATGGTTTTATCGGCACGTAAATTCGCAGGAGTTTGAGCATATATATCTGGACCTGCTAAGGGTAAAAGCAAGTCAGCAATTTTATCGCCATTAACATCTTTATTGAATTCTAAAACATACGGCAAGAATAGATTCATACATAAACCATGCGGTAAATGTGAAACTGCGCCTAAAGCATGTCCGAGTGAATGTACGATGCCGACCATTGCATTTGAAAATGCGATACCCGCCATAGTTGACGCTTGAGCCAACTCTAAACGACCATGTGCATCTTTAGGATTATCTAAAACATTAAATAAATGATCGCTAATTTTTTTAATTGCGGCAGTAGCATATGCATCACTGATTGGATTCGCTGCTAAACAGGTATATGACTCAATCGCATGTGTCATTGCATCCATCGCGGTCATCGCTGTTAAATGCGGTGGCAACGTTTGAGTCATGCGTGGATCTAAGATGGCAGCATTGGGCATTAAATATTTTGAAGCAAATGGCATCTTCTGCTGAGTGGTGTTATCTGAAATGACGGCAACCATGGTAACTTCGGACCCAGTACCAGAGGTGGTAGGTACGACGAAAAATGGCTTCAGTGGTCGAGGAAGATTATGTGCTCCCGAATATTTCAAGAGATCTTCGCCACCTTCGGTCACCAAAATATTTGCAGCTTTCGCTGTATCAATCACCGAGCCACCACCAATCGCGATAATCGCATCACATTGGTTGTTGCGATAAGCTGCTGCAACACTACGTACAGTTTCTAAGCTTGAGTCTGGTGGTACATCATCGAAAATAAAACCAATCGTTACATCAGTCGACGCAAAAGCAGCTTCAACAGGTTCAAGAAGGCCATTCGCACGAACGCCTTTGTCTGTAATAATCAAAGGTTGTTTTGCGCCCATAGATGCGAGTTCAAACGGCATGTGTTCTAAGGCTGCATTCCCAGCAATGACTTTTACCGGGCAGAAAAATTCGTAATATGGTTTGGTCATTATTATGCACTTCCCTTGATATATGACTGAGCAACTTTTAAATAAATATTTGCAGCGCCTGAGAGTTTTTCTTTAAGGCTAAGTTTTTGAGGGTATTCTTTAACCGCCATTTCTGCCACCATTTTAGGCAGAATTAAAGCTTCCATTTTATTCAGACAACGCACCAAACGAATGGCATGGCCCAAATCACCATCGGCAATCATTCGGTCATTGGCAAAAGATTGCGCTGTACTTTCTTGAAATGAAAATACCAGAAAAGCATGATGAATGTGCTTAAAAGTAATGGTTAGATCTGGCTTGGTTGGAACACTGTCAATCAGCTCTAAATGATGATTTTTATTGACTCGAGCAATGAAAGCCGCGTCATTATTAAATACAGCCATCGAAACAGTAAATCCAACGGGGAACTTTGACACATCCTGTCTGATTTCGTCATCGACTTGACTCGCCATCGCCAAGCCTCTGCCAATCACATCTAACATGACTTTGACATAAGCTTGTTCTAAAGCGGGCTTTACTGAGTTTATTGAAATCACTCGCTTATCCCTTCTTACAGTAATTATTGGTTTTAGAGTATTTACTCTAAATTAGTTGGGTGGTCAAAGTAAAGTGATTATTGTTTAATTGTTTGAATATTTGCAAATAAATCATCATTTTTCAGATATTCAATGATATCAACACAAAGTTGTGAGAAATCTGGGAAGGGTTGCAGCAAATCACAAACACGGACCATTTCTAGACCTGCATATCCACAAGGATTAATGGTATCAAAACCAGTCAATTCGCAATCAATATTTAAAGATAATCCGTGATAGCTTCGACCTTTACGAATTTTGAATCCAAGCGAGCCAATTTTTCTGTCATTTACATACACACCCGGCGCATCAGGTTTTGCATAGGCCGTAATGCCATACTTATTCAAAAGATCAATCATGAGCTTTTCAGCATAGGACACCAGTGTACGTACATTCCACTTCAATCTGTTTAAGTCAAACATGAAATACGCAACCAGTTGGCCTTCACCATGCCATGTGACCTGACCACCTCGATCAGTTTGTACTATTGGAATGTCGCTTGGAATCAAAATGTGTTCTGGTTTACCGGCTTGACCTTGTGTCAAAACAGAGTGGTGCTGCAAAATCCATAACTCGTCAGCAGTATGCTCATTACGTTGTTCAGTCAAACTTTTCATTTCTAAAAAGCGATCTTCATACGGTGTGAGTTGGTTATATTGTCGAATAATTAAATTGGGTTTTGAGGTGGCATCCACAGCTATTAAAGCCTTTTCATCTAAAGATTATTGTGATTAATTATAATGAAAATATCTTTGATAGGGGAATAATCCGTGAGCGCTTCAAAAGTGAAGCGAGATATAGATTAAGTTTGTTGTTGAATATAAAAATAATAAAAAAAACACGCTCGGGAGCGTGTTTTAATCACTTTAAAGTGCTGTCTTAATCAGTGGACAAGCGGCTAGATCTGCATAAAGTGCATGGACTTGTTCTAGCTCATTGAAAACCAAATTCGCAGTTAACGAATGGTATTTACCTGTGCGTGATGGTTGCACTTGAATAGAGGTGCCTTCGAAGTCAGGAAAATGTTTTACAAGTATTTCAACAACAGCTGTGTGTAAGTCATCACCAGCAATACCAATCAATTTAATTGGATAATCCATAGGGAAAACCCAAAGATGTTCTTGAAGTTCGCGTGATGGAGTACGATCGGTCATGTCAGTCATGGGATACCTCATAATTTAAAAAATACCTGCATAGCGCAGGTATTTTGTATTAATTTGCTCATACTCATATTATGGAGGGTAAGCCTCCATAATCAAGTGAGTATTATCTCATGAGTGAGTTAGTCATTCTCAAGGAATGAACGTAAATGCTCAGAACGAGAAGGGTGACGCAGTTTACGTAAAGCTTTCGCTTCAATCTGACGAATACGTTCACGCGTTACATCAAACTGTTTGCCGACTTCTTCCAAAGTATGGTCTGTAGGCATATCGATACCAAAACGCATTTTCAAGACTTTTGCTTCACGTTCAGTTAGGTTTTCTAAAACTTCACGTGTTGCTTCTTTTAAGCCTTCAGATGTCGCCGCATCAATTGGAGAGGTGATATTACCATCTTCAATGAAATCACCTAAATGCGAATCTTCATCATCACCGATCGGTGTTTCCATCGAAATCGGTTCTTTAGCAATTTTAAGCACTTTACGGACTTTAACTTCATCCATTTCCAAACGTTCGCCTAATTCTTCAGGAGTAGGCTCACGACCCATTTCTTGAAGTAATTGACGAGATACACGGTTGATCTTATTAATCGTTTCGATCATGTGTACTGGAATACGAATGGTACGCGCTTGATCGGCAATCGAGCGAGTAATCGCCTGACGGATCCACCAAGTCGCATAAGTCGAGAACTTATAACCACGACGGTATTCAAACTTGTCTACCGCTTTCATCAAGCCGATGTTACCTTCTTGAATCAAGTCGAGGAATTGCAGACCACGGTTGGTGTATTTTTTCGCAATCGAAATCACCAAACGTAAGTTCGCTTCAACCATTTCTTTTTTCGCGCGACGTGCTTTAGCTTCACCAATCGCCATACGTTTAGAAATTTCCTTAATTTCTTTAACGGTAAGATCAAGATCTTTCTCGATATCGGCAATTTTTTGTTGAAATGCCAATACATCAGGACGAACTTTTTCTAAATAGGGTTTTAGATCAGCAGGCGCTTTCGCAATTTGTTCTTCAAGCCAAGCTGGATTTGATTCTTGACCAGGGAATGAGGTACGGAATTCGTTGCGATCCATACGACCACGACGAACAGCGTAGCGCATCACTTCACGCTCAGCAGTACGAATGTTTTCGTGCGTGCCGCGAATCATTTCTGAAATAATATCAAATAAACGAGGTGTGAATTTGAACATCATGAACACAGTCGCAAGTGCTTCTAAAGCCTCTTTTGCTTCTGGGCTATTTCGACCAGATTTTGCAATCGCGGCTTTAGTTACTTCCCAAGCTGCTTTTAATTCGTCAAAGCGAACTTTGGCAATCTCAGGATCTGGACCAGACTCAACTTCTGACTCGTCATCAGTTTCAGCTTCTTCTTCTTCGTCATCGTCTAATTTGACATCTTTCGTTTGCTTCTTAGAAGCGTCAACTGCAACGATTACTTCAGGTTCTTCTTCAATCACTTCTGGAATTGGATCATTAGATTCGGGATCTAAATAACCAGAAAGAAGATCGGCTAAACGACGTTCGCCCAATTCATAATCTTTATATTCTTGTAATACAACTTCTACTGCATTTGGCCAATAAGCAATTGAGTTTAAAACATCGCGAATACCTTCTTCGATACGTTTCGCAATGACAATTTCGCCTTCACGGGTTAACAGTTCAACTGTACCCATCTCGCGCATATACATACGAACAGGGTCTGTGGTACGACCAGGCTCATTTTCAACAGAAGCAAGTACAGCTGCAGCTTCTTCCTCTGCGACTTCATCTGTTGTCTCAGTATTATTCCCGTCGAACATGGTGTCGTCAGATTCAGGCGCACGTTCATGTACTGGAATACCAACGTCTTGAAGCATTTGAATAATGTCTTCAATTTGTTCGCTTTCAGTGATCGAGTCTGGGAGATGATCGTTAACCTCAGCGTAGGTTAAGTAACCTTGTTCTTTGCCTCGGCTAATCAGAGCCGCTACTTGGGAAGTAGGGGAATGCTTATCGCTCATCTTTGCTCTCTTCTCGTTGAAATCTGTGGCATGGAAAAACCGTGCATGATAGCACAATTATCCTCGTCTAGTATCTGAATAGATCAGCTAATTTGGTTAAAAAAAACCAGTGACGTAAGTTATATATCAAATTATGGGGATAATTTTTTTGTTTTCAAGGGCTCAAGCCGCCTTTGTTTTAAAAGCAGCAGTTTATTGTTTCAAACCCTATCTATGGTAGATAAATTTATAACTGAATAATAATGTAAATAATAGACTTAAATAATGATTTTTTTGTTGATTAAATTCTATAAATCAAATAAAACTTGACAAGTCTACAGAACACAGATAAATAGCGCGTAGATCCATTCTTTTTTTCATTCATGAGGTAGTTTTAGTGTCTTCTACAGATTTTGAATTAGATGATAACTACAGTGATGATGATGCTGGTTTTGAGGAAACTACACCCAAAATTAGCATCAAAGAATCATTAGAAAAGCGTCGTTTAATTGATGACTTACTTGAACAACGTCGTCTGGATCGTGAGTTGAAAGATCTGGAATATGATTTTGATGACGATGACTTTGACGACATAGATGATTAATTTAGCATTGGGCTTAACAGCTTAAAATGTTATTCTAATCAATTAAGATAATATCTGTTGGAAACAAAATGAGTGCTTTAAATTTAGACCTGTTGAGTGACTATTTAGATGGCGACCAAAATGAGCATGGTCTAGATTTTGCGGCGACTCATGGTTTTTTGAGTGCGACAGCTGTGGGTCCAAAATTTGATCGTTGGTTGGATGAGTTATTTGACAACAATCAAAGCAAAGTGCCTGCGGATATGTTGACGCAAGTCAAACTTTGGTTAGAAGATTTACGCCAAAAACTTGCCAATGAAGAAGGAATCGCTTTCCCTTTTGAGATTGAAGAAGCAAGTGTTGAGTCAAGCCTAGGGGATTGGAGTGTTGGCTTTGTCGATGCAATGTTCCTCAATGAAGATGCATGGTTTACACCTGAGTTTGAAGAGCAATTGGTTGATTTAACTTTACCGATTATGGTCTTTAGTGGTGTAGACGAAGAAGATCCACAAATGGAATCTTTCCGTCGCAATGGCCAATTGATGGACGAGCTTGCAGAAGAAATTCCAGATAATTTAAATGAATTATACTTGATGTACCACACGCCAGAATAATTCAAGCGAATGTATTGAAAAGCACCTTC
>JAHLFF010000117.1 GCA_018883945.1 Candidatus Acinetobacter avistercoris
AAAAGATGCCTTACTAAGAAAAGGAAAATTACAAAAGAATGATCTTGTAATTACTACACGAGGCACGGTTGGTAACATTGCTTACTTTGATGAAAGTATCCCATTTGAAAATATAAGAATAAATTCTGGAATGGTGATAGTTCGTAGTGAAATTGATTTAGAGCCAATTTATTTAAATCAATTTTTAAAATCTGATTTATTTGAAAAATGGCTTGAGAAAAATGTTTTTGGCAGTGCTCAGCCTCAATTAACTGTAAAATTATTAAATTCAATTTCAATATCGTATCCATCAAAAGAAGAACAAACCAAAATCGCTTCTTTTCTTTCCGCAGTAGATGAAAAGATTAGCCAGCTCACGAAAAAAAATCAGCTACTCAGCCAATATAAGCAAGGCATGATGCAAAAGCTGTTTAGTCAGCAGCTTCGTTTTAAAGCGGATGATGGTAGTGAGTTTGGGGAGTGGGAGGAAAAAAAATTAGGGGATATTTGTTCACATTTCCAAAGTGGAAAGACTATTACATCAGCTACGATCTCAGACAATGGAGCCTATCCTGTTTTTGGTGGTAATGGTCTAAGAGGTTTTACTGACACATATACACATGACGGCATATTCGCGCTAATTGGAAGGCAAGGCGCTTTGTGTGGAAATATTAATTTGGTTCAAGGTGAAAATTTTATTTCAGAGCATGCTATTGCTGTTCAAGCTAATCAAGAAAGTAGTACTCAATGGTTAGCAATATGGCTTGATTTTATGCAATTGAATCGTTTTTCTGAGTCTTCTGCTCAGGCGGGATTAGCTGTAAATAAATTGGTGAAATTTGATATTAAAGTCCCTTGCCTAGAAGAACAAACTAAAATCGCCAATTTCTTATCTGTCATTGACCAAAAAATTGAAGTGGTGGCACAGCAAATTGAACAAGCCAAAACTTGGAAAAAAGGCTTGTTGCAGCAGATGTTTGTGTGAATTTTAAGCTTTAGAGTTTTTTAATTTTTTTGTATGGGTGTGGAATGTTGGACTGGCAAAAGTGGAAATATGAAAATAGAGACAAGATTAAGCATATTGTTGGGTATGAAGAAAAATTTGTAGATGAAATTTTAAGTCAAATGCCAGAAATCTCCCCCGATGATGTTATCGCTCAGTATCCATTTAAAGATAATAAATCTGGTAATCGGTATATTGATTTCATGATCGTTAATAAAAGCAAAGGTTATCAATTGCCAATTGAGTTGGACGGTTACGCAAAAATCAATAATAAGGGGTATGAAAAGTTTAATGACTTTCTCGAGCGTCAGAATGATTTAATTCAACAATTTGGAATTGTCTTACGCTATACCAATAAAAAAGCATTTCAACAACAGCAACAAGTGATCCTTGAGATTCGTAGAGCATTACAAGCTCAAGTGAGCCATCAAATTACTGAACAATCTAAACAAAAACAGATTCAAGTTCTGATCGCTGAATATGAAGCTAAAATAGCCGATTATGAAAAACAGCAAACTACAAATAATTCACTAAATCATTCAGATGTTTCAAATGAGCTAAGCAATGTCAGAAAAGGTATAGATGCATTTAAACAAAATCATTTACAAGAACTACAAAATGTACAAAAAGAACTTTCAGAGATGAAAGGAAGGCAAACACAAGAGCTTGGCTCAGTTAAAAATGAAATCAAAAAACAGATTTATATCGGAGTAGGTCTTGTTGCCTCTATTGCGCTAGGTGCAGTGGTATATATAAAATCAACCTCACAATCTGCTGAAAATATACCCATAACACAGCAAGTTTCATCTAGTTATCTTTCATCAGATGTTCAGGCAGATCAAAATTCAACTTTAAGTTTGAATCATATTCAATCTATTCAAGCTAGTATGTATATTGGTCAAAATCGAATAGTATGCGGTAAGGTAGCCCAATTAAAAGAGTTCTCAAAAGGGGTGTATTTGAACTTTGATCAACCTTATCCCAAAGCGACTTTTACTGTTGTGATTTGGAGCAATAATTCGCATATCAGCCAACAACTTCAAAACGTAGAAAATAATACACTCTGTGTGAAAGGGATGATCGAGGAGTACAAAGGCAAGCCTCAGATGATTCTAGGCTCATTGGATCAAATCGTGTAAAGAGATATTTAATGATTGATTTCATACTTTTTTTGGCTGGCTTAGTTGCTATCGGGATTGTTTTAAGTATTTGTAATTTCTTTTCAGAAACCTATCAGGAGATGAAAGCAAAAGAGCGATATGATCTTGAACAAAAGAAAAAACAAGATGAGTTTGCGCTAGAAGCACAGAGGAAGCAGGTTGAACAAGAATTAGAGTTTAGAAAGCAAGCGGGTCTTGATCCTATATACCAAGAACAGACTCGCAAGAATAAACAATATAAGGCTGTAATTGTTGGCTTGATTGGTTTGATAATTTTTATTGGTGGCTATATTTTATTTTCAAACAATGAATCTGTAGTTGCTAGAGAAGATCACATACTTCTTAACGCAGAAGAAATAGCAGATGCCTCACGACAATTGCCAGTGGACAGTCAACAAAATCAACACTTGCCAGAAAGATTTATACCATCGAATGTGCATGAGCAACAAATAGAAACTGATACAGCATCAACTACTAAACCAATTGATCAACCTAAAATTGAAGAGCCAAGACAGGCTGTTTTAAATCCATTTGAAGGCAATATAGATGATACAAATTTATCGACATCTGGTCAGATTTCAGTATATGAAGCAGATGCACATATTGGAGAAAGTACGACTGTGTGTGGTGAAGTGAGTCAAATTTCACAAACATCAAAAGCAACGTATATAAATTTTGGAGGTATATATCCAAAACATAAATTCAGTGCAGTGATTTGGTCAAACAACATCATACCGACATCAGAGGGTAGCAATATTTGTATCACTGGCTTAGTCGAAAGCTATAAAGGTGTTCCTCAAATTGTGATTCGCTCTGTAGAAAATCAGATTTCAAGCTATTAAATACTTAAGGTGTTCCCTATGCTAAAAAAAATATTAATTACTTCTTTGTTGTCTATGGCGAGCTTAAATGCTTTTTCGCAGGAAATTAAAATTGAGGCAATTAAAGCTCCATTCCATGTTGGTAAGACCGTGATGGCATGTGGGCAGTTAGCTGAGATTAAGCATTTAGAAAATCGGCATTATTTAAACCTTGATCGAATGTATCCGAATCAAACGTTGACGATTTTAGTTTGGGACAATAACTACAAATGGTTTGAAGAGCGCTTCGGTCGTATTGATGGCATGGTAGGTAAGCGTTTCTGTGCTCGAGGAACAATTGAAGAATATAAAAACAATTTGCAAATGAAGGTGAATAATCCTCAGTTTTTGAGATTAATGCACTGATTCTTTAAAAGCTTTCTATGTGGTATTCCTCTTATCAAGTCTTTAAATGAGATTAATGAAAGATATGCGTTGCACAAATTTTGTTTAAATAGAGTCTAAAATTTGATAAATAGCTAAAACTATGCTTAGTTATTGTATTGGTTAAGTTGTTGTTAAATATTGATTTAAAGTGATGGTGAAATGACAGTACAAAGCGAATATCAACTTGAAAATGAACTGATTAGCCAGCTCAAGCAATTGGGATATGCTGCGGTGACGCTCAAGGACGAAAGCCAACTACTGTCTAACCTGAAAACCCAGATTGAACGTGCCAATGGACTTGCGCCACTATCTGATACAGAGTGGAAGCAGGTCATTAGTTTTCTAAATACAGGCACGGTATTTGAACGGGCCAAGAATCTGCGTGATCTGTTTCCAGTCAAATTTGATGACGGCAGCAGCAAACACCTTTTTTTCCTGTCTGATGAACCAAGCAAAAATATTTATCAGGTCACCAATCAAATCACCATCGACCACCGCGACTATAATGGCCGTACCAGCCGTTTTGATGTGACCTTACTGGTCAATGGTTTGCCTTTGGTACAGATCGAGCTGAAAAAACGCGGCATGGAAATCGCCGAAGCCTTTAATCAAACGCAACGCTATATTCGTGAAGCGTATTGGGCTGGGCAAGGGCTATTTGGCTTTATCCAGCTGTTTGTGATCAGTAATGGTGCCAATACTCGTTATTACTCCAACGGCACCACAGGCATCGAGTTTGCCTTTCCATGGGCCGATGTCAGCAACAAACACATCAATGAAATTGTCAACTTTGCCGAAGCTTTTTTCAATCAGCAGCATCTGACCCAAATGCTGACTCAGTACATGGTGCTGCT
>JAHLFF010000118.1 GCA_018883945.1 Candidatus Acinetobacter avistercoris
GTGGTCGATTGGACCTTTTTAGGTCAATCACTGCCAGTCTGGTCTTTTGTGTTTTTTGCAGTTTTGACCCTGATCAGTGTGTGGCAATTATTTCGTAGATATCCAATATAAAATAAAAAGAAAAACCAGCATCTTGCTGGTTTTTCTTTAGATTATTTCAGAGTCTTTGTTTCTGGTAAAAACTAGATATTAAAAACCAGATTAATAAACTAGGTTATTAAAAACTAGATGATTAAAAATTAGGTCTCGACGATCCCTTGCATATTTTCAAGCTTAATCAAATATTTTTTAATCTGTGATTCAGCAATATCATCATGATGCGGATAGAACCATTTCGCAATTTGCTCAGCTACACTTGAATGATATTGAATTTCCATATGATTTAAACCATAAAAGACCGCTTTATGGGACTCAGGTAATTTCAATTGAAAACGAGGATTTGGGTGTTCACCTAAGGCGCTTTTTACACTGACCAGATAATCCCCAATGACTTTTAAGGTTCTATTTTTTCGATTTTCAAATTCAATCGTACCTGCAACCAAGAAGGTATTTATATGAGAGGGTAGGGGTGCAGGTTTACGGTTGTCATCCATCATGCCAATACGGGCATCATTATGTTCCCAGTCGTCATCTCTTACGCTACCGTGACGTAAATCTAAAATACCGTTACTTCGAATATTGACAATATGACCCGCCAATTTTACAAATGGAAAACGCCCCACTTTTTCTTGGATGGCGAAGCCAATTCGTTCTAGCACAGCGCCGTGGTGTGGAGAACCGAGACAAACCAAGTTTTCAACCATATGGAACCATTGGTGCATATTTTGTTTACCGTAAAATAATGCACTTCTGGATACGAGGCCGCCCATGCTATGACCAATGAGATTTATACTGGTAATACGCGGATTTCGCTTGACCAAATCGTCTAAAATATTCGCCAGACTGCGTCCATTGGCTGAAATTCGGCGTCCTGTATTGTAGTGTAAGTACAACATGGTATTTTGATCGCGTTGAGCAAGAAGTTTTTCTCCGATACCGCCATAACTATGATTGGTCCAGTCCAAATGATTCATACATAGACCATGACAAAAGATCACGATCCGTCCAGAAAGATCACCGTCTTGCACTGAGCCATAATGATCATATAACACACTAGAAAGCGCCAATGGATTTTGATTTTTTAGTAAATAATCACCAATCACGCCATTTAATGCACTGATCAAAAAAATCATATTCGGGGTCAGCGGTTTGTCATGTAGATTTGGAAATTGATCAATGATTTTACGTAAGGTTGGGGCTAAGAAATGGCTGCCATAACCTAATAAGGTGTCATAGGAAAACTGATATAATTTTTTAACATAAGATTTTCGTTGTAATTCTTGTGATTTTTTCTTACTCATACCAAATATGCTCAACAACATTTCACGTTGTAAAGCTTGAATTAGATTTTGTACGACGTTACTTAAGGGCGTACTAAACAGTTGAGCTAGACCTTCCAAAACATCCGCTTGGCTGGGTGGAGACCTATCCCATTTGCAATAGGTTTCATGAAGTGGAGTTAAACTCGGCATGTGTTTTTATCCTAATTCTGAATGATCATGCACAACGGCTTTATTTTTAGCATAGATCAATGTATAAAACCCCATATATATTTTATCTTATTCATCTCTAAAAATTATTTAAGATAACCATGCATTTAAGATAACGATGATGATACTTTTGTATTAATCTTCTTGTCTAACAATAGGTGTTTAAGTACAAGAAAATAACAATTATGTGATATGTTTCGCATAAAAATTAAAGCACTTCATTCTAAATTGCAATTGAAAAATGATGAATATTATTTATTTACATGGATTTCAAAGTAATTCTTTATCCATTAAAGGACAATGTTTGAAACAGTACTTTGCATCGAATAGCTCGGTGCAAGTGCATTTACCTGATTTAAATCAACCGCCCAAAGTTGTAATGCAAAGCATGTCAGAGTTGATTGATTCTTTAGAGCAGGTGGCTTTGGTTGGGAGTAGTTTGGGGGGATTCTATGCGACGCAGTTGGTCGCTAAACATAGGGTACCCGCTGTTTTAATTAATCCAGCTATGCGACCATGGCAGTTATTCCGTAAATTATTTACCAATGAAAAAATGCCTTACCAAGTAACGGAAAATTGGTGCTTAGATGATACACAACTTGATCACTTAGCGCAGATGGCGGTGCCATTTGTGCAAGATGCAGACAAAATTTTAGTTCTGCTACAACAAGGCGATGAAATTTTAGATTATCGTGAAGCTCAGCGTTATTATAGTGGCGGTTTGCATCAAGCTTTGTTGATCACAGAGTCAGAGGGCAATCATGCGATGGAAAATTTTGCGGAAAAAATCCCGATGTCATTTCGGTTTTTATCGGACTGCATAAAATAAGGAAACAGTACAAAGTGTCTCAATATACGGCTCAATCACTTGAAGTATTATCTGGTCTAGATCCGGTCCGTCGCCGTCCCGGTATGTATACCGATACCACACGCCCAAACCATTTGGCGCAAGAGGTCATAGATAACTCGGTCGATGAGGCACTTGCAGGACACGCCAACAAAATTACTGTCACTGTATATAAAGATGGATCATTGTCTGTAGAGGATAATGGTCGTGGTATGCCTGTCGATATTCATCCAGAGTATGGTCAAAGCGGGATAGAAATCATCCTGACCAAACTACATGCTGGCGGTAAATTCAGCACTGACAACTATCAATTTTCAGGTGGTTTGCATGGTGTTGGTATTTCGGTGGTCAACGCATTATCGAACCGTGTAGAAGTTGAAGTACAGCGTCAAGGCAATCTGTATAAAATGGCTTTTGAACACGGTGAACCTGTATCTCAACTGGAAGTATTTGAAGGTAAAGCACCGAAACGTGCTTCTGGAACGACGGTACACTTTTGGCCTGATGCGAAGTATTTCGACTCACCTAAGTTTTCTTTAAAAGCATTGAAACATAATTTAAAAGCCAAAGCAGTTTTAGCGGCGGGTTTGCAAATTAATTATGTTGATCAAATAAATGATGAAAAAATTGTCTGGCAGTTTGAAAATGGTTTAGTCGACTATTTGATGGATGAATTGGAACATCGTGAAATTATTCCAATGCCTGCTTTTGTTGCAACAGGAAGTGCAGAACGTGCCAGTGCCGAGTTTGCCATTTGTTGGAATGTCGAAGGGGGCGAACAAATTCAAGAAAGTTATGTCAACCTTATTCCAACCGCTCAGGGCGGTACGCATGTTAATGGTCTGCGTTCTGGTGTAACAGAGGCGATGCGTGAATTTTGCGAATTGCGTAATTTACTGCCGCGTAATCTAAAGCTTGCAGCTGAAGATGTTTGGGATGGCGTGAACTACATTTTGTCTTTGAAATTTCAAGAACCACAGTTTTCAGGGCAAACCAAAGAACGACTTTCTAGCCGTGAAGCGTCTGCTATCGTTTTGAACATGGCTAAAGATGCATTCGCATTATGGTTGAATCAAAACTCAGACGTTGCGATGCAATTGGCTGAGTTGGTGATTACGAAAGCGGGTCGCCGTTTAAAAGCAGCCAAGAAGGTTGAACGTAAAAAGATTGTTGCTGGACCAACGTTGCCAGGTAAATTATCTGATTGTGTTGGACATAGCTTAGACGAGTCAGAACTGTTCATTGTGGAAGGGGATTCCGCAGGTGGTTCTGCAAAACAAGCACGCGATAAAAACTTCCAAGCAATCATGCCAATACGCGGGAAAATTTTAAATACGTGGGAAGTGTCATCAGATGAAGTCTTGGCATCGCAAGAAGTACATAATATTGCGATTGCGATCGGTGTAGATCCTGGCTCTGATGATTTGTCTGAGCTGCGTTACGGTAAAGTTTGTATTCTTGCCGATGCTGACTCAGATGGACTACATATTGCGACCTTACTTTGTGCATTGTTTGTGAAACATTTTCCTACCTTGGTTGAAGCTGGACATTTATTTGTCGCGATGCCACCTTTATATCGTATTGATGACAATAAAGAGGTGTATTACGCTCTAGATGATACTGAGTTAGAAGATATTCTGAAAAAGTGTAAAACCAAGAGTCCTCAAATTACTCGATTTAAAGGTCTAGGTGAAATGAACGCAAGTCAATTACGTGAAACCACACTCGATCCAAATACTCGACGTTTGGTACAACTTGATTTGGATGATATTCATTTTACAGCAGGATTATTGGATAAGTTGTTGGCTAAAAAACGTTCGGGTGACCGTAAGGAATGGCTCGAACAGAAAGGCAACTTGGCTGATATTATTGTCTGATTCGATCTAAGCCGATCGGATCTGATCGAGAATTAATTGAATAAATAAAAGCCTGCGATTGCAGGCTTTTATATGAATAATGCAATATTTCATTTTTGATTAGATATCACACAGTGAACAATTCATTCCGCGGCAATTATGTAAAACTGAACTACGCGCACTATTTTTATGGGTACCTGGTCCGCCAACCAAAGCGCCGGCTAATTGTTCAGCACCAGAACTTGGTCGCCATTTCGTTTTAACGTTAATTTGCTGATGACCTGTAATCATGGGTTTTGCTAAGGTTTGTTGCTGACAATAATGACACTCAATCGAGTCAGTTGAAATGCGCGCTATCGGAACACGCTGTTCAAAAATTCCGTCACAATGGGCACAGCGAAAATCGTATAACGGCATTTTGATCCTCCTTTGGATCCTACATGAGGATCGAATCAAATAAAGTCGAATAGCATCGAGATATTAATTAAAAAGCCGAGTCGTCGAGAAGCTTAAGTTTTGGCGACTCGGTTCAAAGTCTTTAATGAAGATTTAACGACGACGTCCCCAAAATTTATCATCATTCAACGCACCCTGAGGCAGAATGTTTTGCTCAAAGATTGAGGTCGGTAATGACACAGTACAGGCACAGTTTGGAATATCGACGATTCCGCCTATGCGTCCTTCAACAGGTGCTGCTGTTAAAAGCATGTAGGCTTGAGAGCCTGTGAAACCAAAATTTTCAAGGTATTTAATCGCCTTTAAACACGCTTGACGGTAGGCCACAGTTGCATCAAGGTAATAGTTGGCACCATTTTCAACGCTAATGCCTTCAAAGGTTAACCACTGGTCATAATTAGGTTTGACATTACTCGGGACAAAGATTGGTGAGTCGATATTATATTTTTCCATGCCGCCTTTGATCAGATCGAAACCGACACGCGTTACGCCGTCCATTTCAATTGCACCACAAAATCCGATTTCACCATCACCTTGTGAAAAGTGTAGGTCACCCATAGAGAAACCTGCACCTTTTTGATAAACAGGGAAATATATACGACTCCCTGCAGCCAAATCCTTAATGTCAGTATTACCGCCATGCTCTCGAGGTGGAACAGTACGCGCAGCTTCTGCCGCCATACGATCAAATTCTGCACCTGTCACACCGCGTAAAACTGCAGTGCGTGGATCAGGTGGATTGGCTTGGCCTTTGGGTACAAGCAATGCCTCTCGGCGATTCCACTCTTTAAGCAATTCGTGGGATGGGAGAGTCCCCATCAAACCGGGGTGTTTTAAACCCGCAATACGAACACCAGGAATATGACGAGACGTTGCGAATAATCCTTTTAAATCCCAAATCGCTTTGTCTGCTTCAGGAAAATAGTCTGCAAGGAATCCCCCGCCATTTTCTTTCGCAAATACCCCTGAAAAGCCGACATCAGAAATGGGTTGGATGTCGAGTAAATCAATCACCAACAAGTCACCTGGTTCAGCACCTTCAACATAAAAAGGACCAGTTAAAGGATGCGCGCGGGTCAGATCCACATTTTTAACATCAGAAATATCATCGCTATCTTTAATTTGTGCGTCTAGAAAGTCCAAACTTTCGATTAGGATTTCTTCTCCCGGTTTTACAGAAGTGAGAAAGGGCAAATCAGGATGCCAGCGGTTATGACCAATCTCCGCTTGCTCCGCTAAAGGTACTCCAGGTTTTATTTTGATATGTTGCATCTTTTATCCCCTTTATGAGATCAAATAAAGCTAGTTTTTGATGTTATTGTCCTTGTCATCTTGAGCGGATGAAGCATCATTGCTGATGCTGTCGGTCATGATGCTACGAACATGGATTCCTTGAGCGTCGTAATCAACAATGATGCGACTGGCTTCAGGGTATTGCAGGAAAAACTTTGCGAGTTTAGGTTCAACCATGATGCGAAAACGATTGCCTAGGCCACGTGCACCAAAACGTATGTCATGTCCAGTCGATAAAAATGTATGGGCAGAATGGGTTAACGCTACGGTGCGACTTTGTTTGCGTAAGCGTTGATTGAGTTTGTTCGTTTCTAAGTGAACAAGCGTTGCTGCAAAATCAGCTTCAACCAGTTGGTAATGTAGAATCCGTTCGATTCGATTTAAAAATTCAGGATCAAACTTTTTATCTAAAGCTTTATTCGTGATTTCGCTGTGATCGAGCTTGCTCCAGAACGCTAATTTTTGAATCGGTTTTGGGCATTTTGCCAGTTGTTTTAAACGTGTTTGCGCTTCTTTGGCACCGACGTTACTGGTCATGAAAATCATGCAATTTTTAAAGTCGAGCACTTTTGTACCAGCGGTGAGTTTTAAGGTGCCTGTTTCTAATACATTAAGTAAACCGCGAATCACTTCATTGCTGGCTTTTTCAATTTCATCGAATAACACAATGCCTGGCTTTGAAAAACTTCCTCTAATTTGTTCTTCATTAAACAGCGTGTTGCTTTCTTTAGATCCGACATAACCGGGAGGTGCACCTGTGAGTGCAGCCGCATAATGTTCTTGCGCTAGAGTATTCATATCAATACGGCAGAACGCATCTGCTGTGCCATAAATCGCTTCTGCGATCAGACGGACCGTCTCAGTCTTACCTACACCTGTTGGACCCAGCAGGAGCGTGACTGAAAGCGGACGATTTGGAGAATTGAAATCTGCTTTGACTGTTACCAACATATTCTCAATTTCTTCTAGGACTGCAGACTGTCCAATGATGCGGTCACGCACATGTTGCATCACCAAATCAGGGTTAAAACTAAAACGTGAGGTACGTGCAATACGTTCTTTGCTTTGCATGTCATAACGTTGTTTCGTCAAGGTTTCTTGGTTTGTGCTGATGCGATCACTGGCAAATGTCATATTGAATATCTCCCTGCGCTCAATGCTTAAGATGCTTCTTTTTCGAGGCCTTCATGAGGCAGACTTCCGATCGGGCATTCCGCGACACCAATCGTTGAGCGGGTGATTTTTTCAACATTTTCTTGGGCTTTTTGTGCGTCCATAACCCATGTTTTATAAAAATCGAAAGGACAGTCTGCAATGCCTTTATCACCATCACCATTGTTATAGACACCGGTATAACCACGATGTAAGAGTTTGAATAAATGGTTTTGGGATTGATCATACTTACGGGCATCACGAATTTCATGCAGCGAGAGTTGTGCGTATTGGATACCGTTTTCTTCTGTGCCACATTCGCCCAGAGTGCGGCCATCGAAGCCAACCACTGCGGAGTGACCGAAATAGGTATACACACCGTCAAAGCCAGTACAGTTCGCTACAGCGACATAGACGTTATTGGCCCATGCCATACATTTCGCCATATTGATTTGCTGTTCGGCTGCAGGATACATATAGCCTTGGCAACGCACGACCAACTCGGCGCCTTTCATGGCACAGTCACGCCAAATTTCAGGATAGTTACCATCATCACAAATGATCAATGATATTTTGATGCCTTTAGGCCCTTCAGTGACATAAGTGGTATCGCCTGGACACCAACCTTCGATGGGACACCATGGAATAATTTTACGATATTTTTGAACAATTTCACCTTTGTTGTTGATGAGAATTAAGGTGTTATAGGGCACTTTATGTGGATGTTCTTCATGCTGTTCGCCAGTGATCGAAAACACGCCCCATACATTGGCTTGGATACATGCTTGCGAGAAAATTTCGGTTTCATCCCCAGGAATGGTGGCCGCAGTTGTCATCATTTCATCTGGGTTATACATAATGCCCATGGTGCTGTATTCGGGGAAAACAATCAGATCCATGCCTGGGATACCTTGCTTGATTCCTTTTACCATTTCAGCAATTTTTTTTGCGTTATCTAGGACTTCAGCTGTTGTATGTAAGCGAGGGATTTTATAGTTTACAACTGCAACACCCACTGTATCTGGGCTACTTGAGATATCACCATGACGCATTTAAATTCTCCCCATTTCTTCATTATCTTTTCATGACACATCCATCTATGTATTGAGTGTCGCGTGAAAAGTGGATTTGAAAAATACGTTGAATTGCGTATATGGGTGCGTGTTTTTTTGAGCAGATTTATATCGGAATAGTCCAGTAATTTATCTTTAATAAAAATGAGATTTTTAGAGTAAAGTTCAATTAAAAAATCCCCCGACTAAGCAGAGGATTTTAAAAAATAGTTTAAGTCAGCTTAAACGGATAAGTACTTACTGATGGTGCTTGCATCGACATTGGCACGGATATCTTCATAAGCAAAACGTCCTTTATCAATCACCAAGAAGCGATCTGCCATGGCCAGAGTAAAGCTCAGTACTTGTTCAGAGACCACAATGGTTAAATCACGTTGATCGCGGATCTCTTTTAACGTTTTTGCAATGTCTTTAATAATCGAGGGTTGAATGCCCTCAGTCGGTTCATCTAGCAACAACACCTTAGGATTGGTCGCCAGTGCACGAGCAATGGCAAGCTGTTGCTGCTGTCCTCCAGACAAGTTACCGCCTTTGCGTTTACGCATGTCCCAAAGGACAGGGAAAAGTTCGTATAAGTCATCAGGTACTCTACCGTGTGCCGAGGCAGGTAAGCCTGTTTGAATATTTTCAAGCACCGACATCGTCGAGAAAATCATGCGGCCTTGCGGGACATAAGCCACACCATTTTCGACACGTTGGTAGGGATCCAGTTTTTCTAAGTTTTGACCATCGAGCTTGATTTCACCTTTGGTATTTTTAATATCGCCAATCAGTGTTTTAAACAGGGTGGTTTTACCCATACCGTTGCGCCCCATGATCGCGACAATTTCTTTGGGTTGGATCTTTAGTTCTAGATCGTGAATGACCTGACTTTGTTTATAGCCTGAACACAAAGAATTTATTTCTAATAATCCACTCATATGGCCTCCTTAGTGTCCTAGATAGACTTCAATTACTTTGGGATCATTTTGAACATCGTCCATTTTTCCTGCTGCTAAGATTTTACCTTGGTGCAAGACTGTGACTTTGTCGGCAATGGTTTTTACAAACTCCATATCATGTTCAATGACCAGCACTGAACGTCCTTGGCTAATCTTTTTGAGTAGTTGAGCTGTTTGCTCACGTTCTGAAACGCTCATTCCTGCAACAGGTTCATCCAGCATCAATAACTCAGGGTCTTGCATCAGCAACATGCCAATTTCAAGCCATTGTTTTTGACCGTGGGAAAGTAGACCTGCAGGTGTGTCGAGTAGATCCGTTAGAAAAATCATCCCTGCGACTTCTTGAATACGATCTTCAACATCCTGAGTACGTTTAAAAAATAACGCGCCGAATACATTGCGTCCCCGCGGAAAAGACATTTCTAAGTTGTCGTAAACGGACAGATTTTCATAAATGTTTGGATTTTGAAATTTACGTCCTACACCTTTGCGCACAATCTCGAATTCTTTAAGTTTGGTGAGTTCAATATCATTAAATTTAATGGTGCCCGAGGTCGCTTTAGTTTTACCGCAAATTAAATCTAAGACGGTCGTTTTACCTGCACCATTTGGACCAATCACTACATGAACTTCATTTTTATCTAAATAGAAATTGAGGTCGCTGACGGCTTTAAAGCCATCAAAGGAAACCGTTAAATCTTCAATCACCAGAACGGGTTTTTTCATTTCTACGCCGACTTTACTCATTTTCTAGCTCCTTCGGTCACAGGTTCCATTGAATTATTTGGGTGATTGTTGGGTGGGGGCGCTGTACTGTCCGGTTTCTTTTTAATAAATAATGAACGGACATACTTTTGATAAACACCCGCTAAACCATCTGGAAGGAACATCACCACAAGAATGAATAATGCGCCTAAGAAATAAAGCCACACTTCAGGGAAAGCTTCGGAGAAATAGGTTTTGCCTAAATTGACCAGTATTGCGCCGTACACAGCCCCGATCAGAGAGAGACGACCACCTACTGCAGCAAGAATGACCATTTCAATGGATGGCACAATGCCAATAATGGTTGGAGACATAAACCCGACTTGCAGCGTGAACATCGCCCCACCAATAGAAGAGACCGCAGCAGCAAAGCAGAAGATAAAGACTTTGTACATGGCGACGTTATAACCTGAAAAACGCACGCGTTCTTCTTTATCACGCATAGCAGAAAGTAAACGACCCAGCTTAGAACTGAGAACAAAACGACTCAGCATAATCACGGCAATGAGCAGCAAGGCATTGATGTAGTAAAGGACGTATTTGGCTTCATCGGTACGGATGTCCCAACCATGTAGTGTTTTAAGGTCAGTAATTCCGTTGATACCCCCCGTAAGGCCCTGTTGGCCGATAATCAAAATGGTTAAAATCGCAACAATTGCTTGCATGATGATTGAAAAATAGACATCGCCAACACGACGTGTAAACATCGCAAAACCAATAATAAAGGCAAGTAGAACTGGAATAATAATGATCGCGAATAAGGTAAAACTAAAGCTGTGGAAGGGTTCCCAAAGCATCGGGAGACTGGTGATTTGATTCCAGTCCATAAAGTCGGGAATACCAGGCGTCGTTTGTGCAGCCGTTGATTGCATGTCCGAAGCTTCAAGCTTTAAGAACATGGCCATACAATAACCGCCGATCCCGAAGAAAATACCTTGGCCTAAACTGAGAATACCGCCATAGCCCCAGCACAGGACTAAACCCACTGCGACAAAGGCGAAAGTTAAATATTTACCCATTAAATTTAGACGGAAAACATCGAGAAACATTGGCATTATAAAAAGAATCAATACGGCTAAAATCACAAGACCAATCGCGCCTTCTTTACCGCCTAAAAAGGCATTCATTAGATTTTTCATGTTCATCTCTCCTGAATACCTATTTGCGAACTTTGATGGAGAATAAACCTTGAGGACGCAGCATCAAGATGATAATAACGGTCGCCAAAGTAATCACTTTCGCTACAGATCCAGACAGGAAGAACTCCAAAATAGATTGTGCTTGAGCAATACTGAAAGCGGATGCGATGGTACCGAGTAAACTTGCTGCCCCACCAAAAACCACGACTAAGAAGGTATCGACGATGTAGAGCGAACCTGCGGTTGGACCTGTAGAACCGATGGTTGTAAATGCAGCACCTGCGATACCCGCCAAGCCACAACCTAAAGCAAAAGTTAAACTGTCTACGCGTTTGGTATTGATACCGACTGCGCCACTCATGAAACGGTTTTGGTTGGTGGCACGAAGTTGCAAACCCCAACGTGAACGATAAATAAGGAAATAAACAAAAGCAGTTACCGTTAAGGTAATGCCTACAAGGAATAAACCATTTAAGGGAATATCAATAGTTTCGGTGGGTTGGTAAGATCCCATCAACCATTCGGGCAGTGTAGGGCTCACTTCTTTGGGACCAAAGATTGAACGGAACAGTTGTTGCATGATGAGACTTAAGCCCCATGTTGCCAACAACGTATCCAGAGGCCGCTGATAAAGCCGACTGATCATCAACCGCTCAACCATATATCCCATCAGACCCGCTGTTAAAAATGCCGCGATAATCGCAATAAAAAAATAGTAAGGGAGGAGTTGAGGAAAGTAGCTTTCAGTCAACGTTGATATTAAAAAAGTGGTATATGCACCGATGGTTAAAAACTCACCATGTGCCATATTGATTACGCCCATTTGCCCAAAGATAATGGCTAGACCCAGTGCCATAAGTAACAGCACACAGAACACTGATAGACCATTAAAGCCTTGCATGGCAAATATTGCACCGAATTCCGCGAATGAAAAGTCCATTGCATCCTCCTCCAAGCTTCAAAATAAAGTGTGTGAAATCAAAAGATCAGGAGAAGGAATCTCCTGACCGAGTGGCGGTTAAATTAGTAACCTTTAGGGAAAGGATTGGGTTTAATCAGACCTTTCGATTCGTAGACCACTTTGAATTGACCATTACTTTGAACTTGACCGATACGTGATTTACTCCATAAGTGATGGTTAATATCAATTTTCACATAGCCTTCGGGCGCTGTTTTAAGCTCGATACCTGGTGAAGCTTTGGCAACTTTTACCACATCGAAGCTGCCGGCTTTTTCAACGGCTGCTTTCCATAACCAAGGACCGAGATAAGCCGCTTGCGTTACGTCGCCAACGACGGCTTTAGGACCATATTTGGCTTTGAACGCTTTGACAAAAGCGACGTTATTTGGATTATTGAGGCTTTGGAAGTACTTCATAGAAGAGTAGAAGCCCTTCATGTTTTCTCCACCGATACCCAATAACTCATCTTCAGTCACAGAAAGGGTTAAGAGCGTTTGTTTTTCACTGGTTACACCTGCGGCTTTCATTTGTTTGTAGAAGGAAACGTTTGAACCACCTACGACTGCGGCAAAGATGGCATCAGGTTTTTTTAATTTAGTTTTATTGATCAATGAGCCGAACTGAGTATGACCTAGAGGATAGTATTCCTCACCGACCACTTTACCCTTCAAGTTTTTCTCGATATGTGTACGTGCAATTTTCATTGTGGTACGTGGCCAAATGTAGTCAGAACCAATTAAATAGAAAGTTTTCGCTTTCTTTTCCTTGGCTAACCAGTTCAATGCCTCAATAACTTGTTGGGTTGCTTCTTGCCCCGTATAAATGACATTTTTTGATTGTTCTAAACCTTCATAAAAGGTTGGGTAATAAAGTAATGAATTATTGCGTTCAATGATCGGCAGTACTGCTTTACGTGATGCAGAAGTCCAACAGCCAAATATAGCGGCAACTTTATCTTTTTCAGTTAATTTACGTGCTTTCTCAGCGAATGTCGGCCAGTCAGAAGCACCATCTTCCTGAATGATTTTAATCTGGCGTCCCAAGACTCCGCCTTGTTTATTAATCTGTTCAATCGCAAGTCTTTCTGCCTGAATTGATCCTGTTTCAGAGATGGCCATAGTACCTGTTGCAGAATGCAATTGCCCCACATAAACAAATTTATCATCTACTTTGAGTTTTGTTGTGTTCACCTTCGCAGTTGCAGGTACGCTTGCATTCGTCATCAGCGGTGTAACTAAGAATGGCATTGCGAGTAGGCCTGCAAAGAATGCAGATGTCTTTATTTTTGCTTTCAAGGTCATTGATGTTCCCCTTATTGAAATTGTTTTAGTTCTTCACGCGCTTTTGAATAGCGTTGCGCTGAAGATGAACGCTTGGTATGAATGCTTGATATGAACGTTTGCTATGAACTAAGACTAAGGGGAGTTGAAAAATGAACATATACGTCACTTTGCGTATATGTCTTTTGGGCAGGGTGTTTTTAAATGTGGATATGCTGGGCATAGTTTTTGCTTAAAACCAGAATATTTATCATTGTTTGACTGATATGGACCCATCTGCCAATCCGAGACAAGCGCCACAACGTGTGATTCATACGCGTCGCAAGTACAATACTTGGGTGGTGGATGAAAGTATCGAGGACTACGCGCTAAGGTATGCCCCTCAATCGGTACGTAAATGGTCGCTATGGACAGTGACAAATACCGCGATTGCTGCAGTAAGCTTTTTAGCGATGGAAGCATTGGGCGCGACCATGCTTTGGCAATATGGCTTCAGTAATGCATTTTGGGCATTGGTGGTCGTTACAATCATCATTTTTTTGACCAGCTGGCCGATTGGTTATTACGCGGCACGCTATAACGTTGATATTGATTTATTGACGCGTGGTGCAGGCTTTGGATATATCGGCTCTTCCATTACTTCAGTTATTTATGCCAGCTTTACTTTTATTTTCTTTGCCTTTGAAGCTGCGATCATGGCGATGGCCCTGGAGTTGGGCTTAAATATTCCTCTGAGTATCGGTTATCTCATTTCTTCACTGGTGATCTTGCCTTTGGTTGTTAAAGGGATTGGCTTCATTAATAAGGTGCAAGCAATCACGCAACCGCTTTGGTTGTTCTTGCTTTTATTGCCTTGGTGCTTTGTTTTGGTAAAGCATCCCACACTTGCTCAAGATCTCGCACTTATTGAGGGCGCGAAAAGTGGGAGTGCATCGTTTAATCTGGCTTTTTTTGGTGCATCTTGTACCGTTCTTTTTGCTTTGATTACTCAAATTGGCGAGCAAGCCGATTATTTACGTTTTTTACCAGATAAAAAGAATATTAAAACCCAATGGAATTGGGCGGTTTTCTTAGGTGGACCCGCTTGGATTTTGGTCGGTTTCTTCAAAATATTTATGGGCATGATGCTCATGGTGCTGGCCTTAAAATATCTTGTTCCGAGTAGTGAAATTACCGACCCAAATTATTTGTATTGGATTGCTTTTCAACAAGTTGTTTCCCATCCGGGCCTTGCGTTATTCCTAACGGTACTTTTTGTTTGCGTCGCACAAATTAAAATCAATGTCACCAATGCTTATGCAGGCTCATTGGCATGGTCAAACTTCTTTGCACGTTTAACACATAGCCATCCTGGTCGGGTTGTCTGGTTGGTCTTCAATATTTTTATTGCAGTGTTATTAATGGAACTCGGCGTAATCCATGCAGTTGAACGTGTATTAGGTTTATATAGCAATGTTGCCTTAGCTTGGATCGGTGCGATTGTCGCAGATCTGATTATTTGTAAACCTTTGGGCTTGAGTCCAAAAGGAATTGAGTTTAGACGTGCTTATTTATATGACATTAATCCCGTAGGAGTTGGGAGTTTAGTGATTGCATCTTGTTTTTCACTGTTGTGTTATTGGGGCGTTTTTGGTGATATTGCCAAATCTTTAGCTGGTTTCGTTGCGCTGGGTACATCAGTCGTGTCAGTGCCTATTATTGCCTATTTAACGCGAGGAAAATATTACCTTGCTCGTCAGGATCAAGCTGTCATAAGTTGTGTTGAAACGCAAAATTGCGTGGTCTGCGAACATGACTATGAACTGGCGGATATGGCGAGTTGCCCAGCCTATAACAGTCACATCTGCTCATTATGCTGCACATTAGAAGCACGTTGTCATGACCTGTGTAAGCCTCATGCACGATGGTCAGCCCAGCTTCGAACCTTTGCGACATGGTTTTTACCCAAGTATTGGGTGAAATATATCAATACTCGTTTGAGCTTATATATTTTATTAATCTTGGTTTTGGGTATTGTATTGGCGGTTAGCTTGAGTTTGGTCTATCTGCAAGAGTTATCCAATTTAAGCGCATTATTTCAGCAACAAGATGCATTGCTAATGTTATTCATCAAAATTTATGCCGTACTTTTTTTACTTCTCTGTGTCGCAGCGTGGTGGTTGGTACTGAATGATGAAAGTCGTCGTCAGGCACAGTTTGAAAGCAATATTCAAACGCAATTGTTAATGGATGAGATCGAAGCGCATAAAGTGACTGATCGACAGTTACAAGATGCGACGGAACAGGCGGAAAAAGCCAATGAAGCTAAAAGTCGTTACGTGATTGGGATCAGTCATGAGCTACGAACGCCGTTGAATAGTATTTTGGGATATAGCCAACTCTTACAAAAACAAGAACAGCTTTCTGAAAAAGGGCAGGCTGCGCTTGGTGTGATTAGTCGAAGTGGCCAACATCTGACCTCATTAATAGATGGTTTACTCGATCTAGCCCGCATCGAAACAGGTAAAATAAGTTTAGAAATGTCGAATATTGATTTTCCAAAATTTCTGAATCAAATCGTACACATGTTCGAACCACAATTTACACAGCGTCAGCTGATATTCAAAGTTGAACTGAGTACAAAGCTTCCCCAATACGTTCGCATTGATAAAAAGCGTTTAGAGCAAGTATTGATTAATCTTTTAGGTAATGCTTTGAAATTTACGGTATCAGGTGAAGTTCAATTCAAAGTGGATTATCGTTTTCAAACGGCTTATTTTGAAATTCGTGACACAGGTTGTGGTATTGCTGAAGCAGATTTAGAACGAATTTTTCAGCCATTTGAGCGGGGGAGGAATGTCGGTCAAGGCAGTTTTGCAGGCACAGGTTTAGGACTCCCCATCGTTAAAATACTGACCAATATATTGGGTGGTGAACTGACGCTCAAGAGTGAATTGCATCAGGGCTCAACATTTAAAGTGAAACTTTATTTACCTTCGAAATCTTTAATACATCCGATTGCAGATGTCGCTTCAAATACCGTGATTGGTTATAGCGGACAACCACGTAAAATCTTGGTGGTGGATAATGAGTTGACAGATCGTGGCTTAGTCCTGAACTTCTTACAGCCGTTGGGTTTTCTACTTGAGGAGGCTGAATCTGGTCTGGAATGTTTGAGAAAAGTGCCTGTATTTCATCCAGATTTAATTCTTATGGATTTAAGTATGCCCATGTTGGGTGGCTGGGAAACGGCAAAATTATTGCGTAAAAATAAAATAACCAATGTTCCGATCATTATTATTTCAGCCGATGCAAATGAGCGTATGCAAAACCCTGAGACAGATGTTTTAAACGAAGATTTCTTGGTTAAGCCCGTTGATTTGAATTTACTTCTCAATAAGATTGGTGACAAGCTTGCCTTAAATTGGATACATAAACATCAGTCTATAGGTCGACAAGAAGCTGAATCTGCACCTAAAATAAATCATATCGATGTAGAAATGGCTGGTCAGAATGAGCTGCAAAATGAATTACGAAATGAACCAAAAAATAAACCAAAAAATGAACCACCAATAGAACAAAGCGAACTTGATCTTGATCATTCGATTGCACAGTTAGAACAACATTTAAGAATTGGGTATGTACGTGGTGCTAAGCAGCAACTTGAAAGCTGCATGCAAAACTTCAAAGTGCATCAGGACGTGTGGAAAAATATCGAACAGGATTTAAAGCAATTTGATTTGAACAGATCAATTCAAAGGTTATCTGAACTGGTCGACTCGTTGAAACAGCATGGCGCAGGGGATGACGCATGTTAGAAAGTATATTAATCGTGGATGATGTTCCTGAAAATTTGAGTTTGCTTTACGAAAGCTTAGATCAGGCCGGCTATCAGGTGTTCGTTGCAACCAATGGTTTTTCGGCCATTGAAATTGCACACCGTTCACAACCCGAGATGATTCTTTTGGATGGTAGCATGCCTGAAATGGATGGATTCGAGACATGTCTACAGTTAAAAGCGAGCCCGGTAACTGCACATATTCCTGTGATCTTTATGACAGGTCTAACAGAAACAGAATATATTTTGAAAGGATTTCAGGTCGGTGGTGTGGATTATGTGACCAAACCTTTGAATATTGATGAAGTTCAAGCTCGGGTTAAAACCCATCTTTTACAAGCGCGGTTAATGCATCAACAAAAACAAATGCTTGATGCGACAGGGAGTGCAATTTTATCATTAAATTTAAATGGCGAAATTATTTGGCAAACCCCGATAGTCAGTGAATTACTCAAAAATCATGATATTGATTTAGCGCATTTTCAAAAAAGTTTGCATGATTGGCTGCAAGATTTACTCAAACAGCCTGATCAAGCCCAGTTAATGCATGGTCAATACGGGCATCAACATCATCAGTTACAACTCAATTTATTAACTAAAATAGACCATAATCGAGTTTTTAAGCATGTTTTGGTACAACTTAAAGAGCAAAGTCAGATGCCAAGTGCGGAAGACATTGCACTGGCTTGTCCGAATTTAACGCCACGCGAAGCGGAAGTTATGCATTGGGTGACAATGGGCAAAACCAACCGTGATATTGCAGAAATTTTGCTATTAAGTCCTCGTACCGTAAATAAACATTTGGAGCATGTATTTGAAAAGTTATTTGTAGAGACGCGAACCGCAGCGGTGTTACATGTAACATCGGCTTGTCAGAATTAGCGTGGGTTTTGTTATGTTGTTATTTTTAAATCTTGTTCTGTAAAAAATTAAGTACTTAAATATTACATCTTCAATAATTTAAGTAAGTAATCTTCAATTTGATACTCTAAAAGCATTTCTTGATCACATGCTTTATCTAACCAAGACGTTGTCCACCCTTTTTGATTCATTTTAGATATTTCAGGATGATTATTTCCAATGAGCTCCTCAGACTGAAAGAATATTCCGAGTTCATTTAAAGATTCTTGGTATTGCTCTGAAACTTTCTCAAAATTAGGATCATTTAGTAATTTATTCATTCGATTTAAAGCTTTATCAAGTTTAGATATAAGTTCACTAAATTGATCAATTAATTGTGGGTAATTAGCATAAATCGGATTTAAATAATATTTAGATTGGAGCAAAGAGAAATTATTTTTTTCAGTTTCATCATTAAATTTTTTTACGATTTTAAAATTTAATTGAGAAATATCATGAATTGCATCTAAAGCAGTCAATACAAAGTCACGTTGTAGACTTTTATTAAATTGCTTCTTCCAAGAGTGTAGTGCAAAAAATGCAATACAAAGTGTCAATATACTAACTACAAGATCAGCATAATTTAAAAATTCTATTTTCAATTTATTAATCTCATTTTACTTATAAATAGATTTTTTAATAAAGATCACTCAACCTTTATAAATACACCATTGGCTGAAACATTATGGCCAAAGCCACACCCTGATGTTCCTGCATCTTGTTGAATGACGGCACGTCTTCCGAGCTGTGAATTAAAATCAAAGTTTAGACTTATTTTGCAGTCTTCATATTGATAATGCGGATTTGATTTATTTAAGGGCATTGTCGTTTCAAACGAGCCCATATTTGGTCCATAAATGAGACTGCGAATGCCCATATATAAACCGTCAAACTCAACGGAATAATGCTTCTTCTGTTGCTTAACACGAATACTATTCCACTGACCAAAACCTGCATGCTGGACATAAAGCCCACTTATACTTTGATTCGGCTGAGGCGTTGTAAGTTGCTTCAAATTAAACTGGCTCAAACTCGAATCTGGATAAGCAAGAAACCACGCCCGCGCCCATTGAGGTTGATTTAATTTTGCATAACTTAAGCCCACATTATTATAGGAAAGTTCAATATCACGTTGCTTAAGTTTTATACCGCTTTCATCGGCATTTGCAAAACAAAAAGCAGTCCAAGCAGCTTGTTGCTTAAACTTTGCTAAAGCCTGTTTATATTTTTTCTGGTCGTAGTATTTTTTGCCGA
>JAHLFF010000119.1 GCA_018883945.1 Candidatus Acinetobacter avistercoris
ATTGTGTATCACAGTGGTTTCAATTATTTATCAATGATACACGATGTGATACATGATACAAACTCATATACTCGGTTAAGCTCAGTTATGCTTAGGCATAAAAAAAGGCTTGATCCTTTTAGAATCAAGCCTTTTCACTTTATATGACATCATATTCAGTCATATCAAGTTAGGTATTTGGTGGAGGTGGCGTCAATTGAACTCAAAACCCAACCCATTCATTTTAAACATAATTTTACAAATATAAATATTCATTGACCCAATTTTGACCCAAATTAGATTTAGTGTATTGAATCACTTTAAAATCTTGTTCAAATCCAAATTCAGGATTAGAACTGGTGTACACATTTTAACACGTAAAGACTGAAGATCAAAAGCAATGTTATAACATTGCTTTTATTTACTACTCAGTATTTTCTATAGGCCATCTTTTTTTCAATTTGTATTTCTGCTTAGAGCTCTTGGTTTATCAGGAATTATTCGTTCAATTAATCTAGCCTCTAATGCAGGACTTAAATATTTTTTTTGAACGTTGCAAGATGCGATAAAGCTAATAATGACATAAGTTCGCTAAGGCTCTATTCCTTGTGTTCCATCGTTTCAATTAGGCGCTTAACTTGATCGCTGACTTGAGCGGTAGCTTGATCACTAGCAAAATTTTTTCCACTAAATGGTTCAAAAAATCCTTCAACTTAGCTATACAAAAAATCATCGCTACATTGTTTTACAAAATTGACCTATATTATCAATTACCTTTGTAATTACGACTACGTTTTTGTTACTTAGCATGCTGGTGCTTATGCCAATTATCATCTTCAATTTGTAGTGTCATATCACTGATATGATGCCGTTCATGAAGTATATGAAAAGCCTGATCGTATAATTTTTTTTGATCCACATCAGGTGCAACCAAATGCACGGTCAAAACCACCTTTCTTGACGTAATCGCCCAAACTTTTAACTCATGAATACTTTGAACCCCTTCTAACATTAATAAATCTGATCTTAACTTCTCAATATCAATTTCTTCAGGAACACCTTCTAACAATATATGGATACTTTGTTTCAATAATATCCAAGTTCTTGGAAGTACCCAAAACCCAATCAATACTGCAATCAGCGTATCAATCCACATCCATCCCGTGAAATAGATGATTAGTGCACCAATGATGACCCCGACTGAACCTAAAGCATCACTAAGCACCTCTAAATAAGCACCTTTAATATTGAGACTCTCTTTGCTACTCGAGAGCAAGATTTTCATTGAGATGAGATTGATGATCAGTCCGAGTATTGCCACAACCAACATCCCGATACTTTGAATTTCAGGTGGATTCTCAAAGCGCTGATAGGCTTCAAATAAAATATAGAGAGCAACAACAAATAACATCAGTGCATTAAATAATGCAGCCAGAATTTCAAAGCGTTGATAACCAAATGTACGCTTATCATCTGCAGGTTTTTGTCCGATTTTAATTGCCACTAATGCAATCGCAAGTGCAGCAGCATCTGTCAGCATGTGCGCAGCATCGGATAACAGCGCCAAACTTTGCGTCATAAACGCAGCGATGACTTCAATAATCAAAAATGTGGTGGTTAATGCTAAAGCGAAATAGAGTTTTTTGGCATTTTTTTCCGATGCTTCAAAATGACTGTGGTCATGTTGATTTGAGCTACTCATAGTGCTCTCCTTATTATTGATTATTCAAGGTAAGCCGAAGCATTACCTTGAATATATTTATACTTAATAGGTTTCCGTTTGTAGTAGCTTATTGTCCTGATCAGTATTGATCCAGCGATATAAAATAGGAAGCAATACAAGGGTGAGCATGGTGGATGAAATAATGCCTCCAATCACTACCGTCGCCAAAGGTCGTTGTACTTCTGCACCTGTTCCAGTGGCAAGTGCCATGGGCACAAAACCAAGTGAAGCGACACAAGCCGTCATCAGCACAGGACGTAGACGCAAAATTGCCCCTTTCCAGACGGCTTCATCTAAACTGTATTCATCTCTCAGCTCTTTGATAAAAGTCAGCATCACAAGACCATTCAGTACAGCAACACCTGACAGTGCAATAAAGCCAATACCCGCTGACATCGATAATGGAATATCACGTAACCAAAGGAATAAAACACCACCCGTTAAAGCGAATGGTACGCCTGTGAAAACAAGTAGACTTTCCTTCATGTTATGGAAAACCGCCATGAGCAAAATAAAAATAGTCAGCAAAGCGAGTGGAATCACAATTTGCATACGTGATTGAGCTGAAGCTAAATTTTCAAATTGCCCCCCATATTCAATCCAATACCCACTTGGCAGATCATAGTCTTTTAACTGTTTTTGGAGCTCAGTAACAAAAGAACCCAGATCACGTCCTTCAACATTCGTTGTCACAATAATACGACGTTTACCATTTTCACGGCTAACTTGGTTCACACCTTCGATTAGACTGACTGTCGCAACATCGGCTAAGACAATTTGCCCTCCACTAGGAAGCTGAATCGGCAACTGAGCAACTGTTGATGTATTTCGATCTTGATCAGTTAATCTAATTTCAAAATCAAAACGTCGATCACCTTCTAAGATTTCACCCACATTTTGACCACCAATACTGGTTGCCACAAGGTCTTGAATTGAACGCACACTCAAACCATATTGTGCAGCCAAAGTTTTATTTACCTCGACATTTAGTAATGGCAAACCTGAGGTCTGCTCAACTTTCACGGCACTGCTACCCGATATTTGCTGAATGATTTTGGAGATTTTAGTCGCCTCAGTATTGAGGACATCCATATCATCACCGAAGATTTTCACACCAACATCACTACGCACACCTGAGATCAATTCATTAAATCGGAGTTCAATCGGTTGTGAAAATTCACTATTATTGCCTGGAATCGTGGCTAAATACGTCACCATACGGCCACGTAATTCATCTAAACTTTCTTTAGGATTTGGCCATTCTGAACGAGGCTTTAACATGATATAGCCATCTGAAATATTGGGTGGCATGACATCTGTTGCAACCTCGGCTGTACCCGTTCTGGCAAATACTGCCTTAATTTCAGGGAAACTCTTTAAAAGAAGTTTTTCAGTATTCTCCTGAATACGTAAAGACTCTTCTAAGCCTGTACTTGGTGAACGCAACTGTTGTACCGCAAAGTCTCCTTCACTGAGCTGTGGTGCAAATTCACTGCCGAGTTTGGTACTGATAAATCCCGTAATCACTAATAAACACAGTGCAAAAGTCAGCACAACTGCTTTGTATTGATACGAAATATCAAGAGTTTGCTGATATTTAGCTTTTAGCCATAACATCCAACGACTTTCTTTTTCTTGAATATCGCCTTTGACCCACAATGCCACCGCAGCAGGCACAAATGTGATCGATAAAATAATGGCTGCAACAAGGGCGAGTACCACTGTCAATGCCATCGGATGGAACATTTTTGCTTCCACACCACTTAAAGCAAAAATCGGAAAATACACCACTAAAATGATCAATTGCCCAAAAATCAAGGGACGTCGAGCTTGGCGTGCGGCTAAAAAAACCTCTTTAAAACGCTCTTGTTGAGTTAATTGTCGCTTTAACTGTTGCTGACTATGCGCCAAACGACGAATACAGTTTTCAACAATCACCACCGCCCCATCGACAATAATCCCAAAATCTAAAGCACCTAAACTCATGAGATTGGCACTGATATTTTTTTGCGCCATGCCTGTGAGTGTGAATAGCATCGACAATGGGATCACACAGGCTGTAATTAAGGCTGCACGAATATTCCCGAGAAATAAAAACAGAATGACGATGACCAAAATGGCGCCTTCAATCAGGTTTTTTTGTACCGTTTTAATCGCCTTTTCGACCAAACTGGTGCGGTCATAAACAGTTTCAATTTTAACCCCTTTGGGTAAGCTTTTCTGAACCTCTTGGATCTTAGCATCTACCGATTTTGATACCGTACGGCTATTTTCGCCCATCGCCATCATGGCAATCCCAAGTACCGTTTCCACACCGTTATAGGTTGCACCACCTGTTCTTAATTCATGACCAATGGAGACTTGAGCAATATCACCCACACGGATTGGACTACCGTTCGGACTTGCAATCATGGTGTTTTCAATATCACTGATATTATTCAAGGTACCCGGCACACGAACCGTGAGTTGCTGACCATTTTCCTCAATGAACCCTGCACCACGATTTTCATTATTCAGTGTCAATGCTTGCTGTAATTGATCTAAACCAATATTCAACTGCTGCATGCGACTAAGATCGGGCGAAACGAGATAGGTTTTATTATAGCCACCAATACTATTAACCTCAGCAACACCTTTAACTCGTTGCAGTTGCGGTCGAACAATCCAATCCTGAATTTCTCTTAAATCCATCGCTGTATAAGTAGAACCATCTACTTTTTTCGCATTCGGTTCGGCTGTAAGCACCCACTGATAAATTTCACCTAAGCCAGTAGATACAGGTGACATTGTGGGTGAAACTTGTGCAGGTAAATCAGCTTGCGCTTCTTGTACACGCTGGTTAATTTGTTGACGTGCCCAATAGATATCAGTTCCATCTTTAAATACAACAGTGACTTGGGATAATCCATAGCGGGAGATTGAACGTGTTAGCTCCAAATCTGGAATACCCGCCATGGCATTTTCAATCGGATAGGTAATCCGTTGTTCTACTTCAAGTGCTGTAAAACCATTGGCTTGGGTATTGATCTGTACTTGGGTATTGGTAATGTCAGGAACAGCATCAATCGGCAACTTCTGATAACTATAAATACCCACTGCAATCCATGTGCAGACAAACAGCATCACCCAAATAGCATTTTGAATTGCAAACTGAATAATACGCTCAAATAATCCTTCAGGACGAGGTAAATCTTGATTAATGCTCATGACCGGCCTCATCTTTTTCTAATTCAGACTTTAATAGAAAACTGCCATCCGCAATGTATTTCTGCCCTTCAGTTAATCCAGAAATGACTTCTAGCCATTGCCCATCCTGACTGCTCACGCCCACTTCTATTAGCTGTGCTTTAAGATGAACCAGTCCCTTTTCTTCAGACTCAATCACAAATACCACAGGTTTTCCTTCAACCTGCTGTAAGGCTTTTTTCTGGACTCTTAACGCTGTTTTTGCTTGTGCATCAGTCACAAAAACATTTACCAAAACATTTGGACGCAGTACATCCGCTTGTGTGGTGACTTTGGCACGCACTTGTAAACGTCCAGTTTGTAAATCTGCCTGTGAATTCAGCGTTTGTACTTTTGCTTGGTAATTTTGATCAGAACCATTGGTTTTAAAGTTTAAAATTTGCCCTGCTTGAAGATGAATATTTGAGGTATTTGGTAGATTAAATTCCAACCAAAGGTCTTTTAGATTTTCAATCACAAAAAGCTGATCCGCCAGTTGGACATTTTCACCTACCACAATGTCTTTTTGACTGATCATGCCTGGAATGGGTGCGCGAATAACAAAACGTCCATTTTGCCCAGTTGAACCTAGAGCGTGTAGACGGGCTTGCTGAGATTGCACTGTAATTTGGGCTTGGCGATAGGTATTTTCAGCACGCTGCAAATCTTGTTTTGCCGAAATACCTTGTGACCAAAGCTGTTGTTCTCGTTGGTATTCTTGCTGTGCCAAACGCAAACTTGACTGCGCAATGCTCAAATTCGCTTGTTGATCAATTAATTCAGGGATGGAAAGTACTGCAAGCGTTTGACCACGTTCCACATACTGACCAAGAGCAACATTAACTTGCTCAACATGACCACTAAAATT
>JAHLFF010000120.1 GCA_018883945.1 Candidatus Acinetobacter avistercoris
AATATAATTTTTGATTGGTACGATCGGCATGAAAGCGAGCGACACGAGACATGAACATATTCCTTAAATTATCAATTTTCTTACTTTCTTCAAGATTAAACGCTATTTAAAAAAAATCACAATAAAATTTATACATGATCGATCTCAATTAAATAGATTTTTCGTTGAGCAGGAACGAGGATGGGTGGTTCAATGGGTCTAACATGAGTGATTACCCATGCAAAATACCCTTCAGACCAAGTACTTGCACATGCAAGTTCAACTTCATTTTCTTGCCATGCATGAATAGATTCAAAATCGACTATTGCTACAGCCATGACCTTTTTTTCATCACCATCTTGATTTGAATAATGACTATTTTCCACAATGACTAATTTTTTTTAGTAGCGTAAGCTCAGGTTGCCATAAACGAATTTCCAAGCGTTTGATACCCTGAACAATGAAGCATCCACTCGGTTGCACAATGGATAAAGCCTAAAATTTTAATCGCACTCTCTTATGCTTAGCATTATTTTTTGACAATAAAAAAGGAGCAAATGCTCCTTCTCAATTATTTGCTTTCAGCGTCATCTACTGGCTTGTCTTCAGCTTGCTTCACACGAATACCTTGACCATGTAGACGTAGTGTATTGAGCGCTTTGATCGCCTTCACACCTTCGCGTCCATTTGGCATTTCAACAAAGGCAAAACCTTTAGACTTCTTGGTGACTTCATCCATCACTAATGTACATGAGTCTACTTTACCAAACTGTTGAAACAACTTAAGTAATTCAGGCTCTCGTACAGTACGCTCTAAATTACGAACTAAAATTTTCATCTTACAACCTTAAAATAGGCAAAATAATCAAAAAGCACTCGCCTACTCGACTTTTTGAACTTCGCAATTAAAAAAAAACTAAACAGCGCAATGTCGATAGTTTAATCGAGATCTATGCCAAAATCTAAATTAATCGACTGACGTTCAATTAAAGTACTTTTCACTGTTTGTTGACGTGTCTTGTAATGGGTTTCAGTCGTACATAAATGTCGAGTTAAATCATTTAAAAAATAATTTTCAACCTTTCGCCCTTGTTCATCAACATGATCTTTGGTCCAAATACTTAAATTTTGTTTGGTCAAAATCAACTCATTTTGCGCACGAGTCAGCGCCACGTAGAGCACACGGCGCTCTTCTTCAACATCATCAAAGTCACCTTGAGCACGTGCATTTGGATACTGCCCAGCGGACACATTGGCCACATAACACACCTTTTGCTCGGTTCCTTTGGCTGAATGAATCGTAATCAGTGTGACGACATCATCTTGTGATTGGCGTTCAATTTCAGTGATCGAAACAGGATCTAACACATATGCTTCTAAAAACTCACTTAATTGACTGTGTTTCGAGGCCAATTGTTTAACCAATTCAAAATCGCCCTGACGACGCTTCCAGTCTTTTTTATAGTTTTCACTGAGCTGATTTTCAATGGCTTGTATTGCTAATCCTACACATGCCTGCACTTCATTTCTGAGCACATCCATTTGTTTCATGATCAACAATGTTTCTTGCGGAATACGACCAAACTTTTCCAATTGATCCATGATTTTTTCATTGTTTGACTCAAGAAGTAATTGCTGAGCCAAGCGACTTGCGCCCACATCACCCACACCATCCCAGAGCGTTAAGAAACGCATCCACGCAATATCATCCAATGGATTGGAAATCAGTCTTAATAAACTTAATAGGTCTTTCACATGCGCTGTTTCAAGTAGCTTCATTCCACCAATAAAACGGTAGGGCACATTGGCCTGAATACACGCTGCTTCAATATGACGTGCTGCAAAGCTCGAACGCACCAAAACCATATGATCGCGCCATGCACTACCTTCAATGAAATGACGCTCTTTGATATCAATCGCAATCCATTTGGCTTCATCAAATTCGTTGGGGAAAATATGTAACTTTGGTTTTATCCCTTCACCGCGATAGGCATCTAAACGCTTCTCGTATTTAATTTCACTTTGATCGAGCAACCAATTGGATAAATCTAAAATTTCTTGGGTTGAACGATAATTTTTTTCTAATTTAAAAATTTCGGCATCTGGCACGCGTTCTTTGAAATGATGGATATTTTCAAAATCGGCACCACGGAAACCATAAATTGATTGCGCATCATCACCCACACAAAATAAGCTGACTTTATCTTTTAATGGTTCAAGCAGCGCCCATTGCAGTGGATTGGTATCTTGCATTTCATCCACCAGCATATGTCTGCAAATTGATGCGACATAATCTACCAATCCATCCGACTGCTCTAAAGCAGAAGCCACAATCGCCAAGATGTCGTCATAATCTAGAAAGCTCCGAGCACGTTTTCGTGTCTCGTACTCTTTCATAATGTCCGCAATTTGATCTTTAAATGCTAAATGTTCAGGATGTTGTTTTTCTAAGGCTAAACTGAGTTTCTGACGTGTGTTTCGTGCAAAAGAATATAAATCGCAAAGTTCTTGAGGCTTCGGCAATTGATTGGGATTCTTTTTATCGTCTTTACCTCGTATAAGACGAAACATCATGATTTGATCATCACGATCTATAATTGTGAATTGATCTAAACCAAACGCTTGCGGTATACGACGCAATAAATACATACAAAAGGTATGAAATGTTGAAGCACGCAGTCCTTTGGCTTGATCACCCAGCGCCAGTTCAACTCGCGCTACAATTTCACTGGCAGCACGTCGGGTAAACGTGAGAATTTGGATTTGATTGGCAGGAACACCTTGTTCTATAAGATAGGCCGCGCGTGCCACAATGGTCTTGGTTTTACCACAACCTGCCCCTGCAAGAACCAAACTATGTTTGGTGTCAGTTGTTGCTGCTTGCTTTTGTTGAGGGTTTAATTCGTCAATCAGGGTGGCTAAACTCATGGTGTCTCATCGTGCGTGATCAGCGCATAGTTTAACAGAGCCACTCCAAGAAAACCTCCTCAGTGCTCATTTACGCCTTGTTCTGCTCTTTTATTAAGATTAGTTTAATTACACCGCTTTTTTTATGAGACTTTGAAATACCACTACATTGTAATAATTACTTTTAACAAGCTCATTAAGTCATTGCTAAAAATAATAAAATGATAAAAAGCACCAGCCAAACATAAAGTCCAATGCTTCTTATTAGTTCTTCCCCCCAAATAGCGTCAAGCATTAAAAAAATCAACGAAGATGCAAATAAAGAAATGAATGCAAAAATTATAACCGTTAATAACCATGCCTGAATACCCACCCTCAACTCAGGTTTAATCTGATTTCTTTTACGACTCATCCAATCCATAAATATTTTATAGTAAAGATAAAAAGCTAATGTACCTACAAGTAAAATTAATAATGAAGGTGAAGATGATCCAAGTGTGCCTCCACTCGTATTGCTTAAAGTACCTAAAGGTAAAGCTATGCAATGAAATGAAGTGGTTAAAAGCAACGTATAAACAATTATTTTATTTATCAACTGGTTATACCTAATATTATTAATTTTTTCTTATACATAATCAGTTTACCTACACCACATATCCAGTTCCATCTTAATATTTATTTACTTCAATGATTTTACAAAATCAGAGCAGCAATTTTCTAAGTTTCTTCTCGCATTTCTCAATACATTTTCAAAATCATAATCCGCATTATTAATATCAATGATTTGCGTAAAACCTTCATCGAATAATGGCTGAATATTATCACCAATTCGTCCTGCAAATGCGATTACAGGCTTGTTCAACTTTTTTGCCACTTGCGCCACAGCCCAAGGTGTTTTACCAAACTTAGTCTGAAAATCAATACGACCTTCTCCTGTAAAAATATAGTCTGCTTTGGCAATTTTTTCAGCTAATCCAACTTGCTCAATTATTAATTTTGCACCTGATTGAATAGTTGCATCTGCAAATACCATCAACCCAAAGCCTAAGCCACCTGCTGCTCCTGCACCTGCCACATGAGGCAAATCTAAGTTTAATTCAGCATCAACCACATCTGCAAAATGACGAAGATTGTCATCCAATTGTTGAACCATCTCCAAGCTTGCACCTTTTTGTGGTCCAAAAACTCGAGAGGCTCCATTGTCACCATACAGAGGATTATTCACGTCGGAAGCAATGATGATTTGAGTCTGTTTTAAACGTGCATCTATTTCTGAGAGATCAATATTTTTTATATGTCCAAGCTGCCCACCACCCCTATCAACTTCAGCGCCCCATTCATCATAAAATTTGACACCTAATGCTTGTGCCATACCTGCACCTGCATCATTGGTCACGCTTCCCCCCAAGCCAATGATGATTTTAGAAACGTCTAGATCAAGCGCACATTTAATCATTTCACCTGTACCATAAGTGCTGGTGAGTAATGGATTACGTTGCTCTGATAATAATAAATGCATTCCATTGGCCGCTGCCATTTCAATAACAGCTGTTTGACCTGCATCAATTAAACCAAAATAAGTTTGAACCTTCTGATGAGGTAAAGGTCCAGTCACTTCACATGCTACTCTCTCGCCGTGTAAAGCAGCAATCAAAGCATCAACAGTTCCTTCACCACCATCAGCCATAGGTACATGAATACATATTGCATCTGAGAAAACCTGCTCAATACCACGCTGCATCGCAGCGCAAGCCTGTTCAGCAGTCATACTTTCTTTAAATGAATCAGGGGCTAAAACAAAAGTCTTCATCGCATTTTTTATTAATTGGACAGATCAAACATAACGGATTAGCGATCTGAGGTACAGTAAAACAAATTAATTCCCCTCAAAGGCTGACCATGTCACGTATTAATCTTGCTCAAGCCGCACCTGAACTTTATAAGAAAGTTACTGAACTTGATCAACTGGCGATGCAACAAATAAATGCAGTCAATATAGATGAAGGTTTTGCTCATTTACTGAAACTACGTGCTTCACAAATCAATCAATGTGCATTTTGCATCCGCATGCATACACAAGATGCACTCAAGACAGGTGAAAGTTTTGAACGTATTAGTCTACTCAATGCATGGCGTGAAACTGAATACTTCAATGATACAGAGCGCGCAGCGCTTACACTTATTGAAGCCATCACCTTAATTTCTGAAAATCAAGTTCCTGATGCTGTTTATGAGGATGCGCTTCCTTTTTTAACTGACGTGCAAATCAGCGCTATTGAATGGCTGGCGATTGTTATTAATACGTGGAATCGCATTGCGATTAGCAGTCGCTATGCTGTGAAAATTTGATTTAAGATACTCGATTTGTTTATTTTAGCGATCAATAGACCCAGTCAGTAAAAAATTACTTTGCCATGATACAAAAAAAATGCCGACTTTCGTCAGCATTTTTATTTAGATCATGGTATCAAAAGCATTTAAGCTTCAGTCCATTTCCCATCTCTATAAAGCATACTCCACTTGGTTTGCTTACCTTCAGCATTTTCAGAACCCACATATTGCTCTTGGTTCTTACGGCTAAATTTAACCAATGTTGGATTGCCCTCAGGGTCTTGATCTGGCGCATTCAAAATGAATTGATACTTCGGATCAAGTTGCTCAGCAACAGAGCGTAGCTCAGCTACCTTAGGTGCACGTGTTTCACGTACTTTAGGAAACTTACTCGCAGCTAAGAACAGACCTGCTGCACCATCACGTAACACGAAGAAGTCATCATGTTTGGTTGAACGCAAATGTTCCATACGAATCGGATCTACACGTGGAGGCGCAGGTTGACCACTTTTTAGAACTTTACGTGTATTGTCGCAGCTACCACAAGCGAAGTAAGGACCAAAACGTCCTGTTTTCAACTGCATTTCGCCATCACATTTGTCACATGGAATAGTGGGTCCATCATATCCCTTAATTTTGAACTCACCTTCTTCAAGTTCAAAACCAGCACAATCTGGATTGTTACCACACACATGTAATTTACGACCACCGTCAATCACATAGCTGTCCATTGCAGTTTCACAAATTGGACAACGTTTTTTCGACATTAAGTCAGCTGTTTCTGCACCCTCATCATCGGACAGCATCGCCAAAGATTCTACAGGGGTTAAATTAAATGTACCTTTACAACGTTCTTTCGGTGGCAAGTTATAACCTGAACAACCCAAGAAAACGCCTGTAGTTCCCGTACGAATCTGCATTGGGCGGTCACATTCTTTACAGTGAACAGCATCAACCTCTACGGGTTGATTACGGCGCATGCCGTTTTCACCCTGAGCAGTGGTTAAACGCTTTTTAAAATCACCGTAAAAATTATCAAGTAACTCTTTCCAATTACGCTCGCCATCAGCCACTTTATCCAGCTGACTTTCAAGATCCGCAGTAAAAGCATAGTTCATCAAGTTATTGAAGTTCTCATCGAGACGATCTGTCACGATTTCACCCATCTTCTCTGCAAAAAGACGACGATTATCAATCTTCACATAACCACGATCTTGAATCGTAGAAATAATCGCAGCATAGGTAGATGGACGACCAATGCCTTTTTTCTCTAACTCTTTAACCAATGATGCTTCTGTAAAACGTGCGGGTGGCTTGGTAAAATGTTGCGATGGATCAAGTTTCTCAAGTTTAAGAATTTCACCCACTTTTACCGCAGGCAATAACACATCATCATCTGCTTTATTGGCACCGCGAACTTTAGTGAAACCATCAAAAACCAAGGTACGACCTTTGGCTTTAAGCTCAACACCATTGGCATCGACTAAAATGGTCGAAGATAAATATTCAGCTGGTGTCATTTGACATGCTACAAACTGACGCCAAATGAGCTCATATAAACGCTGTGCATCACGGTCTACACCAACAAGCTGATCACCACTAAGCGTAATCGTTGAAGGACGTATCGCTTCATGTGCTTCTTGTGCACCCGCTTTGTTGCCATAACGGTTCGGCTTAGCCGGAATATAGGTTTCACCAAACTCTAGTTCTATGTAATTGCGCGCCATATTGACAGCATCATCACTTAAAAAAGTGGAGTCTGTACGCATATAGGTAATATAACCCGCTTCATACAAACGCTGAGCCATGGTCATGGTTTTCTTCACAGAGAAACCTAAGCGTGTACTCGCTGCTTGTTGTAGCGTAGAAGTGATATACGGTGCACTCGGATTAACCTTGGTCGGTTTATCCTCGCGAACTGAAACCTTATAGTCAGCATCTTTTAATATGTTCAACAAAGCATCTGTTTGTGCTTTATTTTGCAGCTTTAAGGTTTTTCCACCTTGCTTCACTGCTTCTAAACGAATGTGATCTTTTTTGGATTGCGTGTCTGCAAAGACTTGCCAATATTCTTCTGGAACAAAGGCACGAATTTCACGCTCACGTTCGACTACAAGTTTTGCTGCAACTGATTGCACACGACCTGCAGAAAGACCACGAGCAATTTTTTCCCACAGTAAGGGTGAGATCATAAAGCCGACGATGCGATCTAAAAAGCGACGTGCTTGTTGTGCATTAACTTTGTCTGTATCAAGGCGAGAAGGCTGTTTAAAAGCTTCCTGAATGGCATTTTTAGTAATTTCGTTGAAAACCACACGTTGATAACGTGATTCATCACCACCAATAACTTCTTTTAAATGCCAAGCAATCGCTTCCCCTTCTCTGTCCATATCCGTTGCGAGATAGATTTCGTCAACTTGAGAAGCCAGTTTTTTCAGTTCAGCGACAACGTTTTCCTTACCAGGAAGGACTTCATACTTAGCCTTCCAGTCATGTTCAGGGTCAACCCCC
>JAHLFF010000121.1 GCA_018883945.1 Candidatus Acinetobacter avistercoris
ACACGAGGTATTAAAGAATATCTTGTCCCTTTAAATGCGATATCGCAGCAAGAATATATGATGAGTTAAAGGTTACATCTGTATATGTTGATGGAGACCGACTCCCTGTTTCTTTGAAAACTTTATAAAAATTATCAACTTCATCTACACTTAATGGGCGAATATTGTCTTTATTATTATGAACAAATAGCTTTCCATCTTCGCTAAAGATACGAAATTTTGACTTTCTTGATTCAGTTTCTAAATCAATTGGTGTAGAAAAAGACTTAACTAAAGTTTCATATAAATTAATATTCATATCTCTTAATTCTTTGTTTTCAATCGTATATTTTTTTTCTAGGGTCTCAAGACTTAATAAAATTGCTTCTCTAGCTAGAAATGATTTAGTTCGTTGAGTCTTTTTCGCTATTTCATCTAACCGCTTATCTAGTTCTACTGGTAATCTGAGCATTAGCATTTCAATAACCATAATCTAAATGTATATCAATTAGTGTATATCATTAGAATTGACTTTGCAATGCCTGTTTTTTAGATAGTTATTCAATAAAAAAACTCCTATTTAGGAGTTACAGAAGTTGTTATTCACCAATTAAAATGTCTATGCGATAAACCATTTAAAATGTCCTGTTTTTAACCACAAGAGTCAAGCACAGGATTTAACTTTCTTTGTTCAATAACAGCTTTCTGAGCTTTACGACTCGGCATACTTTTCTTGAGACGGGAACGTTTATTCTGTTTTTCCAACTCTTCATGCTGTTGCTGAATATGTGCCAGAACTGTACCTAACCGTTTATTCTCAACGATCTCATTCTGCTGTAGCCCAGCTAACTTATTGAAAATGCTGTAGTTGAGCTTTCGTCCCTCGTGCATGAGGGCCACAGTCCCATCCGGGTACTCCAGAAATGGAATATATTGCCCAACAAGCTTATGATTCAGCTCTATCGGTTCAAGCAGATAAATACATTTGTCATAGGTCAGGGTCAGATTCTTGGTGACCTTACGCGGTTCCTGCCAGGTAAAAATATCATCCAGTTCAAGATGAGATTCGGTTAATGGCCGATGTAAATTCTTTGAGTTTCGCGCACACTTGGCAAACTTCTGATTGAAATGCTCAATAAAGCAGGGCAGCCAGGCATTTGCCTCGGCAATTGAACAGATACCTTCTAGGCGCATTTCCTTGATCAGGCGATCCTGGAGTGTTCTATTGGCACGTTCCACACGGCCTTTAGCCTGGGGTGAGTTGGCGAAGATAATATCAATATTTAACTCATTCAGAATCCGCCCAAATTGCGTGATCTGGCTATCTTGGCTCGATTTCTGATTCACTCGGAATACCGAGTGTTTATCGCTATAAAAGGCCAAAGGCTTGCCGTATTGCTCAATGTAGGCTCGGGTTGAAAGCATATAATCAAAGGTCGTTTCAGCCTCACAAAAGCGCAGATGCAACAGCTTTCCAGTGGCGTCATCGATATAAACCAGCAAGCAGCATTTGGAAGCTCGGCCTTCAAACCAGTCATGATATGAGCCATCGATCTGGATCAGCTCACCGAAGCAATCACGGTTATATCTAGGCTGATACGGACGTTTCAAACGCTTGGATCGAGGAATCCACAGGTCATTTGCAGTCATCCAGCGACGAACCGTTTCTACAGGGATATGCAGACCAAACATGCTGCTGAGCTTCTCATGCGCCAAGGTGGGTCCAAAGCCCAGCAAATGTTCAGCAATAATGGAAAGGCACTTTGATTTTAACAAGTCATCATGGCGACGATGGCCAGGTTGACCACGACTGGCATGTGCCATACCTGAGACACCATCTTGATTGAGTTTCTGCAATAACCGGGTAATTTGACGGGTGGAAAGATTCAGGATTTCAGCAGCACGGACCTGGGTAATACGATGATCTCTAACGTCTTGCAGAACTGCAAGACGTTGAATTTCTTTATCAGACATAGTGATCAGCATCTATATTTTATATCCAGTCCATGGTGATAAAAACCATCATAAACCAGACATTTTTATTGGTGAGAATATAGACACTTTAAATGGGTTCTAACAAGTGTACTTCGTATAACCGCCATTATGTTAAATTGGTACTTCGAAAATATAGGATTGACTTCTTGGTCGATAACTGAATAAAGACTTAATGCTTAGTACGACATAATCTGACGTTGTATGCTTGTTTTTATAGAAGTGAATCATGATATACATATGAGTTTATTGTAAATTATATAAGCCACTAATTCTTTTAAGAAAATATGATGAAAAGATATGCTCAACTATTAGAACTTATTCCTGATTTAGAGAAAATAAAGGAAGATAATAGTCTATCTATGCAAGATGTCAGAGAAAAATACATCGAGGCTATGAATGACGAAATGGTTTTTGAATATATGGAAGTATTAAGTCAATATATTGATATTAATGAAGAAGTTGTTTCTAATTTTGATATAGAGACTATTTTAGCTTATTTAACATCAACTATTCGGAATGATCGTTTTTTTGATGGGGCTTTATCTTATAGCATCCGATCAGGGGTGATTCTTACTGCCTTAAAAAGGCTATCTATCTTAGTAGATAAAGATATTTCTAATTAAAAATAAAACACATACATATTTATAAAAAGTTCCCATTTTGTATTCACATTGAGGGGGAACTTTTTACCCGCATATCATCTAAAACTGGAGCAATTTATGAGCTTATTTACATTCCAACATAGTAATAAGGAGATACAACAAATTGCAGAAACCTCTTTTGGGCAAGAAGGAATATTAGAAAGGCAAGATCTTCAACAAGCTTTAAAACAAAATATTGAAGCTCTTGTTCCAGATGTTTTGATTGTTGCTGAAGAATATTCCGAATGGGATCAGTCTCGCAAACGTATTGATTTATTAGCTATAGATCGAAATGCAAACTTAATAATTATTAAATTAAAAAGAACAGATTCTGGTGATCATATGGAGCTTCAAGCTCTAAGATATGCATCAATGATATCTACGATGACGTTTGAACATCTTGTAAAAGTATTCACCACGTATAAAAATCTAAATGGTTTTCCAGATTTTAAAGAAGAAGATGCACAAGAGGAAATTGAGGAGTTTATTGGAAAAGATTTGCTAGAAATAGAAAGTACTTTTGGTGATGATGTAAAAATTATTTTGGTCTCTGCTGATTTTTCGAAAGAGTTAACAACATCCGTTATGTGGTTGAATGATAGAGATTTAGATATTACCTGTATACGTATCAAGCCATATAGACACAAAGAAGAAATTCTACTGAATATTCAACAAATTATTCCACTTCCGGAAGCCAAAGACTATCAAGTCAAAGCGCAGCAAAAGTCAGAAGAGCGAAGAAATTCTGATAAGAAATATTTAAGAGATTACTCTAAATACCTGTTCAATGGTCAGGAATACAATAAAAGAAATTTAGTCCTAGCTGTAGTAAAGCATCACGTTGAAGAAAAAAATATAAATAGCTTTTTAGCACTAAATAATGATTTTCCTAAAACATTAAGAAGCGGACGTTTTTATAAGAAATTTGATGAGATTAAAAGTCAAAAGAGATATTTTTCTCAACCAACTGAAGTTTTTAATTTTCAAGATGGTTGTTACGCTATTTCAAATCAATGGGGATCTGGAAATATCGGTGAATTTATAGATCAAGCGCGAAGTCTTAATTATGAGATAGAAATTAAGGACAATAGTTAAGAGTTCCTAAAATTAACATAATACACCTTATACGAAATGCTTGATATTTCTCTTTAAATATCATTATATTAACGTAAGCCGTTCTGGAG